>JAUSBL010000034.1 GCA_030658975.1 Candidatus Latescibacterota bacterium
CATTTTTACTAATGACTGCATATCGCTTTTAACTTGTATTATTTATAAAAAGATCTGTTCTTCTTAAATTTATTTGATGGAGATGCCATATGTTCGGTATTGCAATGTTTGAGTAGTCTTGCTTTGGAAGCCGCTCAACGATGGAACGTTTATCGTTGCCTGCCTCCCTGTTGGACCTCTCCAACGTTGCCCTGCTTATATTATTGCTTCTCCATCGTCATCGTTGCTTCCTGCCGGACATTTCCATCAAGTCTTTCGTTTGGTCCAGTTAAACAGTTCTTCCTGAGAGTATATCCTGACCTTCCCTGTCGAAAGGTCGCACACCTCCATCCGCTCGGTGCAGCTGAAGCAGGGATCGATGGAGCCCAGGATGATCGGCACGTCGGCCACCTGCTCGCCCTTGACCATAACCTGCACGGTGGGCAGGTTGGGGTAGGTTGGGCACCGCACCCGCCAACGGTAGGGCCGGTTATCGCCGCCGGTCAGCAGAAAATGGACGTCCTCGCCCCGGGGCGCTTCGACAGCTGAAATGGCTATCCGCCCGGCCGGGATCTCGTCCCGGATCTCGGTGATGATGTCGCCCTCCGGCAGTTCCATTAAAGCGTCCAGGCACTGGCGGACGATCTTGAACGATTCGATTGTTTCCAGGATCCGGACCACGGTCCGTCCCCAGACGTCGTTGGTGTCGGCGGTGATCACCTTGAAATCCACCGCATCGTAGGCGCAGTAGGGATGGTCCTTGCGGGAGTCCATGTCGATGTCAGCCGCCCGGGCCACCGGGCCCACCGCCGCCCACTCGTGGCTCTGCTCGCGGTTGAGGATCCCCACCTTCTCTAATCTCATTCTTAATGTGGTGTCGTCCTTGACCGCATCTAAGACCGCCAGCCACTCCTTTTCCATGGCGTCGATCTTTTTGCGGACCTCGGGCACCTGGGCTTTGGTGATGTCCCGGCGCACCCCGCCGATCAGGTTCATGCCGTAGGTCTTGCGGTTGCCGGTAAGCTTTTCGCACAACCACATGATGGGCTCCCGCATCCGCCAGGTCTGCATCAGCACGGTGTCGAAGCCGATGATGTGCCCGGCCACCCCCAGCCACAGGGCGTGGGAATGGATGCGCTCCAGCTCCAGCATGATGGTTCTTATATAGTCGGCCCGGCGCGGGACCTTGATCCCGGCCGCGTGCTCCACTAATTTGCAGAAGGAGACGTTGTGAACGAAACCGCAGATGCCGCAGATCCGCTCGGCAATGAAGGGTATCTGGTTGTAGGTCAGCGAGGCATCGCCCAGTTTTTCTATCCCCCGGTGGGCGTAAAATCCGCGGTAGTCCACGTCCACCACCTTTTCGCCCTCAACGTAAAGCCGGAAGTAGGTGGCCTCTTCAAAGACAGGGAAATAGGGGCCCATGGCCACCACCGTGGTGTTGGGCGGGTTATCCTTGAAGGGATAGGCGTTCTCCGGGTTGGAGGGCGGCTTGGAACTGTAGTCAAAGTCCCGGCGCAGCGGATAGACCTCGTTCGGCCAGTCATCGGCCAGAACTAATCTCCGGGGATCGGGATGGCCCTCGAACTGCACTCCCAGCAGGTCGCGGATCTCCCGCTCCGACCAGTTGGCCCCGGCGATGACGTTGGTGATGGAGGGCAGCACCGGCTGGTGGGGATCGGCCGAGACATCGATGGTGACGAAGAAGTGCTCCTTGTCAAAGCTGAACAGGTGGTAGACCCCGAAGCGCTTCTTGAGCTCCCGCTCGTCCGAGCCCACGCTCACTAAGTAGCGGGCCTTGGTGGTGCGGTGCAGCAGCTCCACGGCCTGAACCGAGGCCTGGGGCTTGACCTCCACCCACAGCTGGTCGGGGATAGGCTCGGTGTGGGCGATGAAACCGGCGCCCAGCTTGGCCTTTAGTAAAGAGAGGATTTCCTGTTTGGTCATATTTCCTGAAAGTTAAAAAGTTTCAAATAATGAAAATGTTGAAAAAGGTTTTTCTTGCTTTTAGTCGATACTTAGTGCAGTATTTAATATCCGCGTAATCCGTATCAATCCAGGGAAATCCGTGTGCATCGGTTAAAGTCAGCGCACCAAAAACATCACCAGCATGGCCGCCGCCGCCCCGATCACCATCCACAGCAGATACCACTGGGGAAATCCGCTGTGCGTTCCGGCGAAGATCTCCAGCGCCTTGTGACCAATGAAAGCCAGGGGCCGGTACAGCCAGCTGTCCACGTCCAGCAGGTATTTGATCTTGAACGGCCTTTTGAACTTGACGGTCGGCCACTTGGGATAGACGCCCTCCTGGGTATACTTGCCGATCCGGATGTTGAAATTCTGTTTGAAGGTCTTGAAATAGCTGTAAGAGGAATAGCGCACCGAGGCCGGGGGCTGCCGCTCGCCCGAGTACCACAGTTCGGAGACCACCTTGCGCTTGGCCCCGCCCGACCACCAAAACAGCACGGCGATCAAGGCCAGCCCGGTCAATATGATCAGCAGGAACAGGGGATTATAGAAGCCCACCAGTCCCTCCCCGAAATTGAGACGCAGACCCAGGAAGGCCGTGTGGAACAGCGAAGAGAACTGGGGCCAGTAATCCGGGGTCAAAAGCCCGGAAGCGGCCGTGTACAGGCCGCGGACTATGAACCCGGCCAGCACCCCCTCCAGGACCACCACCGCCGCCAATATCCCCTGGGCCCAGATCATGGAGCGGGGCACATCGCTGTTGACTTCTTTATTGTTGGGCAGGCGCTGGCCCAAGAAGGCCAGGCCGATGTATTTGATCATCACGCTGGCCAGGGTCAAAAGGCTGGTGAACAGGGCGATCAGCCCGCATAAAAGCAGGATGGGCGTGTTGAACCCGGCGTTGATGGTGGACTGGTAGATCAGCCACTTGCTGGCGAAGCCGTTGAAGGGCGGGATGCCGGAGATGCCCATGGCGGCTATCAGGGCCGCGGCCGCGGTCCAGGGCATGTATTTGGCCAGGCCCCCCATCTTGTCTAGGTCGCGGTGGCCGGTCTTGTATTGCAGCGAGCCGGCCGTCAGGAACAGCAGGGACTTGAAGGCGGCGTGATTTATCAGGTGGAACAGCCCGGCTATGATGGCCACCGTGGCCAAAGCCGGGGAGATCCGGGTCAGCATCAGGCCCGCGCCCAGAGCCAGCATGATGTAACCGTTCTGGCCGATGGAGTGGAAGGCCAGCACCCGCTTGGCGTCGTGCTGGAACATGGCGGTCATGGTGCCGATGAAAAGCGAGACCGTGCCGAAGATCACGAAGATGTAGCCCCAGGTATGGGAGAACTCCGAGACCGGCAGCATGCCCAGGAAGATGCGCAGGATCCCGTAGATCCCCATCTTGATCATCACGCCGGAGAGGATGGCGCTGACCGGGGCCGGGGCCGCCGGGTGGGCGTCGGGCAGCCAGTCGCCGAAGGGAAATACGCCGGCCTTGGTGGCGAAGCCCACGAAGAACAGCAGTAAGATGGTGTGCAGCAGGGCCGGGTTCTCGCTGCTCAAAAGGGCCATCACCGGGCGCAGGGCTTCAAAGT
>JAUSBL010000125.1 GCA_030658975.1 Candidatus Latescibacterota bacterium
TGCCGCGCAAGGCCGACCTGGTGGGCCGCCTGGCCACGGTGGTCTACGATCCGCAGACCGTGACGCTCGTGCGCGGCGCGCCGGAGGGCCGCCGCCGCTACCTCGACCAGGGCCTCTGCGGCCTGGACCACGCCTACTTCGTCGAACTGCAGGCCTACAACCGCGCGCTGAAACAGAAGACGAGCCTGCTGCGCGATGCTGCGGCGGGGGGGCGCGGCCGGCCCGCCGCGCGCGGCAACCTGCGCGACGACCTCAAGGCCTGGAGCGACGAGATGGCGCGTCACGCCGCTCCGCTGATCCGCGACCGCGCGCGCTACGCGCGCGAACTCGGCCCGGTGGCGCAGGATGTGCTCGCGGGGTTCACGGGCCGCCAATCGTCCCTGGAAATCGTGTACGCGCCCGGCCTCGAGATCGCCGAAAAAGAGGCCCCGGAAGCCGATTTAACCCGGGAGATTTCGTCGTTTCTCGATTATATTGGGGAGACGGAAATACGGCGCGGCCGCTGCCTGGCGGGACCCCACGCCGACGACCTGGATCTGGTGCTCGACGGCGTGAGCTTGAGGACGTTCGGATCCCAGGGGGAGACCCGCTCGGTGGCCATCGCGTTGAAGCTGGCCCAGGGAGAACTCGTGTTCCGCAGGAGGCGGATCCGCCCCATCCTCTTCTTCGACGACATCTTCAGCGAGCTCGATCAGGATCGCACGCGGCGGCTGCAGGAGGCGACCGCGCAGATGCACCAGGTATTCATCGCGACCGCGAGGGCGGACGACGTGGCCGGCTGGCGGCCGCAGGACGCCCGTCGCTGGACGGTCGAGGCCGGAAGGATCACCGAGGCTCCATGACGGACGCGCGCGGCAAGGGCAGACCGACGGCGGTGGGGGACATCCTGCCCGCGGCGCTGGAGGCCGCCGGTCTCGGCCGGCGCTTCGCGGAGCGGTCCGTGCTGGACGACTGGGCGCAGGTCGCGGGCGAGCGGGTCGCCGCGCACAGCCGCGCGGTGGACCTGCGGGACGGCGTGCTCGTCCTGGACGCGGACCACGGCGCCTGGCGCCAGGAGCTGACGCTCCTGTTCCCGGCCATCGCCCGCAAGTACAACGAGCGCCACGGCGAGGGCACCGTGCGCGAGATCCGGTGGCTGCACCGGGACCGCGCCGCCGGCTACCGCGGCGACGCGGGGAACCACCAGCCGTAGGGCGACACCAGCCTGCCGGAACGGAAACCGGCGGCGACGCAGGGAGAGGTGACGGGCGATGAGCGCAGCGTCCCAGGAATATACCGCCAACGGCATCCAGGTCCTGAAGGGCCTCGAGGCCGTGCGCAAGCGCCCCGCCATGTACATCGGCGACACGGGGCTGCGCGGGCTGCACCACCTGGTCTACGAGGTCGTCGACAACTCGATCGACGAGGCCCTGGCCGGCTACTGCAGCGAGATCACGGTCACCATCCTGCCCGGCGACGCGGTGCGCGTGGTGGACGACGGCCGCGGCATCCCGGTCGACATGCACGCCACCGAGCACAAGCCCGCCCTCGAGGTCGTCATGACCAGCCTGCACGCGGGCGGCAAGTTCGACAAGGGCAGCTACAAGGTGTCCGGCGGCCTGCACGGCGTGGGCGTGAGCTGCGTCAACGCGCTCAGCTCGCACCTGAAGGTCGAGGTGCGGCGCGACGGCCGGGTCTACGAGCAGGAGTACGAGCGCGGCATCCCCGTCAACGAGGTGCGCCCCGTGCGCGCGTCGGAGAGCGACGCCACCGGCACCACGGTCACCTTCCAGCCCGACTTCGAGATCTTCCCGGAGCGTGCCTACAACTACGAGACGCTGCGCTCGCGCCTGCGCGAGCTGGCGTTTTTGAACCGCGGCCTGACGATCCACATCGCCGACGAGCGCCAGAGCCCGCCGCGCGGCGAGCGCTTCAACTACGAGGGCGGCATCGTCGCCTTCGTCAAGTGGATCAACGAGAACAAGACGCCCATCTGCGACGAGCCGGTGCTGATCGAGGGCGAGAAGGACGGCGTCCAGATCGAGATCGCCATCGACTACAACGACGGCTACACCGAGAACGTGCTGACCTTCGCCAACAACATCCCCACCCACGAGGGCGGCAGCCACCTGTCCGGCTTCCGGGCCGGCCTCACGCGCACGATCAACGCCTACGGCCAGGCCGAGAACATGTTCAAGAAGGACCTGCCGGCCCTCAGCGGCGACGACGTGCGCGAGGGGCTGACGGCGATCATCTCGGTGAAGATCCCCGAGCCGCAGTTCGAGGGGCAGACCAAGACCAAGCTGGGCAACACCGAGGTCAAGGGGCAGGTCGAGCAGCTCGTCAACCAGACGCTCGGCGCGTACCTGGCCGAGCACCCGACGGCGGCCAAGAAGATCGTCAACAAGTGCATCGGCGCCGCGCAGGCCCGCGAGGCCGCGCGCCGCGCCCGCGACCTGACGCGCCGCAAGTCGGCCCTGGACTCCGCCGCGCTGCCGGGCAAGCTGGCCGACTGCCAGAGCAACGACCCCGCCGAGTGCGAGCTGTACCTGGTGGAGGGCGACTCGGCCGGCGGCTCGGCCAAGCAGGGCCGCGAGCGGCGCTTCCAGGCCATCCTGCCCCTGAAGGGCAAGATCCTGAACGTGGAGAAGGCGCGCCTGGACAAGATCCTGGGCAACGACGAGGTGCGCACGGTCATCACGGCCCTGGGCACCGGCGTCGGCGCGGGCATCTTCGACCTCAGCAAGCTGCGCTACCACCGCATCATCATCATGACCGACGCCGACGTCGACGGCGCCCACATCAGCACGCTGATCCTGACGCTGTTCTTCCGGTACTTCCGCGAGGTCATCGAGAACGGCCACATGTACATCGCCCAGCCGCCGCTGTACCGCGTGAAGAAGGACAAGCTGGAGCGCTACTGCTACACCGAGGACCAGAAGGACCGCCTGGTGGAGGAGTTCGGCGGCCCCAAGGGCGTCTACGTGCAGCGCTACAAGGGCCTCGGCGAAATGAACCCCGAGCAGCTCTGGGAGACCACCATGGACCCCGAGAAGCGCACGCTGACGCGCGTGATGCTGGAGGACGCGGCGCAGGCCGACCGCGTCTTCACCGTGCTGATGGGCGACGACGTCGAGTCGCGCCGGCGCTTCATCGAGGAGAACGCGGGCCGGGTCCGCTTCGACAACCTGGACATCTGAGCGGGGCGGGGGAGAGGACGCGATGACGGAGAAGAATTTCGGCACGGTGGTCGAGGTCGACATCAACGAGAAGATGGAGCAGTCGTACCTCGAGTACTCCATGAGCGTCATCATCTCGCGCGCGATCCCCGACGTCCGCGACGGGCTGAAGCCCGTGCACCGGCGCGTGCTGACGGCGATGAACGACCTGAACCTGCTGCCGGGCAAACCCTACCGCAAGTCCGCCAAGATCACCGGCGACACCACGGGCAACTACCACCCGCACGGCACGGCGTCGGCCTACGACACCCTGGTGCGCATGGCGCAGGACTTCAGCCTGCGCTACCCGCTCGTGGACGGGCAGGGCAACTTCGGGTCGGTGGACGGCGACAGCGCCGCGGCCGAACGCTACACCGAGGCCCGCATGACCCGGGTGGCCGTCGAGGTGCTGCGGGACCTGGACAAGGACACCGTCGACTTCGTCCCCAACTACGACGGCTCGCGCACCATGCCCTCGGTGATGCCCGCGGCCATCCCCAACCTGCTGATCAACGGCGCCGACGGCATCGCGGTGGGCATGGCCACCAAGATCCCGCCCCACAACCTGGGCGAGATCTGCGACGGCCTGGTCGCGCTGCTGGACGACCCCGACCTCGCGCCCAACGACATGCTGCGCTACGTGCAGGGCCCCGACTTCCCGACCGGCGGCGTCATCCGCGGCCGGCGCGGCATCGTCGACTACGTCAACACCGGCCGCGGCCGGCTGGTCGTGCGCGGGCGGGCCGAGATCCAGGAGGACGCCAAGGGGCGCGCCATCATCGCCATCACGGAGATCCCCTACCAGGTCAACAAGGCGGCGCTGGTGGAGAAGATCGCGCACCTGGTGCGCGACGGCGTGCTGGAGGGCATCAGCGACCTGCGCGACGAGTCCGACCGCCGGGGCATGCACGTCGTGGTGGTCCTGAAGAAGGACGCCTACCCCCAGGTGGTGCTCAACAAGCTCTACGCGCACACGCAGCTGCAGCAGACCTTCGGCGTGATCAACCTGGCGCTGGTGGACAACCGGCCCAAGGTGATGACGATGAAGGAGACGATGCAGGAGTTCCTGAAGTTCCGCGAGGAGGTCGTGGTCCGCCGCACCCGCTTCGACCTGAACAAGGCCGAGGAGCGGGCCCACATCCTCGAGGGCTACCGCATCGCCCTGGACCACATCGACGAGATCGTGGAGCTGATCAAGAAGAGCGACTCGCCGGAGATCGCGCGCGCCGGCCTGATGGCGGGCTTCGGCCTGTCCGAGAAGCAGGCCCAGGCGATCCTGGACCTGCGCCTCGCCCGGCTGACCGGCCTCGAGCGCCGCAAGATCGAGGAGGAGTACCGGGAATTGTTGGCCCTGATCGGGCGGCTGCGGGCGATCCTCGCCGACCGCGCGCTGCAGCTGCAGATCATCCGCGAGGAGATCGCCGAGCTGCGCGGGAAGTACAGCGACGACCGCCGCACGACCATCGAGCCGGAGGAGGACGACCTCGACCTCGAGGACCTCATCGCCGACGAGGAGGTCGTGATCACGATCTCGCACCAGGGCTACGCCAAGCGCCTGCCCTCGGACACCTACCGCACCCAGGGCCGAGGCGGCAAGGGCATCACCGCCATGGGCACCAAGGACGAGGACTGGGTCGAGCACCTGTTCGTGGCCACCACGCACCAGCACCTGCTGGTGCTGACGGAGAAGGGCCAGCTCTACTGGCTGAAGGCCCACCAGGTGCCGCAGGCCGCGCGCGCGGCCAAGGGCCGGCCCATCGTGAACATGATCAACATCGCGCAGGACGACAAGGTGCACGCGGTGCTGCCGGTGCGGGAGTTCAACCCCGACCGCTACCTGCTGCTGTGCACCGACCTGGGCATCGTCAAGAAGACGCCGCTGGCGGACTTCTCGCGCCCGCGCAGCGCCGGCATCCGCGCCATCAGCCTGCTGGACGAAGAGCGGCTCGTGGCGGCGCAGTTGACCGAGGGCAATCAGGACGTGGTGCTGGCCACCAGCGACGGCATGGCCATCCGCTTCCGCGAGTCCGACATCCGGCCCATGGGACGCACCGCCCGCGGCGTGAAGGGCATCGAGCTGAGCCCGGGCGAGCACGTGGTCGGCACGGTGGTCGTGGGCGACGGCGCCACGCTGCTGACGGTCACCGAGAACGGCTACGGCAAGCGCACGCCGCTGGACGACTACCGCGTGCAGCGCCGCGGCGGCAAGGGCCTGATCACGATCAAGTGCAGCGAGCGCAACGGGCGCGTCGTGGACATCCGCGAGGTGACCGACAGCCAGGAGCTGATGGTGATCACCCGCAACGGCATCATCATCCGCATGGCCGTGCGCGACATCTCGACCCTGGGCCGCAACACCCAGGGCGTGCGCATCATCAGCCTCAAGGGCGAGGACGACACCGTGGTCGGGATCGCCGACATCGAGGCCGGTGAATCCCTGGAACAACCCGAGGATGGCGACCCCGGGGCGTGAGCCGCGCCCCGGGGAGAATTTGACCATTCATGATGCCATTTTTCACGGCGGCGTGACTATTTTTGACCAATATCGCGAATTATAAGCACAGGCTACGGGCGGGCTTCTGGAACTTTGACTTGTAACTCCCTGAATGAGCGTGCGTTGTCCATAACATTATTTTCTTGTAGGTTCTGGAACGTTCCCTTATACTCGTCTTATCATTGTTCAAGTCGATAACGACTCACCTGTGGATTTGCCTACGATGGAGCGTTTGTCACGTGTGGGGGGGGACAGTCGTGAAATCCAGACTGGAACCGATCGAAGGAGCATGGAACAGCTTCATTGTTGAGTTTCCGTCCTATCCCAAGCTGCATCGGGGCGGCCAGGACGCCCTGCAGAAGATCCTCTTCCTGTGCGCCGCGGCCGAAAAGAACCCCGTCGAGCTGAGTTACGCCCTCTTCGGACCCCAGATCCTGCTGCATCAGGCCCAAGCCGGGGACGCGGCCAACCGGACCGAGGGCGTCCGGCTGGTCTTCATTTACGCCGCCGAGATCCCGGACGATTTCAAGGCTTCGCTCGACCAGGTCCAGGAGCGCTACAACGCGCCGGTCCTGGTGGCCCAGCGCGCCAACGTCCAGAAGTCGGCCCAGCACGTCCTGGAGTTCCTGCAGGGCGTCGCCGCTCCGGCCCGCGCCGCGCCCGTCCACCACGCCGCGGGCCACGAGGCCCAGGGCGCGACCCTCGAGGCCGGCCTGGCGCCCCTGCCCGCCGACGTCGCGCTCTGGGACGGCCCGCTGCCCCAGGTGGTCCTGGAGCACGGCGGCGAGCACGGCGAGACCGTCACCGCGACGGTCGAGATCCAGGACTACCGCGCCGAGTACGCCTGCCGCTACGTGCTGCAGAACTACAAGGAGAACATCAACCGCGACCGCATGGCCGAGATGGTCTCGCTGTCGCCGGGCTACTTCTCCAACCTGTTCCGCGTCGAGACCGGCATGAGCTTCAGCGACTACCTGATCCAGATCCGCATCGACAACGCCAAGCGGCTGCTGCGCCGCTTCGACCTGTCGGTGGAGGAAGTCAGCAAGGAGTGCGGGTTCAACAGCCTGGCCCACTTCTCGCGCACCTTCAAGGACCGCTGCGGCGTGCCGCCGCTGAAGTTCCGCAAAACGCCGAACCACGAGGCGTCGAACCACGAAGCGCAGAACCACGAAGCGCCGGCCGGCGAGACGGCCGACCTGAAGGCGATGGGTCAGGCGAACTGACCCGGACGAGATCCGACCGGGCCCCGGACCGAAATCCGGGGCCCTTCCCTTGCGCGCGCCGGAGCCATGTCCCTGATCTCCCTGCAGAACGTCGACTTCGACTTCGGCCGCGAGCCCATCCTGCGCGGCGCCTCCCTGAGCGTGCTCGCCGGCGAACGCTACGCCCTGATCGGCCAGAACGGCGCCGGCAAATCCACCCTGCTGAACCTGCTCGCGGGCGAACTGGAAGTCCACGGCGGCGAACGCCAGGCCGCGGGCGGTGTGCGGGTGCGCCTGCTGCGGCAGTCCTCCTCCCTGACCGCCGGCGCGGACGCCGCCGCCAACGTCTACGACACCGTCGCCGCCTCGGCGTTCTCCCGCGAACTGCACCTCGAAGCCGAACTGGCGCGCCTGGCCGACACGCTGGCCGCGGCGCCTCCCGAGCAGGCCGTCGCCATCGCCCACGAGCAGGGCCGCCTGCAGGCCGATTACGAGCACCGCGACGGCTACACCTGGCGCGCGCGCCGGGAGCAGGCCCTGGCCGGCCTGGGCCTGCCGCAGGAGGCGTGGCGCCGCGACCCCGGCGTGCTGTCCGGCGGCGAGCGCCGCCGCGCCGCGCTGGCGGCCGCCCTGCTGGAAGACGCGCAGGTCCTCCTCTTGGATGAGCCCACCAACCACCTCGATCTCGACGCCTGCGAGTGGCTGGAGCAGCGCCTGCTGCGCCGGCCGGGCGCCGTGCTCGTGGTCTCGCACGACCGCTGGTTCCTGGACCGCATCGCCACGCGCACCGTGCACCTGCACCGCGCCAAGCTGACGTCCTGGGCCGGCAACTACACCGCCTGGCTGCGCAACTCGGCCGAGCAGCGGCAGCGGGACGAATCCGCGTGGCGCAAGCAGCAGGAGCGCGTGGAGAAGGCCGAGGACTTCATCCGCCGCAACCTGGCGGGCCAGAAGACCAAGCAGGCCCAGTCGCGCCGCAAGCAACTGGCGAAGGAAGAGAGGATCGAGCGGCCGACGGCCGGGACGTCGTCGTACAGGTTCGACCTGGTGCCGGAGCGCGAGAGCGGGGTGACGGCCTTCGAGGCCACCGGGCTGGCCAAGAGCTACGGCGCTTCGCCGCTGTTCGAGGGTCTGGACCTGCGCGTGGCGCGCGGCGAGCGGCTGGGCGTGGTGGGACCGAACGGCTGCGGCAAGTCGACGCTGCTGAAGATCCTCGCGGGGTCGGTGATCCCGGAGCGGGGGCGGGTGGTCGTCGGGCACAATGTGGACCTCGGCCTGTACGACCAGCACCTCGGTAATGTCACGGACCGCAACACGGTGCTGGAGGAGTTGGCGTCGGTGTGGCCGGCGGCGAGTCAGGGGGAACTGCGGTCGTTCGCCGGGGCGTTCGGGTTCGGGGCGGACATGATCGACCGGCCGGTGGGACGGTTGAGCGGAGGCGAGCGCGGGCGGCTGTCACTGATGCGGCTGATCAAGGAGGGGCACAACACGCTGCTGCTGGACGAGCCGACGAACCACCTGGACATCGGCGGGCGCGAGGCGCTGGAAGAGGCGCTGCAGGAGTTCACCGGGACGCTGGTGGTGGTGACGCACGACCGATCGTTCCTGGACCGGATCGCGCGGCGGCTGCTGGTGTTCGGGCGGGACGCGGCGGGGCGGGCGACGACGGCTCAGTTTGCGGGCGGGTGGTCGGAGTATGTGGCGCGGCGGGAAGAGGCGGCCGCTGCGGCGCTGGCCAAGGCGGCGGAGGTGAAGGCGGCGGCGGGGAGGAACTCCACGGTGCGGGCGTCCGCGCCGGCGCCGGCGCAACCTGCCGACGGGCCGTTGAGCAAGAACGAGATCCGGCGGCGGCAGGAGTGGATCGCGCAGGCGGAGGCCGAGATCGCGGCGCTGGAGCAGGAGAAGGTGCGGTTGCTGGCAGAACTGGCGGACGCCGGCACGAAGCCTGAGGCGCGGGTGGCGGCTTCGAAGAGGATCGTGGAGGCGGAAGGGGAGATCGAGGGGTTGCTGGGGAAGTGGGAGGAGTGGAGTCGGGAGATTTCCTGAGATGATGTGACGATGGCGAATCCCGGACCGGGCACGGGGTTTGCGGCAGGCGCGGCGATCGGTCGCGATGCATGGTCCTTCCAGCCTGGAGTTGATTCCCATGTCGGAACAATGAGATTCCAAGCTGCTGGATCGCGCGCGTTGCGTGATCCGGGTGCGTCACTACGGCCGAAGGAAGCTCGTCCCGAGAATCCGTGCGGACCCTGGGAAACCTGCACTTGCGTCAATTTTACAATGTAGGTACAATGTAAATATGGAGGATCTGAAGATCGCGTGGGACGCGCGCAAGGCGGCGTCGAATCTGAAGAAGCACGGGGCGGCTTTCCAGGAGGCGGCGTCCGTGTTCTCAGACGAGAACGCACGGCTGATTCACGATCCGGATCATTCCGATGATGAAGATCGATTCGTTCTGCTCAGGCTCAGTTGGTCGTTGCGTGTCCTTGTCGTCTGTCACTGCTACCGCGAAACGGCGGACGTGGTCAGGATCATCTCCGCACGCAAAGCCAACGGACCCGAACGGGACCAGTACCTAGGGGGTTGAAATGCGCAAGAGCTACGATTTTTCGCAAAGCAAGAAGAACCCCTACGCGGGCCGCCTCAAGAAGCAGGTCACGATCCGGCTCGAGGAGGGCACGGTCGCCTACTTCAAGGATCTGGCGGGTGAGCTCGGGATTCCGTATCAGACGCTGATCAACCTCTATCTTCGCGACTGTGCTTCATCGGGGCGGCGCTTGAACTTGGCGTGGAAACCGGAGAATTGAGTCGGGAGATTTCCTGAGATGATGTGACGATGGCGAACCCCGGACCGGGCACGGGGTTTGCGGCAGGCGCGGCGATCAGTCGCGATGCATGATCCTGCCAGCCCGGAGCCGATCCCCATGACGGAACATCGAGAGCCCAAGCTGCTGGACCGCGTGCGCAGCGCGATCCAGGTGCGGCATTACAGCCGGCGGACCGAGAAGGCGTACGTCTGCTGGGTGCGGCGCTTCGTCATCTTCCACGGCTGCCGCCACCCGATCGACATGGGGCAGAAGGAGATCGCGGCCTACCTCAGCCATCTCGCCGAGGCGCGCAAGGTCAGCGCGTCGACGCAGAACCAGGCCCTGAGCGCGCTGCTCTTCCTGTATCGGGAGGTTCTGGAAACGGATCCGGGCTGGGTCGAGGACGTGGTGCGCGCCAAACGGCCCGTGCGCGTGCCCGTGGTGCTGACGGCGCCGGAGGTCGCGGCGTTGCTGGAGCATCTCCATGGCGCGCCGTGGCTGGTGGCGAGCCTGCTGTACGGGTCGGGGCTGCGACTGCTGGAGGCGCTGCGGCTGCGGGTCAAGGATCTCGACTTCCAGACCGGCGAGATCACGGTCCGGGACGGGAAGGGGCAGAAGGACCGCCGCACGATGCTGCCGCGGAGCGTGGCCGGGCCGCTGCGGGCCCACCTGCGGCGGGTGAAGGTCCTGCACGATCGCGACCTGGCCCTCGGCCGCGGCGGCGTGGCGCTGCCGGCGGCGCTGGCGCGGAAGTACCCCGGGGCGCCCTGCGAGTGGGCCTGGCAGTGGGTGTTCCCGGCGACGCGGTTCTACCGCGACGCGGAGAGCGGGGAGCGGCGGCGGCACCACCTGCACGAATCGGTGATCCAGCGGGCGGTCAAGGCGGCGGTGCGGGAGGCCGGGCTGGCCAAGCCGGCGAGCTGCCACACGTTGCGGCACAGCTTTGCGACGCATCTGCTCGAGGATGGGTACGACATCCGGACGATCCAGGAACTGCTCGGGCATCAGGATGTCAGCACGACGATGATCTACACGCATGTGCTCAATCGTGGGGGGAGGGGGGTGCGGAGTCCGTTGGATCGGTGAGGGGGGCGATGTCGTGTTCCTGATGAACGCCAGGGAGATCTTGGAAGTGGGCGCAAATTGCAACCACCTCGGCAACCACAAGCATTAATAGCCCCAGGCTCACTTCGTCGAGACGGATTATCTATAAGCGAGGACTTGACGATATGTCATTTATGACATACAATCTCCACGATAACACAGGAGACAAGCCTCTGGTGTGGATAAGTGGGGAGGTCAAATCCCCTACTTTGAGCAAGAGAGCTCGCGTGGAGGCGGGGTGCCTGTTGAGGTGCCTTCAGGTTGGCAGCACACTTAGTATGCCCCATTCGCGCCCGATGCCGGGAATCGGCCCCCGCTGCCACGAATTGCGGATCAACGATGAAGGCGCGACTTGGAGAATCATTTACCGCACCGATGCCGACGCCGTGTTGATCCTCGACGTCTTCCAGAAGAAGACGGGCAAGACACCTCCGGCGGTGATCGAGAACTGCCAGCGGCGGGCGCGCAACTACGATCAAGATGCTCGAGAAGAGGACCGAGATGGATAGCCAGAAGAAGAAAGCACTCGCGGCCAAGGGCTGGAGGGTAGGTTCGGCGACGGAGTTCCTCGGTCTGTCGCCCGAGGAATCCCGGTTCATCGAGCTCAAGCTGGCGCTCAGTGGGAGTCTCAGGGTCGAGCGCCTGCGGCAAGACGTCACGCAGGCGGAACTGGCGAAACTGCTCGGCTCGAGTCAATCGCGAATAGCGAAGATGGAGGCCGCTGATCCAACGGTGACGGTGGATCTGCTGCTCAAGGCCCTGCTCGTGTTGGGAGTCACGAAGAAGCAGTTGGCGAAGATCATCGCCTAGGTGCCCGTGTAACGAAATTGGCGGCGGTTGACACGGCGCTCCTGTGCGGTTATAATATTGTTATAACCAAGGAGATTCGCGATGATCAAGCAACTCTGTAAAGTAGGCAACAGCAACGCGTTGATTCTCGACAAGCCGATTCTGGAACTCCTGGGTCTGGAGGAAGAGGGCCAGGTGCAACTCACCATCCAGGACGGAAACCTGATCGTGACACCCGCGCGCCCGCGACTCGTCAACGCCGAAGAGGTGGTCGATCAGCTCGACCGCGTCATGAAGAAGCGCGCCGAGGTGATGCGGCGGCTGGCCAAGTGAAATCGCCGGTCGCCTTCCTGTCGGTCGACGATGTCCTGATGATCCATCGCCGCCTCATCGAGGGTTTCGGCGGGGAACCGGGCCTGCGTGATCGCGGGCTGCTGGAATCGGCCGTCGCCATGCCGCAGGCTACGTTCGGCGGTGTGGACCTCCACGTCGGACTGCCCGAGAAAGCGGCGGCGTATTTCTTCCACTTATGTGCGAATCATCCGTTCGTGGACGGCAACAAGCGCGTCGCCCTCGCGGCGGCTGAAGTGTTCCTGCTGATCAACGGGAGCGAGTTGGCGGCCGGCGATCTTGAAGTCGAGGAGCTCACCATGGGGGTGGCAGCAGGGCGGTTCGGTAAAGACCGGGCGATGGAGTTCTTTTCGAGGAACGTCGGGGAGGCCTGAAGGAGAGAGGGGTCTGTTCGACTGGACCTTGGAGTAGATAGGTCCGGCTTTCATGTGGTTGGCGTGAGCGGGCACTGA
Organism: Candidatus Latescibacterota bacterium; assembly: GCA_030658975.1. Taxonomy (GTDB): domain Bacteria; phylum Krumholzibacteriota; class Krumholzibacteriia; order LZORAL124-64-63; family LZORAL124-64-63; genus PNOJ01. Next base: position 12,400 of record JAUSBL010000125.1, read on the forward strand.
GTTAAATCCGTTTTCGATCAGTGTTGATGGAATCTGCTGTGCTTGTCTGTTTACACTGCGTATGGGGAAGTGTATCCTCATGGCGACAACGGTGCGATGGAATCTGATATCGTTATTTCGCAGATGTTTTACGCAGCTTGCTCCAGACACCATAAGGCATAATCTGCGACGGTATCTGAATTCATAGAACTGCATACTTCATGTTAGGAATACCAAGTTAAACAGGGGAAGACACGATGTTGATATTTTACTGCTTGTTTGTATTCGGAGTCGCAATGCTCGCAGTTGCCAATTTGTTCATGCGGCGTAAGTCGGCTCCGGCTATCGGTGCTGGGGCGTTTTGCTGGCCATGGCATTCTCGGGAACGATATTCGCCGCGTGGATACTGGCTTCACCTGATTGGTTGGCTGCTATTCGCTGGGAGTGGGATCTGGAGTGGCGCCAGGCTTATCCTATAATGGTTGTGATATAATGGGAATAAAGCTGAGGTAGAGGTTATCTATGGAATTCCTAACAAGAGCTTCCAGTTGGCAAAGCCTATTGTCACGCCCCGTGCGGGGCACGGGGCGCGCCAACAGTCTTTGCAACTGAAGCCAATGTTAGAACCACAGTTGAGAGGTGCCCGAATCGGAAGCAGATTTCGTCTCGGCGGGATCAATTCCGGAATTGATCATGGCTGTGCGCGGTGAAGCTCGTCGAGACGCGCGCGCTGAGGATCGAATCTGCAGGCAATAAACGCATCGCGGATCTGGAATAATGAAGCGGTATATTTCTGGGGGTATCACAGTGGAAAGTCTTGGCGCTCGCCTGGCGGCAGTCGCGGTAGTAAATCTCATCATTTGGTTGGTACAGAAACTAGCGCATCACTGGATCCCAGCGCTGAATCGGCACAGCGACATGGGCATCATCGGGATTCTCATGCCGCTAGGCTTCGGCGTTTGCGGCTTTGATCTGCCATACTGGTCGATTGCGCCGTTTATCATCGCTGGTGTTGCCGAACTGCTGTATTCGTTTCGCATAATCCTTAACAATACGGGACATGCGGAAACGGCATGAAGTGGAGGTTGGCATGCGCATGGTATGGCGTGTGGGATCTAACCACAGCTTGCAGCAGGCGGTCACGTCTGTCACGGTCCGTGCATAGCACGGCCCGCGCCAGCCGCGCCCTCTGCTGAAGCTTATGTTAGGTCGCAGGGGACTGATCCGCATTAAGAATGATCTGAAATGAGGATATCGGCAGTGTATTTGTTGGAAGTACTCCGGCGAGACAAGACGCTCCTCGTTTGCAGCGTTCACATCATGTTGTCTATTATAGTTTTTAGCGTTCTAAACTACCTCACGTTTTCGCGGGGTACCGCCGATGGACCTGAATTCATCTCCTACATTCTCTGGGTGTTCGTATATCTATCGTGCTTTATCCCCGTCCAGTTGGCTGGCTGGCCGCTTGGTTCGCTTGGGCTCGCGGTGAACCGAGCTCTTCTGTTAATAGCTGCTGTGTCCACATCGCTCGGCGTGTGGGTGTTTCTAGCATTGCCGAACTGGCGAACACTTGAGCCATGGAGTGCTTCTCTCGTTAAAGCGTTTGGCCTGGTTGGTGAGGAATTGTTTTTTCGGGGCTACGTGTATTTAGTTGTTCTGAAACTATTCAGTGAAAAACGTAAACCGCACCTTTGGGCAATATGGTGGTCTAGCGTTGCGTTTGCATTGGTCCATACCCAAGTGCTGCTTCCCGGAAACCAGATATCTCTGGGCACGGTATTTATCGTGGGACTCCTAATGGCATATTTGCGCCATTTGACAGGTTCGGTATTGCCGGCAATCACGATCCACTGTTTCCTCAATGGACACCTGCTTGCTGTAGCCGGGGGATGGGTGATGTATGCTATACTCGCGTATTGGGCAGCCATAATAGATGGACGAACAAGGATGTCGAGGGTTGCGGCCTAACAAGAGCTTGAACCCGACAAAGCCGCTAGTCACGCACCTGGCTTGCGCCAGGTCCGCGCCAAGCGCCTTTGCAGGTTAAGCCAATGTTATATGGACAAAGCGACAAAAGCGGTGAAAATAATTACGTGTAATGCAGGGGAGGGGCAGAATGGGATCGCGGATGTACATAATCATCTCGGGGATGATATTCGGTCTCGTTGCCCTATTCAATTTATGTGTCATGAACACCCGGGCAAGGGTGCTGGAAACCTGGTCTGCTCCGATGTGGATCTCCTGGTTTGGAATCTTCGGTTCGATGATTCTCTGCATTTGGGCCATCCGTTTAGCGAGACGGGGTGGTTCTGGTTGAAGGTTAGTTGCTGAGTTGCCGGGTTGCCTTATAACACCTGCTTGCACCCGGCAAAGCCGCTTGTCACGCCCCGTGCAGAGCACGGGCCGCGCCAATCGACTTTGCAGGTGAAGCCAATGTTAGATTGCTTGTTGGCTTAGAGAAGGAAACTATGGTTCGGAAAGCGTCGCTATTGTCGATTCCATGCATCCTGTTGCTCGTGGCGGGGTGTTCGGGATATCGAGCGATCAAGCAACCATATAATAACACGGCGGATA
>JAUSBL010000129.1 GCA_030658975.1 Candidatus Latescibacterota bacterium
GTCGCCCTGTCGGTGGCCGGCGTGGCAGTCGTCACCGAGCGCAGCACCCGTCGCACCCTGCAGGCGGAGATGCAGATGCGCCTGGTGCTCGAGGCCCGCAACCTGGCCCTGCTCAGCACGGACGCCCTGCTGGCGGAGTACCCGGAACTGACCCTCTACCCCGCCGTGCGTGAGATGCTGGACCGGCAGAAGCACCTGACCATGGCCGTTGTCCTGGACCACGCGGGGCGGGTCCAGGGCCACACGGACCTGCGACTGCTGGGCCAGCCGGATCCCGCCCTCGAGCAGTTGACACCGTTGCCCGACCGGGGCAGCCTGCGCGGCGACGAGGCGCTGCTCGGCAACCCGCAGACCCTGGCCATTCGCGCTCCGGTTCGCCACCAGAACGGCCAGCTGCTCGGTTCGGTGGTGGTCGGCCAGCAGCGCGACCACGTCAGCAGCGTCCTGGCAGCGACGCGTCGACAATTGCTCTGGCTGGCCGCGGCGCTGGCCGTGATCGGCGGGCTGACGGCGGTCGGTCTGATGAGCCGCCTGCTGCGGCCGGTCGACGTCCTGCGCCGGGGGCTCGAACGGATCGGTGCCGGCGATCTCGACACGCCCATCAATCTGAGCGACCGCACCGAGCTCGGCATGCTGGCCGGCACCATGAACACCATGGCGAGCCAGCTGAAAACCTCGCGCGCGGAATCGCAGGCCAAGGAAGAAGAGATCGTACGGACCCAGCACGACCTCATCGAAGCCCTGTGTGTCGTCGTCGAGGGGCGCTCGCAGGAAACGGCGAGCCATACCGTCCGCGTCGGTCAGACGTCGGCCATGCTGGCGCATCTCGCCGGTCTCGGGACGGAGCAGGTCGAGTTGCTGCGGCAGGCTGCGCCGATGCACGACCTGGGCAAGATCGCCATTCCGGACGCCATCCTGAACAAGCCGGGCAAGCTCACCGACGAGGAGTACCGCCTGATGCAGACCCACGCCAGCGTGGGGCACCGGATCCTCGACCAGTCCGACCGCGCGCTGCTCAAGGCGGCGGCCATCGTCGCCCACGACCATCACGAGCGCTGGGACGGCCGGGGTTACCCGCGGGGGTTGCGCGGCGAGTCCATCCACGTCTTCGGCCGCATCGTGTCGATCTGCGACGTCTTCGACGCCCTCACCAGCGACCGTGTCTACCGCCCCGCCATGCCGATGTCCAAGGCGCTGGCCATCATGAAGGAAGGCCGAGGCACGCAGTTCGACCCCCGGCTGCTGGACCTCTTCCTGGACGCCGTGATGCAGTCCCAGGCCCTGCTGGCCGACTTCGACGACGGTGGCGCCGTCGAGGAACTCCTGGACGCGTTGCCCGTGGGTCACTCCTAGCGCACATTCCATCGTACTGTTACAATCGATGCCTCGCCTCTGAGGTCTTCGCAACGGACCGGCATTCGTATTCCCATAGCACGGACGGGTGAATTTCATGTTCAAGACGATGAAGTTCGCTGTGTCGCTGGGGTCGCTGATGCTGTTCGCCGCATCATGCGGGATCCTCGGTCCCGGAGACGACGCGCCGCCCCCCTATGTGATCGAAGTCGAAGCCGTGACGTTCAGCACGCCAGTATCAAGCCAGGATACGTTGCGCATCCGATTCCACGGGTGGGCCGGTACGAACTCGTGTGAGGGCTTCTATCGGATGTCGGTGACGCCGTTCCAGGATGGCGCCATCTTCAAGCTGTGGGGACACGTATGGACGGGTGGCGGAGAAGCCACATGTAATGATGTGATGATCGCACTCGTCGAGTTCTATGACGTCCCGAATCCGGATCCGGGCTATTTCCACATCGTCGTCATTCAGCCCGATGGAAGCGAGCTCAACTCCTGGGCGGAAATCAGCGAATAGCGGACAGTAGCCCCCTCTTCAATCCGACCTGCGCCGACGCCCGTGCCGCGCCGGCGAAACATCGATGGACAGCGCGATCACGAGACCGACGATCGGCCACAGCGTCCAGCGCCCGGCGAACCAGTGCTGGACCGCGCTGTACCAGAGCAGTGTGGTTGGCAGGAAGATGAACCCGAGGACCGGCCACAGGGCGATGCGGAAGATGCCGTGGAACCATCCTGTGAACAGCCACAGCAGGATCACGACCAGCCGCGGTGCGGTGAGTGCGAGCAGAGTGAACAGGCACGGCATGGATGCTCCTCCGGATCGATGGTTCGCCTGCGATTGTAGGCGGCGGGAAAGTCCGCGCCAATCAATTTACGGCAGGATACGGGTTCAACGGCCGTGAATATGCCCGGAACGGGGCGGATCCGGCCGTTTCCGCCCCTCCTTGCACACCGCCCCCCCGCAGAGCATCTTTCCCCCTGAAGAAGGGGGATCCGTGACCATGCTCATCAGCAACCTGTCGACATCCGACCGCACCTGGGTCCGTGAACGCACCGAGCTGCTGTTCGGCGGCGATACCGTGGTCAGCCGGGACATCGTGCACCAGCCGGCGGATCTGCCCGGCTTCATCGCCCGCGAGGGAGGGGAGCGGGTCGGTCTGGCGACCTTCAAGGTCGCGGGCGAGGTCTGCGAGCTGGTGACCCTGGACGCCCTGTGCCAGTGGTGCGGCGTCGGCACCGGACTGCTGGAGGCGGTGGAGAAGGCCGCCCGCGCCGCCGGCTGCGCGCGGATGTGGCTGATCACCACCAACGACAACATCGACGCCCTGCGCTTCTTCCAGAGGCGCGGCTACCACATCACTTGCGTGCGTCCCGACGGGATGCAGGCGATCCGCGCCCTGAAGCCGGGCATCCCCGTGACCGGCCACTACGACATCCCCATCCGCGACGAGATCGAGATGGAGAAGCCGCTCGACGCCCGCGGTCAGGGCTGGCACGTCGTCTGAGAGAGGCCGCGATGACCATCCGCATCTTCGCCACCGGCGGGACCTTCGACAAGGAGTACAACGAGCGCGACGGCTCGCTGTACTTCCGGGACACGCACGTGCAGGAGATGCTGCGCAAGGGCCGTTGCCGCGTGCCGGTCGAGCTGCGCACCCTGATGATGATCGACTCGCTGGAGATGACCGACGGCGACCGCGCGACGATCCTCGACAACTGCCTGCGCTGCCCGCACGAGCGCATCGTGGTCACCCACGGCACCGACACCATGGAGACCACGGCGCGGCTGCTCGGCCCCGCCATCGCCGACAAGACGGTCGTCCTGGTCGGGGCGATGGTGCCCTACACCTTCGGCAGTTCCGACGGCTTATTCAACCTGGGCGCGGCCGTCGCCTTCGCCCAGTCCCTGCCCCACGGCGTCTACGTGGCGATGAACGGCCGGGTCTTCCCGTGGGACAACGTCATGAAGAACAAGGAGATCGGAGAGTTCACGGAGCGGAGCTAGCGGCTCCGCCCGCCGGCATGCGAGCGGGCGCGCTCCAGGAAGTCCTCGACCTCGGCCGCGGAGACCAGGTCCTCGTCCCTCACCAGCGGCATCCCCGGCGCCGCCCGTCGCAGGGCCAGCACGAACAAGCCGTCGCCCGGCACGGGAATCCCGCCCGCTTCGCGGGCGACCGCGGCATCGCCGATCCCGCAGCTGGGCGAGCGGGCCTTCAGCACCGCCCCGGCGATCCCCTGCGCCAGCAAGTCCGCGACCCGCCCGCGGGCCCAGGCGTCCATCCTCGCGGTCCAGTCCTGCCCGGTCTCGGCGCCCACCATCCGCGGCGCCTCCGGCGCGCCCACCAGGTCCACCGCCTCGCGCGGCACCGTCATCCCGACCTCGACCTCGGGACAGACCGCCACCAGCTCCGCCCGCGCCGCCAGCAGCTCCCGCACCGCCGCGCACGGCTTCGACTTCCCGTCGTACCGCACCGCTTCACCCAGCAGGCACCGGCTCACCGCGATCCTCATACGTGGTTCCGCAGGAGCAACTCCCGGGGATGCGGGTTCAGGTAGGATTGATCGCGGATGTAGGCGATGTCGTGCAGCCCGATGTAGTGCTTCACGAGCGTCATGGGCACGATGAGCGGCACCAGCCCCGCCCGGTGGTCCGCGATCACCTCGGTCACGCGCCGCCGTTCCTCGTCCGCGACGTGCCCGCGCAGGTACCCGACGATGTGCAGCAACGCGTTGCCGTGGCGGCTCGGCGTGGCGTGCACGGCGAGGGCCGCCATGAAGCCGGCGAGGTAGAGCTCGCGGAAGGCGGCCGGGGTGTGGTCCTTGATCGCGGCCACCAGCCGGCCCAGCTCGCGGTAGTGCTGCGGGCTGTGGGCCATCAGCAGGTACTTCTCGCGGCTGTGGAAGGCGACGGCGTCGCCGCGCGTCCACTTGCCCAGGAAGAGCCGCGTCGCGCGGTGGTAGGCGAAGACCCGCTCGATGAAGTTTTCGCGCAGCTTCGCGTCGTGGAGCCGGCCCTCCTCCTCCAGGGGGAGCAGGGGATTGGCCCGCGCGAAGGCGTCGGCGAAAAGGCCGCGCCCGCTGCGCTCGGGCATGCCGCCGGGGTTGCGGACCTTGACGCGCCAGGCGCCGCAGCTCGGCGAGTCCTTCTTGAAGACGAAGCCGCAGAGGTCCTCGCCGCCCAGCTCCTTCACCCGCGACCGCGACCAGCGGCGCATGCGCTCGGTCCAGTCCTCGCCGCTGCGGCTGCCGACCATGCGCGGCGCCGCGGCGTCGCCCGTCAGGTGGACCGACTCGCGGGGGATGCCCATGCCGACTTCGGCCTCCGGGCAGACCGGCACCAGTTCCAGCCAGCGGCCCAGCTCGTCGGTGAGGTAGCGGTCGTGCTTGTGGCCGGCGTCGAAGCGCACTTTGCGGCCCAGCAGGCAGGAACTGACGCCCACGCGGATCAAGTCGCGGTCGGACTCTATCACAATCAGCACCTCCGGGTCGGGTCCGGAGGATCGCACGGCCCGGGCGGGGGGCCTAGTCCGCAATTCGGGCTGGCCCGCGCGGGGGGGGACCGTCTATGCTGGCCGGGCCGCCGCCCCGAGCGGGCGGCCAAGGAGGTTGTCATGCTGCGCGCCGCCGCCGGTCTCGTCCTGGGATACCTCGTTATGGCGGGTACGGTCGTCATTCTGATGAGCCTGGCCTGGATGGCGACCGGTCCCGGGTTCGCTTTCCGCGGCGGTTCGCTGGACACCTCGACGGGCTGGTCGCTGCTGAGCATGGGGCTCGGCCTGGTCTGCGCCGGCTTCGGAGGCCGAGTCGCCGCCCGGTTCTCGTCCCATGCGGTGCCGCTTCTGGCAGGGGTCGTGTTCGTGCTCGGCCTGCTGTCCGCGTTCGGACCGGCGCCGGACCGGCCGGCGCTCGAGAAGCCCGTCGCCGAGCTGAGCGTGTTCGAGGCCGCCTCCTACGCCGTCCAGCCGCAGTGGTACCGTTACGCCATCCCCCTGGTCGGGGCGGCCGGCGTGCTGCTCGGCGGCGCCTGGCGCCGAACCCGGCACATTCCGCCCGGATCCTGACCGCTTTTCGCGTCCTGCACCGCCCGGTAGGGACCGGCCGGACGCCGCCGCCGGGGGCGCCCGGAACCGGTGCGGAACGATCGGGAATCATGGGAAACGATCCCCCCTTCCGCGGAAGATGGTCGCCGCCGTGGCTGCCGACGTATTTTTCCTCGTTCGGCCCCCTTTCCGGCTGAAATCTTGCTGATCCTTCTCGTCCCGCGCTGCGGGTGATGTCGATTCACGACGAGGAGGGATTCATGAAGAAATGGACAACGATCCTGGTGATCACGCTGACCTGCCTGGCCGCCGCCACGGCGATCGCCGGGCAGGATAGCAAGGACCAGCGCCTCGACCTCAAGAGCTTCCTGGACATGAACCGCGTGCACGGGCCGGCGTACTCCGGCCGTTCGCCCTCGATCACCCCCCGCTCGATGTTCGAGGGCTTCGAGGGAGGCGCGATCCCCGCCGGCTGGGTCGCCGACGTCACCAACCCGTCCCGCACGTGGAGCGTGAGCGGCGCGACCTCGACCGGCGCGCTCGAGGGCGATTTCTGCGCCTACGTGGGCTATGACCTGAGCGTCTTCCAGGACGAGATGATCTCGTTCGACCAGACCATCGACGTGTCCGGAGGGTCATCCGTGCTGAGCTTCTGGATGGCCGGCAGCCGCGGCGACACCTGGTCGGCGAACGCGGCCGAGACCGTCGAGATCGACGGCGTGACCGTCTTCGACTTCGACAGCGCCACGAGCTCGCAGTTCATCTGGGAGAAGTTCTTCGTCGACCTGGGCGCCTACGACGGCCAGACCGTGACGATCACCTTCCGCTACCGCGGCGTCGACGGCGACCTGCACGTGCTGGACGCCGTGACGGTCGACGACGGCACGGGCTACGACGTGCCGCCGCCGCCGCCGTCGCCGGCGAACGACCTCTGCGCCGGGGCGACCGACCTGCAGGAGCAGAGCCTGACGGTCTTCGACCTCGACCTGTGCCTCTACGCCAACGACTACACGCCCGGCGTCTTCGGCGCCAGCTGCACGGGTTGGGGCGCCAACGGCCCGGACGCGACCTACAAGATCCACCTGGGCCAGGGCGAGAGCTTCACGGTGTGCGAAGCGCCGACCTCCACCTACATCGACCTGGCGATCTACGCCGTCACCGACTGCGCGGACGCCCAGGCGACCTGCGTGGCCGGCGACGACAGCGGCAACCCCGAGTGCATCAGCTTCGTGGCGCCGGCCACGGGCTGGTACTACCTGATCGTGGACGCCTACAGCGGCTGCGGGATGGTCACCGTCACCATCGACTCGCCCGTCGCCAACGAGGACGAGTCCTGGGGCGCGGTCAAGGCCATCTACAGGTAGTTTGCCGATTCCGGTAGCGGCGGCCGCCATCCCGCGGGATGGCGGCCGCTTTGCGTGATCGCTGCCCGGTTTCGAAACCGTGGATCCGTGCCGCGCGACGCGGTGCGCCGCGGCCTGCCTTGACTTTCGATCTCCGCCATTTATCGTAGGACCTGCGTCCCCACGGCCTGTCGACCGGGACCCTCAGCCCGCGGCCGTGAAGACCCCGGGGACGCGATCTGCGCACAAGGAGACAACATGGCGGCAAGGCGACGTTTCGAGGAACTCGATGCGCGGCGCCTGGAGCTCCAGGCCGGAGGCGGCGCGGACAAGATCCGCCGCCAGCACGACCAGGGCAAGCTCACGGCGCGCGAGCGGCTGGCGCTGCTCTACGACGAGGACACCTTCGTCGAGTTCGGGCTCTGGGTGAAGCACAACTGCGCCGAGCTGGCGGGCAAGTCGTTCCCGGCCGACGGCGTGGTCACGGGCAAGGGCGAAGTCATGGGCCGGCCCGTGTTCGCCTTCTCGCAGGACTTCACCGTCGGCGGCGGCGCCGTCGGCGAGGTGCACGCGGCGAAGATCGTCGAGATGCTCGCCACCGCGCTGAAGTGCGGCGTGCCCGTCGTCGGTTTCAACGACGGCGGCGGCGCGCGCATCCAGGAAGGCGTCAACGCCCTCTCCGCCTACGGCAAGATCTTCTACCACAACACGCTCATCTCGGGCGTGGTGCCGCAGATCTCGGTGGTGGCGGGCCCCTGCGCCGGCGGCGCCGCCTACTCGCCCGCGCTCACCGACTTCATCATCATGGTCGACGGCACCTCGCACATGTTCATCGCCGGCCCCGAGGTGATCAAGGCCGCCACCGGCGAGGTCATCTCCGACGAGAACCTCGGCGGCGCGCGCGCCCACATGGAGATCGCCGGCAACATCCACTTCGTGGCCGCCGACGAGCAGGAAGCCGTCGATATCGTCAAGGCGCTGCTGACCTACCTGCCGCAGAACAACATGGAGACGCCGCCGTCGCGGCACTTCGACGGCACCGTCGTCGACGACGAGGAGATGGACTGGATCATCCCGGACGACCCCCGCGCCGCCTACGACGTCAAGGAGGTCATCACCCGCCTGGTGGACGACGGCGTGTTCCTGGAGGTCCAGAAGGACTTCGCGGCGAACCTGGTCGTCGGCTTCGCGCACCTCGGCGGGCTGGCTGTGGGCATCGTCGCCAACCAGCCCATGGTCATGGCCGGCGTGCTGAACATCGACGCCGCCGACAAGGGCGCGCGGTTCATCCGCACCTGCAACATCTACAACATCCCGCTGATCACGCTGGTGGACGTGCCCGGCTTCCTGCCCGGCGTCGCGCAGGAGCACGGCGGCATCATCCGCCACGGCGCGAAGATGCTGTTCTCCTACTCCGCCGCGACGGTGCCGAAACTCACCGTGATCCTGCGCAAGGCCTACGGCGGCGCCTTCCTGGCGATGTGCAGCAAGGACGTCGGCGCGGAGTCCGTGCTGGCCTGGCCCACGGCCGAGATCGCCGTGATGGGGCCGGAGGGGGCCGCGAGGGTGCTCTACCGTAAGGAACTGAAGGAGGCGGCCGATCCCGCCGCCCTGTTCAAGGAGAAGGTCGCCGAGTACCGGCAGGAGCACGCCAACCCGTTCCACGCCGCCGAAGCGCTGCACCTGGACGACATCATCCGCCCGTCGTGGACCCGGCGCCTGCTGATCGAGCGCCTGGGGCTGCTGCGGACCAAGCGCGACATCCGCCCGCACAAGAAGCACGGGAACATACCGCTATGATGACGCACATGTCGCCGTGGCTGATCGCCCTGGTCGCCTTCAGCCTCGTGTTCGCATCCCTGGGATGCCTGGCCGCCCTGCTGTACGTCCTGCGCGCCCTGTCGGTCCGCTCCGTGAAAGGCGCGCGCGCGCCGGAGCAGGCCGGAATCGATCCCGATACCCTCGCCGTGATCGCCGCCGCCGCCTACGCGACGCTCGGCGCTCCCATCCGCATCCATCGCGTCCACGCCCACGCCGACGAGGCCGACGAGTCCTGGGGGCAGGCCGGTCGCATGGATATCATGGTCTCCCACCAGGTGGGTCCGAAATGAAGAAACTGCGCCTGACGCTGAACGGAACGGTCTACGAGGTGACGGTCGAAGTGCTCGAGGACGACGAGCAGTACGTCACCGGCTCCAACACGATGTCCGGACTGCCGTCGTCGCCGGGAGCGCCGCGGCCCCGCCGCGCCGAGCCCGTGGCGTCTCCGGCGGCCGCGCGGGCGCCGGCGCCCGTCCACGCCCACACGGCCGCCGACGGGAGCGCCATCACGGCCCCGCTTTCCGGCACCGTGCGCAAGGTGCTCGTTCAGGCCGGTTCCACGGTCGAAGCGAAGACGCAGGCCTTCGTGCTCGACGCCATGAAGATGGACACCTACATCTACGCCCCGCACCACGGGACCATCCAGGAAGTGTGTGTCCAGATCGGCGACACCGTCCAGGTGGGCACGGTGCTGGCCCGATACCGCGCGGAGGGGTGACGTGGACGCCCTGTGGACCTCGACCGGCCTGGCGAACATGTCGTGGCGCGAACTGGCGATGCTCTGCGTCGCCTGCCTGCTGCTCTGGCTGGCCATCCGCAAGCAGTTCGAGCCGCTGCTGCTGGTCCCCATCGGCTTCGGCGCCCTCATGGCGAACCTGCCGCTGTCGGGGCTGATGGCCGAAGGCGGTCCGGGCGAGACCGGCGGCCTGTTCCACTACCTGTTCTACGGCGTGAAGCTGGAGATCTTCCCGCCCCTGATCTTCCTGGGGCTGGGAGCGCTCACGGACTTCGGCCCGCTGCTGTCCAACCCCAAGACCTTCTTCCTGGGCGCCGCGGCGCAGATCGGCGTCTTCGGCACGTTCCTGGCCGCCAGCGCCATGGGCTTCACGCCGCAGGAGGCGGCCTCCATCGGCATCATCGGCGGCGCCGACGGCCCGACCTCGATCTACCTGACCATGAAGCTGGCGCCGCACCTGCTGGGCGCCATCGCGGTGTCGGCCTACTCCTACATGGCGCTGGTGCCGCTCATCCAGCCGCCGATCATGCGCCTGCTGACCACGAAGAAGGAGCGCGCCATCCGCATGGAAATCGGCGCCGAGGTGCCGACCTGGGTGCGCATCGTCTTTCCCATCGGCGTGACGATCGTGGCCGCGCTGATCGTGCCGGCCGCGACCAGCCTGATCGGCCTGTTGATGTTCGGCAACCTGCTGCGCGAGTGCGGCGTCACCGAGCGTCTGACCCGCTCGGCCCAGAACGAGCTGATCAACCTCATCACGATCGTCCTGGGCCTCTGCGTGGGCGTGACGATGTCGGGCGACACGTTCCTGCGGGCCGACACCATCAAGATCCTGGTGCTCGGCTGCGCGGCCTTCGCGCTGTCGACGGCGGGCGGCCTCATGCTGGGCAAGATCATGGCGCGCATGCCGGGCAGCCCCGTCAACCCGCTGATCGGGGCCGCGGGAGTCTCGGCGGTGCCGATGGCGGCGCGCGTGGCGCACAACGTGGCGCAGGAGACGGATCCGCACAATTATCTGCTGATGCATGCGATGGGGCCCAACGTGGCCGGCGTGATCGGTACGGCGGTGGCGGCCGGCGGACTTCTCGCGTTGTTGAAGTAGATCGGAACCACAGACCCGCATGGACAGGGGACGCGCGCCGGGCACCTCGTGTGCCCGGCGCGCTTGACGTCCAGGCCCCGGCGCCCTCCTGGCGCCGGGGCCTTCCCGACACCCCTGTCATGGCGGGTCTGTGAATCCCCGAGCGAGGAGACCCTGCGCCTCGATCTACTCCACCATCAGTTCGTCGATGAAGATGAAGGACTCGCCGCCGGCGCCGGGGTGCCAGGCGGGGAGGGCGCCGTATTTGATGGCGCGGAAGCGCAGGGCCCGCAGAGCTGTACCGTCGAGGTCGAGGACGAGGTCGCGGATGATCACGGTGTCGGTGTCGACGGGGGCGTCGTGGGTGATGCGGCCGGCTTCTTGGAACGTGGTGCCGTCGGTGGAGACATCGATGCTCAGTTGCGTGGGCAGCACGATCCAGGAGCGGGTGTCCTGGAGGAAGCCGGCGGCGATGCGGGTGACGGGGGTGGGGCGGCCGAGGTCCAGGACGGCGACGAAGTCCTGGCCCTGGTAGCCCTGCCAGCCGCCGGTGGCCCAGGCGGTCGTGCCGCGGCGGCCGTCGATGAGGGCGTCGGGGCCGCCGGCGGTGTACTGGGGGTTGGGCGTGGCGCGGACGTCGACGCGCCGGTCGGCGGGGAGGGCGTCGAAGCGGGCGGTGGTCGCGGGACTCCAGCGTTCGCCGTCGGTGGCGACGAAACGCAGGGTGGTCGTCTCCCGCAGGGTCAGGGGCCCTGCGTAGAGGTGGCCAGCGCGCGGTTCTCCGTGGGGATCGTCGGTCCAGAGGATTTCGCAGCCGGGCTCGGCAGAGGCCAGACGGACTTCCAGTTCACCGCGGAAGCGGTCGGCAGGGGCCGCAGCCCAGGGAGCGGCGAGGATCGGCGGCGTGAGGGCCGGGGTGCCGGGGCGGGCCCCGGGCGACGCGCCCCAGTCGCTCTGCTTGCCGAGGTGGAAGACCAGTTCGCCGCCGTTCGCGATCTCCTCGTGCCACAGGTAGCTGCGTTCCAGGGGGCGGCCGTCGAAGGTGACGCGCTCGATCGCGCCGCTGCCTTCGCGACGGGTGGTGAAGGTGCGCCCGCCGGCCAGGCGCAGGCTCATGCGCTCGTGCAGGGGCGGGATCACGAGCCACTGGCGGGAGGTCGGCGCCACGTCGTAGAGACCGTAGGCGGCCAGCACGTACCAGCTCGACATCTGGCCGCAGTCCTCGTTGCCGATCAGGCCGTCGGGCGCCGTCGTGTAGAAGGCGTCGCGGAGGTGCGCCACGCGCTCGGCGCTGCGGCCGGGCTTCCCGTTGAAGTGCGACAGCCAGGCGATGTGGTGGCTGGGCTCGTTGCCGTGGGCGTACTGGCCCACCAGGCCGGTGATGTCGGCCTGGTCGCGGCCCGTCGTCGCGCTGTCGGCGGTGAAGAGCGAGTCGAGCACGGCTTCGCAGGCCGCGTCGCCGCCCAGCAGGGCCGCGTGCTCGCGCATGTGGTGGGGAGCGGCGAAGCGGTACTGCCAGGCGTTGGCTTCGGTGTAGTTGAAATCCACGCGGCGCGGGTCGAAGGGCTGCAGCCAGAGGCCGTTGTGGCGGGGGCGGAAGCAGCGGGACGCCGGGTCGAAGAGGTGGCGCCAGGCCTGGGCGCGGTCCTCGAAGGCGGTCGCGACGTCGGTCCGTCCGAGGAAGGCGGCGAAGCGCGCGATGCAGGCGTCGTCGTAGGCGTACTCCAGCGTTCGGCTGACCGATTCCATCTCCTGCTCGGCGCCGATGTAACCGTCGCGCCGGTAGGCGGCCAGGCCGAAGCGGTCGCCGCCGGCGCTCGCCAGCATGGCCCGCATCGCCAGGTCCTCGTCGCCGCGCACGAGCCCCTTGAGGTAGGCGTCGGCGATCACCGAGACGCTGTGGTAGCCGATCATGCAGTCGGTCTCGTTCGCGGCGAGTTCCCACACCGGCAGCCGGCCGCCCTGCTCGTACTGCGCGAGCATGGTGCGCACGAAGTCGCGCGTGCGTTCACGCTGGACCAGCGTGAACAGGGGGTGGGTCGCGCGGTAGGTGTCCCACAGGGAGAAGACGGTGTACTGGTCGCGGCCCTCGGCCTGGTGGACGGCGAGGTCCAGTCCGCGGTAGCGGCCGTCGACATCGCTGAACAGGTTCGGGGCCAGGAAGCTGTGATAGAGCGCGGTGGCGAGCACGGTCGCCTGCGCGTTGTCGGCGCCTTCGACCTCAAAGGGAGCCAACTCCCGCCTCCAGGCGTCGCGCGCCCGCTCGCGCGCCCCCGCGAAGTCGAACCCCACCCATTCCGCTTCCAGGTTGCGCCGCGCCCCGTCGGCGTCCACGGCCGAGATCCCCACCTGCACCAGCAGCTCGCCGCCCGCATCGCCGAAGGACAGGGCGGCCTGGGACGGACGGTCCGGATGCGTCGTGTCGCCGGCCGCGATCCGGGTCGCGGTGAAGGGGCGCGAGAAGCGGGCCCGGAAATACACGACCTGATCGCGCGCCCAGGCCGACGAGCGCCGGAAGCCCTCGACGGTGCGGTCGTCGACCACGCGCAGGTCCGCGCCCAGCAGGCGGTCGCGGTGCTCGAGGTCGACGATCACGTGGGCGGGCGCGCCGGCCGGGAATGCGTAACGGTGCAGGCCGGTGCGGGGGGTGGCCGTGAGCTCGACGCCGATCCCCCCGTCGCGCAGGCGCACTGCGTAGTAGCCGGCGGCGGCCCGCTCGGTCGTCTTGTCGAAGGGCGAGGCGTACCCGGGACCGAACCGGTCGGGATCGCCGCTCTCGAGCGAGGGTTCGCCGACGATGGGCATCAGCAGGACATCGCCGTAGTCGCTCACGCCGGTGCCGCTGAGGTGGGTGTGCGAGAACCCGTAGACGACGGTGTCGCTGAAGTGGTACCCGGAGCAGCCGTCCCAGCCGGTCAGGCGTGTGTCGGGGCCGAGCTGGACCATGCCGAAGGGCAGAGCGGGGCCGGGGAAGGTGTGGCCGTGCCCGCCGGTGCCGATGAACGGGTCGATGCGGTCGACGAGCTCGTCGGGACCGGTCGCGGCGGCGTGCGGCGCACCGACCGCCAGCAGGGCCAGGCACAGCGCCGCGAAGCGCCTCATGCGCCGGTGTCCCGGCCGGCGAAGTGCCGGTAGAGCAGCCACGTCGCCACGGCGGTGATGACGAACATCAGGACCGGCACGCCCCAGGTCCAGAAGAAGCCGTGCAGGGGCGTGGTCACGGGCAGCGGGACGAAGTCCATCGTGGTGCCGCTCATCGCTCGTCATCCTTCCGGTGGCGCTTGCGCCAGTGGTTCCAGGCCAGGGCCAGGCCCAGGAACGAAGCCAGGTAGGCGATGCTCATGCCGATCAGCATGGTGATGCCCTTGTCCATCTCAGCGGCCTCCCTCTTCCTGCCAGCGCAGGCGCTGTTCGAGCTGGTCGACGTAGGCCGCCTGCTTGGCCTCGTACTCGCTCGACACGGCCCGCAGTTTGGGGTCGATCACCCAGTAGATGACGCCCGCCCCGCCGACCGCGCCCAGCAGCAGCAGCAGGCCGCCTGTCTGCATCAGCAACAGTTTGGTCACCCCGAGCATCAGCGCGGCGAAGACCAGCGGCGACAGGATCACGGCGATCCAGTCCTCGCGGGTCCAGGCGTCGGCCTGCTCGGGCGTCCAGACGCGGCGGATCAGGGGGCGGCGGCCCTCGCCCGGCGTCACGCCGTGCCGCGCAGGCGCCTCGACGATCAGCCCGCGCCGCACGGCCTCGCGGTGCACGGGCCCCCAGCGGCCCAGCGGCCGGGTCATCACGTAGTAGCGCACCAGGCGGTCCATGTTCTCGGGCCGCGTGAGCAGGGTGACGGGCACGAAGACCACGGCGCCCAGGGCCATCAGCAGCCAGAACTGCAGGTAGTCCGGCAGCGCGGGCAGCACGCCGAACTCGGGCAGGATCCACACCACCAGCCAGGACATGCCGAGGTTGGCCATCCAGCCCGCCAGGTAGCCCCAGGCGTTGAAGCGCCACCAGACGACCTGCAGGATGTTGGGCAGCCAGATGCCGGCCATCATCAGCCACAGCGCGAAGATCAGCCAGCGTGTGATCTCCTGCATCATCAGCCCGTAGAAGAAGGAGCCGATCAGCAGGGCGAAGGTGGACCAGCGGCCGACCCAGACCAGCTGCTTCTCGGTCGCCTCGGGGCGCAGGTAGCGCTGGTAGATGTCGCGCGTGAAGTAGAGCGCGCCCAGGTTCAGGTGGCTGGAGATGGTCGAGAGGTGGATGGCCAGGACGGCGCCGAAGAACACGCCGACCAGGCCGACCGGCAGCAGCTCGAAGCCCATGCGGAACCAGCCCAGCTCGTACTGCGCGGCGTCGGTGAGGTGCGGCAGCATCGAGAAGAAGGCCAGGATGCCCGCGGCCCAGAACCCGTTGCGGATCAGGGTGACGGCGCCGCCGGCCCAGAGGCCGTAGGTCGCGTCGCGCACCGTCTTCGCCGACTGGATGCGCTGGGCCTCGACGTACCAGTCGAGGCTCGTGCCCATCCCGAAGCCGCCGATCACCGAGATCACGAGCATGGTCAGCCACCAGGCGATGGGGAAGTCGCCGGTGAACCAGCCGGTGAAGGCGAAGGCGTCCAGGCGCCACTGCTGGCCGAGCGCCGTGATGTTCGAGGTCACGGCCTCCGGCCCGCCCGCGGCGGCCAGGCCCACCACCGTGACCATGACGATGGCGAAGACCGCGACGATCCCCTGCAGGAAGTCGCCCATCACCACGCCCCAGTAGCCGGCGGCCAGCGTGTAAAAAGCGGTGATCATGCTCGGCAGCACCAGGCCCACCCACACCGGCCAGCCGAAGGCCAGGGCGCAAACCTTGCCCATGGCGATGCCCACCCAGCCCAGGATGAACATGTTCATGAACACCTGCCAGCCGGCCATCCAGCCCCGCAGCAGCTCGGCGCCCAGGCCGCCGAAGCGCTGGGTCTGCCACTCGGCCTGGGTGTAGGCCAGCGAGCGGCGGAAGATGCGCGCCGAGACGAAGGCGCCGATGGCGGTCCAGGCCGTGAAGAACGTGTACCAGAGTCCGCGCAGTCCGTTGGCGTAGATGACGCCGGCGATCCACATCGGCGTGTCGGTGGCGGTGTGGGTGCTGAACACCGACGAGGCCGGCAGCCACCAGGGCAGCCCGCGGCCGGCGAGGAAGAAGTCGCTCTCCGAGCGCCGCCCCAGCCGGTAGAAGAAGAAGGCCCCGCCCACCATCAGCAGCAGGTACGCGGCCGCCCAGAAGATGTCCAGATTGGTGAAGTGTCCCACGTGACCGCCTTGGCCGGGGGCCGGAAAGGGGGATAACACGTTGCGCGGCCCGGAGTATACCCGCGCCCACGGCGGCGGGAAAGGCCGAACGTCGCTGCCGGAATCGCCGACTTCAGCTATCTTGGCGCGACACGAGGGAGGGGGTCGCCGTGAACAACGCGCGCAAACGGCCCTGGTTGGGCCGGTTGTTCGGCCGGGCCGCGGCTGCGGACGGGCCGGCCTACGAGGACCTGCAGGACCGCAACGAGACCCTCGAACGGGTGGTCGCGGAACTCACCGCCTTGAACGAACTGGCCGGCGAGATCGGGGCTTCGTTCAATTCCCGCTACATCATCAGCAAGATCGTCGACCGCTCGCGTCGCGCCACGGACGCGGAGCAGGCGTCGGTCACCCTGCTCACGCCGGGATCGCCCACCACGGCCGAAACGCTGTGGCGCGATCTGGGCAGCGCGTACGACCGCGAGCAATACCACCTCGACCGCCATCTGCTCGGCTGGATGCTGCACCACCGCAAGCCGCTGCTGTCCAACGACCCGCACCACGACGAGCGCCTGCGCGGTGCGAACCTCCCGGCATCGGTGCGCTCGCTGCTCTGCCTGCCGCTGTTGCTGCGGCTCGAGGTGATCGGGGTGTTGGCGGTCACCAACAAGCGCCACGGCGGTTTCGACGACGCGGACCAGCGGCTGCTCGGCATCATCGCCATGCAGTCGGCCCAGGTCGTCGAGAACGCCCGTCTGTTCGAAGACAGCAAGCAGCTCGACAGCATGCGCGACGAGGTGCGGTTGGCGCAGGAGATCCAGCAGCACCTGCTGCCCGCGGCGGCGCCGACGGTGCCCGGCTACGAGCTGGCCGGGATCAGCCTGCCCGCCCGCGACGTGGGCGGCGACTACTTCGACTTCGTGCCGCTGGAGGACGGGCGTCTGGCGCTGGCGCTGGGGGACGTTTCGGGCAAGGGGCTGCCCGCCTCGCTGCTGATGGCCAATCTCCAGGCGGCGCTGCGCGGCCAGCTGCACTTCGAGTCCTCGGCGGCGACCTGCACGCGGCGCCTGAACCGGCATCTGCACCGCTGCACGGCGACCCACCGTTTCGCCACCTTGTTCCTGGGCCTGCTCGACCCGCTTCGGCACGAGGTGGTGACCTGCAACGCCGGCCACGAGCGGCCGCTGCATTTCCGCGCCGACGGCGTCGTCGAGCGCCCCGCCGCGGGCGGTCTGCCGCTGGGAGTCCTGGAGGACTTCGACTACGAGCAACAGACCACGGCGCTGGCGCCGGGGGACCTGCTGCTGGTCTACTCGGACGGTGTCACCGACGCGGAGGCCCCCGGCGGCGAGCCCTTCGGCGAGGAGCGACTTCTCGCGGTGGCCGGCGGGGCGCGGGGGATTTCGGCGCAGGAGATCGTGACGCGCGTCATGGACGCCGTGCGCGAGCACGTCCGCGACGCCGACCCCTTCGACGACGTCACGCTGCTGGCGCTGCGCCGCCTGGACTGAACCGTCCGCCGCCCGTCACCGCGACGGCGGGTTGATGATCATGCGCGGCGGGCTGTTCGCCACCGCGAAGTCGTCCGCGTCGCGGCTGTAGACGGCGTAGGCGAAGCGGACCTGGTTCGCGACGTAACCCACCTCGACCTCGGCGCGCCAGGGTTTGCCGGGAACCAGGTCGATCACCTGCTGCGCGAAGATGCCCGGCACTGGGAAGAACAGGCTGCCGCCCAGGGCGCCGTCGTACTCGAAGACGAGCCGGTCGCCTTCCTCGGCTTCGATCACGCCGGGGGTGACGACGAAGGTGCCGTGATCGGCGGTGATGGTGATGGGCATCCTCTTGGGTTCCGTATTGTTGGGTTGAGTCAGCGTCATCCCTTCTCCTTTCGGCGGCGCGCGGCCGCGTGGTCAGGTTCCGTACTTCGCCACGATCGCCCGATAGCGGGGGGTCGAGCGCAACTCCCGCAATCCCGGATAGAACTCGATCTTCGCCAGGGACAGGCCGGTGGCGCAGGCGCGCTCCAGCCAGTCGAGGGCCGCCTGGCGGTGGCCGAGCTGCTCGTTGGCGTCGGCCGCGGCGAACATCGCTTCGGGGTTAAGATCGCTTTGCTGCTCCAGGCGGGACAGGTAGGTGTCCGCCTGTGCGGCGTTGCCGAGGCGGGCGTGGAAGGTCGCCAGGTCGGCGATGGTGTAGGCGTCGTCGGGATACCGGCTCAGCTCGCCGGTCGCCAGGCGGATGGCCTCGGCGAAGGCGGCCGCGGACGAGTCGCGCAGGGCGGGCGCCCAGTAGTACGACTCCGCGAGCTGGCCCCAGATGGAATACTGTTCGCGGTCGATGTCCAGGGCGAGGCGGTACATGTCGATCGCGTCGCCGAAGCGGCGGCCGTAGAAGTAGAGACCGCCCAGGCCCGAGTAGGCCTCGTACGAGGGCGACAGGGCGAGGGACTTCTCGAACGTCGCGGTCGCGTCCCCATACTGCTCGAGCTCGAACTGAGCCGCGGCGAGGTGGTTGTACCCGAGGTGGTTGTTCGGCGTCAGCGAAACCACGCGGCGGTAGCAGTCGACGGCGTCCGGGTAGTGGGCCTCGTAGTAGTAGAACGAACCCAGGCGCAGAAGGGCGTCGGTGGAGCCCGGCTGCACGTCCACGGCCCGGCGGAAGGCGGTCTCGGAGGCGGCCTTGTTTCCCTTCTGGTACTGGACGGCGGCGAGCCGGTCGAGAGCCCATTCCTGTCGGGGGTCGAGCGCGAGGGCGCGCTCGAGCGAGAGGATCGCCGCGTCGGGGTCTCCCCAGCGCGACTGGATCTCGCCCAGCACGATCCAGGGCCAGGGCAGGAGCGAATCGAGCACGGAGGCGCGGCGCAGGCAGCCCTCGGCCTGGACGGCCACAAGCGAGTCCGTGCCGCCGCCGCCCAGCCAGAGCGCGCGCCCCAGCCCCGTCCAGGCGCAGGCGAAGGACGAATCCTGCGCGACGGCGGACCGGAAGTTGTCGGCGGCCGTCGCGGGATCGGGATTCCCCCGGCTCGGGAAGAGGCGGCCGTATCCGTGCAGCAACGCGATGAACGCCGCGGGCACGGTGGTGCCGCCGCGGGTCGACGGGCGCAGTTCGCCGTCGGACGCCGCCACGCCGAGCACCTCCGCGGCCAGCAGGGGCACCCGCTGCTGCCAGGTCTCGAGGTTGGCCAGGTCGTCGGTCAGGTCGCGGGTCGTCTGCTCGTGGCGCGCGGCGTCGTAGCCGATCAGGTTCAGGGCGATGCGGTCGCCGTCGAAGCGCAGCGTGCCGCCGATCGTGCGGTCGACGCCGAGCAGCAGACGGGCGCGGTCGCTGCCCGTCACCTCGTGCCCGTACACGTGGCGCTGCGGAACGACCCAGAAGGAATGATCATCGCGCGCCAGTTCCGCGAGCCGGTCGGCCAGCAGGCAGGTCAGGCCGTCGGCGAAGACCCGCGCGTCCTCGCCGCCGCCGGCGACCTCGAAGGGCAGGACGGCGGCGCCCCGCGAAGGGCCGCCGCCGAGGGAGAGCAGACGCCGGACGGAGTCCCGCACGGGCGACGAAAGAGCCGCCACGACGACGAGCAGGGTCACGGCGAGGACCAGGGGCCAGGCGCCGGGTCTGGTCCGGGGACCGGCGATCCGCGCCCGGCGGCGGGGCGGAGCCGAGACCAGACGCAGCGCCTGGTCCAGGTCCTGCTGCAGGTCGGCGGCCGACGCGTAGCGCGCGCCCGCGTCCTTGGCCAGGCAGCCGCGCAGGATGGGCTCGCAGATCGCCGAGACCGCACGTTCCGCCCCCGATGCGGACAGCGGCGCCGGCTTCTCGTGAACGATGGCGTAGAGCAGCGCCGGTTCGCTCTCGCCGGAAAAGGGAAGCCGTCCGGTCAGCATCTCGAAGAGCACCACGCCGAGGGCCCAGAGATCGGCGGCGTGCCCCACTTCAGCTCCCTGCACCTGCTCGGGCGACATGTAGGCGGCGGTGCCGACCGTCGCGCCCGTGCGGGTGAGCCTGTGGGCGCCCTGCAGCCGCGCCAGGCCGAAATCGACGATCTTGACCTCGTCGTCGCCGGTGATCATGAGGTTGGCGGGTTTGATGTCGCGGTGGACCACGCCGTGCCGCCAGGCGTGCGTCAGCCCGGCCGCCATCTGGCGCGCGTAGGAGAGGGCCGTGGCGGTGTCCAGGGGTCCCCGCGCCAGGATCGACTTCAGCGATTCGCCGTCGTAGTAACGCATGACGATGAAGTGCCGGCCGTCGTCGGTCTGGTCGATCTCGTGGACGGTGCAGATGTTCGGATGATCGAGGGAAGCGGCGGCGTGGGCTTCGCGCAGGAAGCGCTGCGTGGCGTCCACGTCGCCGGTCAGCTCGGGAGGCAGGAACTTCAGGGCCACCGACCGGCTCAGGCGCAGGTCTTCCGCGCGGTAGACGACTCCCATCGCGCCGCCGCCGATGCGGCTCGTGATCCGGTAATGGGAGACGACGTCGCCGACCATGGGTGCCTCCGTTGTCGACAAACCCGCCTGTCCCGATCCCTGCGGCGATCGTGGGCGAATCCGGCGCTGGTAGCCATCCGTGACGCTGCGGCTTGCTCCCTCTGGAAGCGCCGTCAATATCGCACATTTGGAGTCCTGTTTGCAAATGGAGCGGGCCGCGCGGGAAACTGGCGAAAAACCCCGCCATCCCCCATCATCCCCCCATGTTCGAGTACCAGCAGCACCGCCGCTATTTCGCCCAGTGCGCGCAGGGTCTGGAAGACCTGCTCGTCGAGGAGCTGCGCGAGCTGGGCGCCGAGCCGGAGACGCCCGGCCGCCAGGGCGTGGGCTTCCTGGCCGACCCGGCGGCGCTCTACCGCACGGTCTACCGCACGCGGCTGGCCGCCCGCGTGCTGGCGCCGCTGATCACCTTCGACTGTCACAGCGACCGCTACCTCTACACCACCGCCCGCAAGCTGGACTGGGACGTCCTGCTGACGCCCGCGACCACCTTCGCCGTGGACGCCACCGTCTCGCAGAGCAACCTCGACCACTCCCAGTTCGCGGCCCAGCGGCTCAAGGACGCCATCGTCGACCACTTCCGCGAGTCGACGGGCAGCCGCCCGAGCGTGGACCGCCGCGCGCCGCAGCTGCTGCTGAACCTGCACGTGCGCCAGAACCGCGCCGTGATCAGCCTGGACCTCGGCGGCGGCGCCCTGCACCGCCGCGGCTACCGCACCGAGGCGGGGGAGGCCCCGCTGCAGGAGACCCTGGCCGCGGCGATCGTGCGCCTGAGCGGCTGGGACGGCGAGGGCCCCCTGCACGATCCGATGTGCGGCTCGGGCACGCTGCTGGCCGAGGCGTGGCTGTCGGCCTCGCGCATCCCGGCAGGCTGGCTGCGCGCGCAGCTGGCGCCGCCGTGGGCGCTGCTGCCCGACTTCGACGAGCAGGCGTGGGTCGAGGTGCGCCGCGAGGCGGCGGCGATGCGGCGCAGGCTGGAACCGGGTCTGGTGAGCGGCGCCGACCTCGACCGCGACGTGGTGAAGACCGCCCGCGCCAACCTGGCGAAACTGCCCGGCGGCGCGGCCATCGGCCTGGGCGTTGCCGACGCGCGCGACCTCGCCCTGCCGCCCGGCGCCACGGTCCTGACCAACCCGCCCTTCGGCGTGCGGCTCGGGCAGCGGCGCGAGGTCGAGGCGCTCTACAAGGCCCTCGGGGACGCCCTGAAGCGGCGCTGCGCGGGGACGACGGCCTGGATCCTGTGCGGGGACACGGGGCTCGTCGGGCATCTCGGGCTGCGGCCCGCGCAGCGCGTGCCGCTGTGGAACGGGGGGATCGAGTGTCGGCTGGTGCGGCTGGATCTCTTCGCCGGATTCCGCAAGACGGCGCCCGGCACGCCGTGATTGAAGCCATGTTTTCATTTATGCTAGAATAGCCCGCCATCATCCGGCGTGTGATTGCCGACGCCCGCAGCATCGCATCTCGGAACTGCGTACTCATCCTGGGGGGAGGATGACATGCCAGTCCGCGCTCGCACCGTTTCCGCGCTTCGTCCGCTGATCGTCTCCGTTCTGATCATCGTCGGCCTGCTTTCGGCGAACTCAGCCGGCGCCGCCCGCTGGTCCCGTCAGTTCCAGCCCATGGGCCTCGATGGTCCGCCCGGCTACGACGGCCAAACCTTCGTGTTGGGCGAGTGGAGCGGCGAACTGGTCGTCGGAGGCTGGTTCCAGCAGGCGGGCGGGCTGACCGCCGCGAATTTCGCGCTGTGGGACGGCGATACCTGGCGCGTGTTGGACGGCGGGCCCAACGGCACGGTGCGCGCCGTTCACGACGGCGGCCCCGACCTCTACCTGGGCGGCGAGTTCTCTCAGGTCGACGGGGACAACCAGCGGGGAGTCGCCTTCTGGGACGGTACGCTGGGCGAGTGGCGCCATCTCGGCGATCCCGGCGGCTTCGTCTACGACTTCGAGCAGTTCGGGGGGCACCTCTTGGCAGGCGGCTCCTTCTACACCGGAAGCATCTACGGCATGTACGCGCCCCTCGCCTGGCACGACCTCGAGGGCTGGCGCTACGAACTGCAGAATGTCGGCTGGGAGGGCAGCTTCAAAGCGCTCGACCTGCAGACGTGGCTGCAATCACTCTACGTGGGCGGCACCTTCTGGCTCGAGTTCCAAGATGCGAATAACCTCCTGCGCTGGGACGGCGAGGAACTGTACCCCTTCGAACTCGACAGCACCGTCAAATGCCTGGAGCCTACCGACACGGGCCTCTACGCCGGCGGGAGCTTCGAAAACTGCAACGGCCTGGTCTCGCACGGGCTGGTCGGGGTGGGTGAGGGCGGTTGCAGCCCGGTCGACGACCCGGGAACTCCGCGCAACGTCAACGGCCTCGACGAGGACATAAGCCGACCCCTGGCCGTCGCCCTGGACCACGAGGTGCGGATCTATCAGGGCTCCTGGGAGTCGCCGCTCGGCGGCGCCTTCGCCGACCAGCTCTACGCCGTGAGGTGGTACGGCGGCGATCTCTACGCCGGCGGCCTGATCCCCAACGGCATCGCGCGCTGGGACGGCGCCGCCGAACAGTGGGTGAACCTCGGCGGCGGCCTTCAGCCGAGCCACTACATCAACAGTTTGACGGTCTGGGACGGCGATCTGTACGCCGGCGGCATGTTCATCATTCCCCAGACCACGGCGGGCGTGACCTTCTCCCACGTTGCGCGCTGGGACGGTCGTGCCTGGCTGCGTCTCGGCGCCGGCGTCAACAATTCGGTCTACGCGCTGCATCCGTTCCAGGGTTCGCTGTTCGTCGGCGGCGACTTCGATCGCGCCGGCGGCAGCCCGAGTCTGAACATCGCCCGCTGGGATGGGGAAGCCTGGCACGATATCGGCGGCGCCAACAGCCGGGTCACTTCGTTCTGTCTCCACGACGGCGACCTGGTCGCGGGAGGCTGGTTCACGTCGATCGGCGGCGTCTCGGCGTCGCGCGTCGCCGCTTTCGACGGCGCCGATTGGCGCGCCATCGGCGGGGACATCAACGGCATCGTCGAAGCCGTCACCGTGTACCAGGGCGATCTTGTGATCGGGGGCGGCTTCGACCAGATCGGCGGGACGCCGTTCGGCCGTGTCGCGCGCTGGGACGGCGCCGCCTGGCAACAGCTGGGCGGGGGCCTCGACAGCAAGGTCTCCGCGCTGGCGGTCTGGGAGGGTGACCTGTTCGCGGCGGGCATCTTCCTGAACGCCGCCGGCATGCCCGCCAGCGGTATCGCCCGCTGGGACGGTGCAACCTGGCAACCGCTCGGCGACGGGCTCGGCGGTATGGTCTCCGGTCGCGGCGCGCTCGCTCTGCTGTCGACTCGGGACCAGCTGCTGGTCGGCGGCGCCTTCACCCACGCCGGCGGCGCGCCCGCCGCCTGTGTGGCCGCGTGGGGCGGCGCCGGGTGGAGCGAGTTCCAGGGCGGCGTCGGGGTGGGCAGCGGCACCACCCGCGTCGAGGCGATGGCCGTCTTGGACGGGGATCTCTACCTCGGCGGCCAGTTCGGCAGCGCCGGCGGCATCCCCTCCAGCAACATCGCCCGTTGGATCGACGGCACCATCGTCGGCAATCTGCTCGCCTCGCTCGGCGCTGAAGCGGTCGTCGCTCAGCCGGGTGGCCCCGGCGCGTGGGATCGGCCGCGGGCCGTGTCGGTGTCCTGGATCCTGGCTGAGCCCGTGGCCGTCGATCGCCTGCGCCTGACCGCCGACGCGGGCGGCGAGGACTGGGACGTTCCCTTCGAGACCGATGGGTTGAACTACAGCGCCCGCGACGAGTCGCCGGCGCTCGCGACGGTTTCCCAGGCGCGCTACACGCTGCTGCACGCGGCGGAACCGGGCACCTGGTCCGTGCTGGGCGAGAAGACGGTCACCTTCGCTTCACCGGCGACGCCCGGCGCCCCGGCGCCGAGCCTGTCCATCCGCCCGAACCCCTTCAATCCCCGCACGGAAGTGTCGTTCGAACTCGTGCAGCCGGGGACGGTCCGCGTCGCCGTGCATTCGCTGACGGGCGGTCTGGTGACGGTCCTCGTGGACGGCCCGCAGACGGCCGGTCCGCACACCGTGGCGTGGGACGGCCGCGACGCCGGCGGCCGCGAGGTCCCGGCAGGCGCCTACGTCGTGCGGATCACAACCGCGACGGGGACGAACTCGGCCAAGGTGATGGTCGTGAGGTAGGAAAAGACGATCCGCCCGATCCGGTCGGATCGGGCGGATCGCGCGTCGTCGTGCGGAAGGCGGAGTTGGCGACCTAGAAGAACGCCTTCGCCACCTTCAAAATCCCCTGCTTCCAGGGCACCCGATGCGAAACCCCCGACCGCCCCTCGAACTCCGCCAGGTGCTCCAGGTACCATCGGTAGTTGCGCACCAGCGCCTGCTTGTTCGAGTACTGCGGGTCGAACCCCAGCACCCGCTCTGCTTTCTCGATCGAGACGAAGGAGTCCTCGCTCGCGGTCTCGTAGACCCACTTGTAGAGCGGGGAGAGCTTCATGGCCTCCAGCAGCCGCAGGGTCGCGATGACCGGCCCGGCCGGGAACCCGCGGATCTTCTTGCCGAAACCCGCCTCGTCCAGCACGGCCTGGTAGTCCTCGCGCATGGTCGTGAACTCGCGGGCGCCCAGATTGAACACGTCGTCGACCTTCTCGCGCGGGCCGGTCAGGCAGAGGTGGATGCCCTGGCAGATGTCCTCGACGTCGGCCAGCTGGTAGCGGTTGCGGCCGTCGCCGATCATCGGGAAGCCCTTGCCGTCCTTGGCCCAGTCGTAGAAGAGGGCGAAGACGCCCAACCGCTCCGGTCCGATGAAGGACTTCGGGCGCACGATCGGCACGCACAGGCCGCGCGCGCGGAACTCCGCGCAGACCTGCTCGGCCTCGACCTTGCTCTCGCCGTAGGGGCCCACGCCGTGCAGGCGATCGTCCTCGAGCAGCGGGTGGTGGTCGGGGATGCCGTAGACGGCGGTCGACGAGACGTGCACGACCCGCTCGCAGCCCGCGTCCTGCGCGGCCTGCAGCACGGTGCGGGTGCCGTCGAGGTCGGTGGAGCGGATCTCCTCGCGCGTGTAGAGGGGCAGCGCGGCGGCGGCGTGCACGACCTGCGCGCAGCCGGCGAGCGCGCGGTCCACGTCGGCGCGGTTGCGGATGTCGCCGCCGAACACGTGCACGCGCGGGTCGGTTCGCTCGGGGTAGTCGAAGGGCGCGACGTCCAGCGAGGCCACCTCGTAGCCGCGCGCGAGCAGGTAGCGCACCATGTTGATGCCGAGGAAACCGGCGCCGCCGGTGACGAGGCAGCGTGTCAGCGTGGTCGATACGGTGTTCATGTCGTCGTCCTCGTCCGGGGTTGTCGTGGTTCGCGCGTTCGAACATAGGAAGGCGATCGCCCCGGCGCCAGTTCACAACCGTTCGTTGATCGATGGGTTGCGGCTGCGAATATTCTCTGTCATGCACATGCTGCTGTTCGACTTGGATCCACACATCCTGTGGTGACAGGGGTGTCCTGCAGGCCCTGGAGCCAGGATGGCGGAAGGGCCGGAAGGTCAAGCGAGTCGGGCACAGGATGTGCCCGACGAGCGTCCCCTGTCACCACAGGATGTGTGGATCCAAGTCGCAACACCGCATGGGCAGAGAAGATTTCCCGGCCAGAACCTAGTTCAAACGGCTGGCGACGAGGATGACCCCCGCGACGATCAGCAGCAGACCCACGCCCTGCACGAGGTCGAGGCTTTCCCCGAGCCAGAGCGCCGACGCCGACACCACGATCACGAAGCCCGTCCCGGTCATGATCGGGTAAGCGAGTGAAACCGGGACGCGGCTCAGCACGTAGGCGTAGCTCATGACATTCACGGCGAACAAAGCGATGCCGCCCGCCACCAGCGGATTCAGCAGGATCTGGCGCAGGGCGCCGAGGGGGTCGGCGGGATCGACCGGCCGGTCGCGCATGCCGGCGCGGATCAGCAGGTTGGCGGCGGCGTTGGCGCTCAGGGCCAGGATCAGGGCCAGGACGTGCGGCTTCATGGTCCTCCGGGGGTTGGCGACCGCCGCCGATCATAACATTCCGGCCACCGATGCGCCCTGCGCGATCTGATTCACTTGACAGGATGAAAAACCGCACCATATTGAGCGGCGTGAAACGATTAAACAGATAACGTTTCAATGTTTCGCAACGATGGGATCGATGATGCCAGTAACGCGCCAGCACGACAAGTCGCTGCAACTATATGCAGTTGCAGAGCCGTTGTTCGAGCGCTACGGCTTCCGCAAGACGACTGTGGAGGAGATCTGCCGGGCCGCCGGGGTCTCCAAGCGGACCTTCTACGAGCTGTTCCGCGACAAGGCGGACCTGCTCACCAGGATGCTCGTCCACCTGGCCAGCGAGGCGGTGCTGGGCTGGCGGGACGCGCTGGATCCCGACCGATCGGCCATCGAGAAGATCCAGTCCTACCTCGACGGCTACGAGGCCTTCGGCCGGCGGCACCCCGCGTTCCAGAAGTGCATGCACGAATTCGACGACGGCCATTGCAGCCGCGAGTTCGAGAACCACCCCAGCGTCCAGGCCATGCGCGACGCCCTGGCCGGCGTGCTGGCCGAAGGCGTCGCGCGCGGCGAACTGCGGCCGCTGGACCCGCCGACGCTCGTGTGGATCATCGACAGCCTGCTGGACGCCATGTACTACATGTTCCCGCAGATGACCGGCCGGCCGAGCGCGCTCGAGGACCCGCTCCTGGCGAGCGAACTGCGCGCCTTCATCATCAACGGCATCCGCAACCCCGACCACGATCCCGTACGGAGGACACGATGACCATCGGACACCTGGCGCGCGCGGCGCTGCTGGCCGCCGTCTGTCTGGGAGCGGCCTGCGCGGCGACCGCCGCCGACGAGCCGGCCCCCGCGACCCTCGACACGGGTCCCGGCCCCGTCATCGCGGCGCGCCCCGGGGCGGACGAGACCCTCGACCTCGAGACCTGCGCGCAGCGCGCGCTGGCCGGCAACGACCTGCTGCAGGCCGAGCGCTTCCGCCGTCGCGAACTCGACGGCCAGATGAAGCAGGCCCTCGCCACGGGCCTGCCGACCCTCGACGCCACGGGCACCTGGTCGCGCGGCCGCGACCCGAGCTTCGCCCTGGACTCCAGCTTCGGCGGCGGCGGCTCGAGCAGCGCCCTGATCGACAGCCTCTTCGGCGGGTTCAGCTTCATCCCGCCGCCCGAGGACATCCCGGCCCAGACCTACTGGCGTTCGAGCCTGAACCTGAGTTGGACCCTGAACCCGATCAAGATCCTCGGCGCGATCGGCGCCGCGGGGCAGGGCATCCGGCGCCAGGACCTGGCCCTGCTGGGCGCCGTGCACCAGACCGAGCAGGACGTGGTGGCGGCCTACCACGGCACCGTGCTGGCCGCCGAGCAGCTGGCCGCCGTCGAGGCTGAGCTCCGCAACCAGCAGGAGTTCCTGGACATCGTGCGCCTGCGCTTCGAGCTGGGGATGGTCACCGAGCTGGACACGCTGCAGGCCGCGGTCGCGGCGGCGAACCTGTCGCCGCAGCTGCGCCAGGCGCAGCAGGGGCTGCGCACCGCCGGCGCCCGGCTCAACGCCCTGATGGGCAGCGACCCCGAGGCGCCCCTCAGCATCCGCAACGAGCAGCGCGTGGAGTCCGACGACGTGGCGCGCGCGACGGCCCTGGCCCTCGCCGCGCGCCGGCCCGACGTGCAGCAGGCCGAGGTGATGAGCGACCTGCTGCGCCAGAGCCGGCGCGTGCAGAAGTCCGAAATGCGACCCTACCTGTCGATGCTCGGCAGCTACGGCTACATCGGCCGGCGCCTGAAGGACCTCGACGACACCGGCCACGACTTCTGGAGCGCCAGCGTGGCGCTCAACGTGCCGCTGTTCGACGGCCTGCTGACCCGGGGCCTGGTCCAGCAGACCGAGGCCTCGATCCTGCGCACCGAGTCCGAGCGCAACGGCCTGCTGCGACAGGCGCGCGTCGAGGTGCTCGACCTGCTCGACGGCCGCGACGCCGCCCGCGACAACCTGCGCGCGGCCGAGCTGAACATGGCCCGCGCCGAGGACCTGCTCGAGACCAGCATCCTGATGCTGCGGCACGGCAAGGCCGACTACCTGACCGTGCTGCAGTCCGAGGCGGAGCGCTCCCGCGCCCGCACCAACCTGATCCAGGCGCGGTACGACGTGCTGACCACGACCGCATCCCTGAAGCGCGCCATCGGCGTCTCGCCGCTGCTGCCCCTGGCGGCGGTCGACGGGCTCGTCGCGGGAGGTTCGCAGTGACCATCGGAACGGAGAAGACCATCATGACGACGCGCAAGCTGTTCGCCGCCGCGGCCCTGATGCTGGCCCCGGCGCTGCTGTCGACCGCGGGCTGCGGACCCAGGGGCGGCGGCGCGCCGCCGGCCGAGACCGCCCGCAACGTCCGCGTGCTGGAGCTGGACGCCACCGACCTGTCCGAGATGTTCGAGGTCTCGGGCGCGGTGCAGCCCCTGCGCGGCACCGACGTCGCCGCAGAGGAGGGCGGCACCGTGGCCGCGATCCCCCGCGACAAGGGCGCGCGCGTGGCCAAGGGGCAGACCCTCATCGAACTGGACCGCCGCCTGCTCGCGGCGGAGGCCGACGCCGCCCGCGCCGACCTGGCGCTGCAGGCCTACAACGTCGAGCAGACGCAGCGCCTGTTCGACGCCGGCAAGGTCAGCCGCGTCGAACTGCTGACCGCCGAGGCGCTGCACGGACGGTCCGCGGCCGCGGCGCGCGTCGCCGAGCTGCGGCACGAGCGGGCCGCCATCGCGGCCCCCTACGCCGGGATCGTGGCCGAGCGGTTCGTGGAGCCGGGGCAGCTGGTGGCGCCGGGCACCGTCGTGGCCCGCGTGGTCGACCCGTCCGTTCTGAAGCTCGCCGGCTGGCTGACCGAGCGCGACATCGTCTGGCTGCGCGAGGGCGCGGCGGCCGAAGTCACGCTCGACGGCGTCGCGGCCCCCGTCGCCGGGCGCGTGGCCTGGCTCGGCTTCGAGGCGGACCCGGTCACCGGCAAGTTCCCGCTGGAGATCCGGCTGGACAACCGGGACCTGTCGCTGCGGCCGGGCGTGGTCGGCCGCGCCCGCATCCACAAGCAGACCCTCGCGGGCGTGATCGCCATCCCGCGCGACGCGGTGCTCGACGCCGGCGGCGGCGCGGCGGTCTACGTCGTCGAAGGCGACCGCGCGCAGCTGCGCCGCATCGTCCTGGGCCCCGACCAGGGCCTGCTGGTGGCGGTGACCGAAGGCCTGCGCGCCGGCGAGCTGCTGGTCGTGCGCGGCCAGCGCGACCTCATCGACGGCGCGCTCGTCAAGACGGTCGAGACGGCGGGCGCCCGCGACGGCAGCCTCGCCGGCGACCCCGCCGCGACCACCGAGGCCGGCGCCGCGACGCGCGCCGCCCCGGCGGCGGCTCCCGCGACGGAGGCCGCGCGATGAGGCTGATCAGCGGCGCGATCCGCCGGTACCCGATGATCTTCGCCTTCATGGCGATCATCACGATCGTGGGCGTCCAGAGCTACCTCGAACTGCCGCGCGAGTCGAGCCCCGACGTCAAGATCCCCTACGTGATGGTGATGACGCCGTACACGGGCGCCGGGCCCGAGGACGTCGAGAATCTCATCACCCGCAAGCTCGAGCGGGAGCTCAAGGGGCTGGCCGATCTCAAGGAGATGACCAGCACCTCGGTCGACGGCGCTTCGACCATCGTGCTCGAGTTCACCACCGACGTGGAGATGAGCGACGCCCTGCAGAAGGTGCGCGACCGCGTCGACCTGGCCAAGCCCGAGCTGCCCGAGGACCCGCGCGACGACATGATGATCGTGGAGCTCAGCTCCTCGGACTGGCCCATCGTGCAGATCAACCTGGCGGCCGACTACGACCCCGCGCTGCTGAAGCAGGCGGGGGAGGACCTGCAGGAGGCCTTCGAGCAGGTCCGCGGCGTGCTCGAGGTGAAACTGACCGGCGGCGTGGAGCACGAGGTGCGCGTGGACGTCGACCCCGAGCGCCTGCGCTTCTACAACCTGAGCCTGCAGGACGTCCAGGACGCCATCGCCCTGCAGAACGTGACCATCCCCGGCGGCAAGCTGTCCCTGGGCACCTACGACTACCAGGTGAGCGTGCCGGGCGAGGTCGAGCGCGCCGAGGAGATCCTCGGCTTCGTGCTCAACCTCGGGCTGCCGGACCCCGTCTACGTCCGCGACGTGGCCGAGGTCAGCTTCGGCATCAAGGACCGCGAGAGCTTCTCGCGCGTCAACGGCAAGGAGGCCGTGATCCTCACGGTCACCAAGCGCAGCGGCGAGAACATCATCGACATCGTGGACGAGATCAAGGCCGTGCTCGAGCGCGAGCGGCCGCGACTGCCGGCGGGCACCGAGGTGAGCCTGGTCGGCGACCAGTCCAAGGACATCCGCGACATGGTCCGCGAGCTGGAGAACAACATCATCAGCGGCCTGGTCCTGGTGGTGCTGGTGCTGCTGCTGTTCATGGGCCTCACCAACGCCCTGTTCGTGGGCACGGCGATCCCGCTGTCGATGCTGCTGACCTTCATCACGCTGCGGGCGCTCGGCATCACCCTGAACATGGTGGTGCTGTTCTCGCTGATCCTCGCGCTGGGCATGCTCGTGGACAACGGCATCGTGATCGTGGAAAACATCTACCGCCAGCGCGGCAAGGGGAAGGAGCCGGGGGAGGCCGCCGTCTACGGCGCCTCGCAGGTGGCCGCCGCGATCACCTCCTCGACCCTGACCACGGTGGTCGCTTTCGCGCCGATGATCTTCTGGCCGGGGATCATGGGCGAGTTCATGAAGTACCTGCCGATCACGGTCATCATCTCGCTGCTGTCGTCGCTGCTGGTGGCGCTGATCTTCAATCCCGTCATGTGCGCGCGGTTCATGCGGCCGCCGCGGGCCCGCGGCGGGCGCGAGGGCGTCGGCGACCGCCTCATGCGGTACGGCCTGAGGTCGTACGAGCCCACGCTGCGCTGGGCCCTGCGGCGGCCGGTCGTGGTGATGGGCGGCATGACAGCCCTGCTGGTCGGCACCTTCATGCTGTTCGGCGTCTTCAACCACGGCGTCGAGCTGTTCCCCGACGTCGACCCCCGCCTGGCCTACGTCTCGATCACCGCGCCCTCGGGCACGCGGGTCGAGGTCAGCGACGACTACACCGCCAGGGTGGAGGCGGCGGTCGCCGCGTTGCCCGACCTGAAGGCCTTCACCGGCCAGGTCGGCGCCGAGAGCGGTTTCGCCTCCAGCAGCCAGGCCCCGGCCAACAAGTCCCTGGTGACGATGGAGTTCATCGACCAGGAGGACCGCTCGCAGTCCTCGCGCACGACGATCGAGCAGCTGCGCGACGCGCTGCGCGACTTCACCGGCGCGCGCCTGGTCATCGACAAGCAGGAGGAGGGCCCGCCCACCGGCAAGCCCGTGAACATCGAGATCTCCGGCGACGACTTCGCGGTCCTGGGCGACCTGGCCGCCACGGTCAGGGAGCGCATCCGCGGCGTCGAGGGCCTGGTCGACGTGATGGACGACTACGACCGCAACCTCCCGCAGATCGAGGTGCGCCAGGACGTGGACAAGGCCGGGCGTTTCGGCCTGCGGACCGTGGACGTCGCCGGCACCGTGCGCACCGCGCTGCTCGGCGCCGAGACGGCCAAGTTCCGCACCGGCGAGGACGAGTACGACATCCGCGTGCGGGTGCAGCAGCCGTTCCGCCAGAAGGTCGAGGATCTCGAGAGCATGACCGTGTTCTACGAGGGCCAGCAGATCCCGCTGTCGTCCTTCGCCACGGCCGAGTTCAAGACGGGCCTGGCCGCCATCACCCGCATCGACGGCGAGCGCGTGGTGACGGTCTCGGCCGACGTCGCCGCCGGCTACAACGGCAACGCCCTGCTGGCCCAGGTGCAGCAGCGCCTGGCGGGCTTCGCGCTGCCGCCCGGGTACGGCCTGACCTACACGGGCGAGAGCGAGGATCAGCAGGAGGCGCAGGACTTCCTCAGCGACGCCTTCGGCCTGGCCATCATGCTCATCTTCCTGGTGCTGATCAGCGAGTTCAGCTCGGTGACCACGCCGCTGGTGATCCTGTTCAGCGTGATCCTGTCGCTCATCGGCGTCATGATGGGCCTGATGTTCACCGGGACGCCCTTCGGCATCATCATGACCGGCGTGGGCGTGGTCTCGCTGGCCGGTGTCGTGGTCAACAACGCCATCGTGCTGCTGGACTACGTGGGCAAGCTGCGCGAGCGCGGCCTCGCGACGGGGGAGGCCCTGATCCAGGCCGGAATCACGCGCTTCCGGCCCGTGATCCTGACCGCGGTGACCACCATCCTGGGCCTGATCCCGCTGACGACCGGCATCTCGATCGACTTCTTCCGGCTGTTCAAGGGCGACTGGGGCGGCGTGGTGACCTTCGGCGGCGAATCGAGCGCCTGGTGGGGCCCGATGGGCGTGGCCGTGATCTGGGGCCTCGCCGTGGCCACCTTCCTGACACTCGTGGTGGTGCCGGTGATGTACTCGCTGCTGGAGCCGACGAAGCGCCGGCTGCGGGCCCTGCTCATCGGGTGGTGGTGGGACCGCCGGCACGGGCGCGGCGAGGGTTACTGAGCCCGGTCCGATCGCCGGCCGGAACGAGGCGCGTCCCACGGGGCGCGCCTCTGCGCATCCCCGCAAACCTCCGCTGGCGGCGACCGTCGTTCGACGCTAGGTTTCCTCCCCATGACGCCACAGAGAAACACACCCGGCCTGCTCGACGCCCGCGGCGTCGCCGTCGTCCCCGGACCCTACCTCCGCGTGGCCTCGCTGGTGCCGAGCCTGACCGACACCGTGTTCGGCCTCGGCCGCGGCGACAACCTGGTGGCCCGGACCGCCTACTGCGAGGAGCCGCGCGGCCTGGTCGCGCGCGTCCCCGCCTGCGGCGGCACCAAGAACCCGCGCCTGGACGCCATCCTCGCGCTGCGGCCGGACCTGGTCCTGGCCTGCCTCGAGGAGAACAAGACCACGCACCTGGACGCGCTCGCCGCGGCGGGCGTGCCCGTGTTCGCCGTGATGCCGCGCAGCCTGGACGACGTCGATGCGCTGCTGAAGGACCTCGGCATCCTGCTCGACGCCGAGATCGCCGCGCTGGCCGCTCGCGGGACCCTGGCCGCCGCGCGCGCCGACGCGGCCGCCGCGCGCCAGCGCCGCACACCGGTCGTCGCGGCGACGCTGATCTGGAAGGACCCCTGGATGGCCGCGGGCGGCCACACCCACATCGACGCGGTCATGGCCGAGGTCGGCCTGCGCAACGTCTACGCCGACCACGAAGACTACCCGGCCACGACCCTGGAGGAACTGGCGGCCCTGGCTCCCGCGCTGGTCCTGCTGCCCGACGAACCCTACCACTTCACCAAGCGCGACGCCGCCGCCGTCGCCGAAGCCGCGCGCCTGTCGGGCCCCGAGCGCTGCCCGCGCATCCCCGGCAAGCTGCTGAGCTGGTACGGGACCCGCACCGCGGGCTCGCTGCGGGAACTGCTGCGACTGCTGGACCGCTTCGCCCCGGCCGCGCCCGCGCCCCCGGCGGGCTGATCGCCGGCGGAGGTCACCCGTGCACTGGACAGAAATCCTCGGTTACGCCGCCTCGGTGCTCGTGGCGGTCTCGCTGACCATGGGCTCGCTCGTCAAGCTGCGCGTGATCAACCTGGCCGGCGCCGTCCTGTTCGCCGTCTACGGTGCCCTGCTGGGCGTCTGGCCGGTGCTGCTGGTGAACGGCTTCATCGCCGTCGTGAACGTGGTGTTCCTGTTGCAGCTGCTCAACCGCCGCCCCGACTACTTCCAGCTCATGCCGATGCGCGACCGCGACAACCCCTTCCTGCGCCGCTTCCTGGAGTTCCACGCGCCGGACGTGCGCCGCTTCTTCCCCGGCTTCGACCTCGACCGCCTGCAGAACCCGACGATCGTTTTCATCCTGCGCAACATGGTGCCGGTCGGGGTGCTGGTCTGCTCGCCCGACACCCCGGGCACGCTGCGGATCGACCTCGACTACGTCCTGCCGCCCTGGCGCGACCTGCGCTGCGCCCGCTACTTCTACCGGGAATGGGGCCCGGTCCTGGCCGACAACGGCTTCCGCCGCTTCGTGGCGCACACCGACGCCGGCTTGCACCGCAACTATCTGCGCCGCATGGGCTACCGGCCGGATGGGGAGCGGGGGGAGGGCTGGTACTCCCGGCCCGTCCTGGGCGGCTGAAATCCGATCCGGAAAATATGTAATCGGTCAATAAATCATGAAGATGCGATGGTTATGTCTTGATTTTCCGCCCCTCGGGTTCCTCTATTTGACTGTCCCCGGTTGATATAGTCACAACAGGACGGTTCCCACATGAAGCGATGCCCGATCCTCCCCTGTGCGGCACTCCTGACGCTGGCGTGCCTGCTCGTTCCGGCCGGTCGGGTCCTCGCCTTCACGGCGACCGACTGCGCCGACTGCCACACCGGCTCCGGCGGCGACCCCGCCGAGGTCTCCGCCGAATCCCTGATCGGCAGCGTCCACGACGGCTTCGAGTGCACGGATTGCCACGTCGGCATCACGGAACTGCCCCACGACACCCTGTCGCCGGTCGACTGCGGCGGCTGCCATACGGACGAGGCGGCCACCTATCAGGTCCACGGACGCGGCGTGGTCGGCAAGTCGCCCTACATCCCGTCCTGCGCCGACTGCCACGGCAGCCACGAGATCCTGCCCTCGTCCGACCGGCACGCCTGGACCAACCCGATGAATCTGCCGACGACCTGCGGCAACTGCCACGAGGATTCGACCCTCGTGGCCGATCTCAAGATCAAGTTCAAGCACCCGATCCGCGTCTACAGCCAAAGCGTTCATGGCCGGGCGACGGCCGGCGGCGTCCAGCAGGCGGCGAGCTGCAACGACTGCCACAGCACCGGCGGCTCCGCCCACATGATCCTGCCGCCGAGCGACATGCGTTCGACCATCGCCCACTTCAACATCCCGACCACCTGCGGCAAGTGCCACAGCTCCATCTCCCAGGACTACTGGGAGGGCATCCACGGCCAGATCACCGCCCGCGGCGAGGTGGACACGCCGGTCTGCACCACCTGCCACGGCGAGCACGGCATCCTGCCCACCGACGACCCGCGCTCGCCGGTGAGCCCCAATCGCATGGCCGAGGCGACCTGCACGCCCTGCCACGAGTCGGCGACCCTGAACGAGAAGTACGACCTGCCGACCGGCCGCCTGCAGTCGTTCGTGGACTCGTATCACGGCCTGAAGAGCAAGGCCGGCGACTTGCAGGTGGCTAACTGCGCCTCCTGCCACGGCGCGCACCTGATCCTGCCCTCGATCGACCCGCGTTCGTCGGTCAACCCCGCCAACCTGCAGAAGACCTGCGGCCACTGCCACGCGGGGATCACCGCCGACGTCGCCAAGCAGACGATCCACGAGTCCGCCACCGGCCACAGGGCCGGCGCCGCGCGCGTCGTCCAGATCATCTACATCACGCTGATCGCCCTGGTGATCGGCGGCATGACGCTGCACTGGCTGATCGACCTGGTCCGCCAGATCCACCGCGTGATCCACGAGAAGCCCCAGGTCCGCCGCATGACCACCAACGAGGTCTTCCAGCACACGGTGCTGGCCGTCTCCTTCACCGTGCTGGTGATCACCGGTTTCTCCCTGCGGTTCTACGATTCGTGGTGGAGCGTGCTGCTCTTCGGCCGCGAGGGCGGCTTCGCCGTGCGCGGCTACATCCACCGCGGGGCCGCCGTGGTCATGATCATCGGCTCCATCTACCACGCCTTCTACCTGCTGACGCCGCGCGGCCGCGAGTTCCTGCGCGGCATGCTGCCCAACCGGGACGACGCCAGGCAGCTGCTGCAGCGCACGAAGTACAACCTGGGGCTCAGCAAGGAGACGCCGCAGTTCGGCCGCTTCACCTACGTGGAGAAGGCTGAGTACTGGGCCCTGATCTGGGGCACGGTCGTGATGGCGCTGACCGGGTTCGCGCTCTGGTTCGACAACACCGTCACGCACTGGTTCCCCAAGGGCGCGATGGACGTGATCCTGGTGATCCACTACTACGAGGCCTGGCTCGCGTTCCTGGCCATCCTGATCTGGCACATGTACTCGACCGTGTTCATGCCGGGCGTCTACCCGATGAACCCATCGTGGATCACCGGCCTGATGCCCCAGCGCATGTTCGAGCACGAACACCCGGCCGTGAAGCTGGTCGAACACCGGCACACGGTGCGTACGCGGGTGGCGGCGGACGAGCCGCTCATGGACGGGCGGGAGAAGGTGGATCCGGGGACGCCGCGGCGCGATGGTCCGACCTAGCCGCAAGGCTGAGATCATCTCAGGCTGCGGGCTGCGTCCCGAGCTTGATGGGGAACATGAAGAAGCGGCCCCCGCGGGTGCGGGGGCCGCTTCGCTATTTGATGCCGGCTCGGATTACTTCGCGGCGGCCTCGGGCACCGGGTGCTTGATCAGGGCCCACATCTTGTCGTAGTCGAACGCCTTGTAGGTCGGGCTCTCGGCGTTGTGGCACTTCACGCAGGTCTCCTTGCCGCCCATCTTCATGCCGGCGGCGATCGCGGCGGCGTGATCTTCCATGACGGCCTTGGACTTGTATCCGGAGCCGGCGCCGTGGCAGGCCTCGCAGCCCACGCCCTCCTCGGGCACCCACTTCGAGGCGACCTCGAGCTCGGCGCCCAGGAAGGCCTTCGTGGTGTGGCACTTCAGGCAGGCGGCCTCTTCCCAGGGATTGCCCAGGCCCTTCTCCTTGGCGATGGCGATGGCCGCGGGGCCCTTGAGGGTGGCAAAGGCGGTGGCGTGCTTCGACTCGGTCCAGATCTTCGCCTGGTCGCCGGTCTTGACCTTGTGACACATCACGCACTTGGGAGTGCCGATGATCGTGTGCTCGGCAGCCTGGGCGAGCGCGGCGCAGACCACCGTGAGCGCGACCAGGACCAACAGGGACTTCTTCATGCTTCCTCCTTGCCGGGTGATCGGCCGGATCCTCGTCGGCATCGCGACCGGAAAACGTTCGGGTTGCGTCGCCGCTCCCGATGGCCCGAATGTAAACGATCGATCCGGGCCGCCCCAAATAAAAAAGCGGTTCCCCGGGCCGGGATTCGCTAATCGAGAAAGAGAATCAAGACGCGAACCCCAGACTGGGATGATCTTTGATATTCTGCTAGACTGATTGGAGTTCCCGTTGGGAGCGTCCGGTGCCAAGAACAACCGGAGTCGATTCATCCTGCATCCGGGAGAACCCCGATGATCAAACATGCACTT
The DNA here is from genome assembly GCA_030658975.1 of Candidatus Latescibacterota bacterium. Classification (GTDB taxonomy): domain Bacteria; phylum Krumholzibacteriota; class Krumholzibacteriia; order LZORAL124-64-63; family LZORAL124-64-63; genus PNOJ01. The sequence continues at coordinate 37,421 of JAUSBL010000129.1, forward strand.
TTCGTCGGCATCTGCTTGCTGTTGCTTCCTTTCACGGTACAGGCCGAGCCCCAGTCCGCGTGGACGTCGCTGCTGGACAGCGGCGCCGCGCTGGACGACAACGGCTCGATCGTGGTCGGCCACGCCTCGGGCGACGCCGTGGTGGCCGGCATCAGCCACGACGGGATCGAAGGCTCGGACCTCCTCGTGCGCCGCCTCGCGGCCAAGGACGGCTCGCTGGTCTGGTCGCGCCGCATCCCGGCGTTCGACGATTCGGACATGTCGGTCGCGGGCCTGGCCTGGGACGAGGCGGGTGATCTGATCGTCGCCGGGCACGTCATGGGCTGCGTGGGGTGAGGCCACGGCGATGACATCGTCGTGCTGAAGCTCGACGATGCGACCGGGGAGGTTCTCTGGTCCCAGCTGTACGCCTCGCCAAGTGCCGAAAACGATTCCGCCTACGCCCTGGCCCTGGACGGGTCCGGGGACATCTTCGTCGCCGGCCGCGTCAACATCGCGGGCCGGCTGGACGAGATCGCGCTGCTGAAGTTCGCCAACGTCGACGGCGAGCTGCTCTGGACGGCCTTCGAAGGCGGCGCCGCCCGCCTCGACGACCGCGCTTTGGACGTGGCCGTCGGCCCCGACGGCGATCCCGTGCTGACCGGCCTGGTCCAGAACGCCAACGGCACGGCCTCGCTGCTGACCGCGAAGTACGCCACCGCCGACGGCAGCCCGGTGTGGGCCGTCCTGACGACCGGCCTGGTCAACGACGCCAGCGGCGACGGCTGGATCGGCGTCGACGCCGCCGGCGACGTGCTGGTCGCCGGCAAGGCCTGGCACTCCTCGACCTCGTACGACGTGCTCTGCGCCAAGCTGGACGGCGACGACGGACAGCAGCACTGGCGCGTCGACTGGACCAACGGCACCCGTGCGGACGATCCCGGCGGCATGCTCGTGGACGAGGCCGGCGACGTGATCGTGGTCGGCGTCACCGCCGGCGACTACCTGACGGTCAAGCTGAGCGGAGTGAACGGCTCGCGGACCTGGCTGTCGACCTACAACGGCCCGCAGGGCTGGTACGACGTGGCCAACGGCGTGGCGTTCGGTTCCGGCGGCGAGATCCTGGTCACCGGCTTCAGCGACGGCACCGGCACGAGCTGGGACATCGCGACGCTGGGCTACGATCCGACCACCGGCGCCCAGCGCTGGGTGCGCCGCTACGACGGCCCGGCCCACCTGACCGACGAGGCGCGGTCGCTGGTGCTCGCGCCCGGCGGCTTCCTGTACGTGACCGGCTACGTCTATGGCGACGTGACCGGCATGGACCAGGTCGTGCTGGCGTACTCCCACTCCGACCTGACGGACGCCGGCGACCTGCCGGCGGCACCGGCGCCGCTGGCGGCGTACCCGAACCCCTTCAACCCGTCGACGCTCGTGACATACCGGCTCGCGGCGGCGACGGAGGTGACGCTCGCGGTCCACGACCTCGCGGGGCGGCTGGTCGCGGTGATCGACGGCGGCAGGCGCGAAGCCGGATGGCACCAGGCGAACTGGAACGGCCATGACGACCGGGGTCGCGCCGCGACGAGCGGCACCTATGTTCTGCGCCTGACGACTGCGGCGGGGGAGAGGCGCGTCGCGAAGCTGACATTGTTAAAATAATCAGCGGACGCACGCACGAGCGGACCACCCGGAGCCCCGATCGCGACGCGGTCGGGGCTCCAGCGTACTGCGTGGTCGGCGACATCCGTTAGGTGTTGTTCCCGGGGCACCGGGTCCTTAAACTGATGCCGAGGCCGAAATTATCGCCAGCCAGTATTCCATGGAGGTACGTCATGAGCCGCGCCGCGCCAGCCTGCCTGATCCTGCTGCTGTTGGCAGGCGTCGCCTTCGCCGCCGGCAGTCCCCAGCGCTTCGCCGACTACAACCTGGTCGACGTCACCAACACCATGCACCTGTCTGCCGTCGGCTCGACGGCCAAGCAGGACACCCTGTACCTGCTCGGCGGTCCCGGCCGCAACGACGGCAAGTTCCAGAACGACGTCAACCCCAACCTTCCGGATGCTGAAGGCTGGACCGGGGTGGACCTGACCGCGCCCGCGGTCTCGCGCTGGAACGTCTCCGCCTACAACAGCCCGACCGGCACTCCCGCCATCTGGGCCGGCGAGCAGTACCCGAACGACTGCGGTACTGGCGACTTCATGGGCTACGGGAACGGCTTCCTGGAGTACCTGGACTGGGTCGGCACCGTCGCCAACCCGCTCGCCGACACGACCGTCCGCGTTACCGCGATCCTGAACCTGGACTCCGAGCCCGGGTACGACTTCCTGTCGCTGCGCTACGACACCCCCGCGGGTATGGTGGAGCAGTGGGTGAACTCCGGCTTCCTGCCGGCCCACGCCCTCGACGAGACGTTCACGATCACGGCCGCCGACTACGTCAACGGCAACCAGATCCACCTGCGCTGGCAGGCCGACGCCGACGGCGCCTGGTCCGACAGCGACTGCCTGTACCCGACCCAGGGTCACAGCCAGATCGACAACATCGCCGTGTACTTCAACGGCGTGCAGCGGACGTTCGACAACTTCAACGCCGGCCTGGGCCCGAACTGGTTCACCGTGCTGCCCGTGGGCTACGGCGACTTCAGCCGTGTCTGGCCGCGGCTCGAGGACCTCGACCCCTGCCTGACGAACGACACCCCGCAGTTCGCCTTCATCGATGACGGCCTCGTCGTTCCCGGCGTGGGACCGTCCTCGAACACCCTGTACACCTACGGTCCGAGCGGCTACAGCCGTAACGCCTCCGGCGGTGCGCTGGGTGCGAACATCGACGACAACCTGCTGGCCAACGAGATCTGGTCGCCGCCCTTGGCCTGGCCCGCCGGCGACTACGTCGGCGCCCGACTGACGTTCGGCGAGTACATCCACTCGCCTTACGGCACGCCCGCCTTCGACGGCGTCTTCGATGTCTGGCACATCCGCTGCTCGACTGACGGCGGCAACACCTGGTACGGCTGGGTCGACCGCAATACGATCTATTACGGAGGCCCGGCCTACAACCGGCCCGCCTACGTGGTCACGGACCTGCTCGAGCCCGGCACGACTCACGTCCAGATCGCGCTGGGTCTGATGGAGGACGCGCGCTACAACATCGGGACCGACGGCACTCCCGCGCCCTACTATGACAACGTGGCCTTCCTGGTCTACGCCTACGGCGGCCCCGCGATCTCGATCAGCGGCGAGTGGGACCTGCCCAACGACCAGTTCGCCAAGAACCTGGACCTGGGCAACCTGGCCAGCAACGCCCTGCGCTTCGACATGTGCCAGGACCTGCTGGACACCACGAGCCCGAACATCGTCCACGGCGACTCGATCGTGCTGAACATCCAGCCGGTTCGTCCCGGCTCCGAGCTGACCGAGCTGCCGAAGATGCACTACAAGATCAAGTGCAACCCGCTGTTCAACGACGTGCGCATCGAGACGCCTTCGGGCGGCTACATCGAGGGCGACGTCCCCGCGGACAGCGTCTACACGACCGCCGGCATCCTGGTGCAGTGGCGTTGGGCGTTCGACCTGCCCGACGAAGGCCTGCTGTTCCCGGGTGACCAGATGCACTGGTACATCACGGCGACCGACCGCGTGAACGGCGACCCCGGCACCGACGGCACCACGACCTATCCGGCCAACATCGCCGGGTTCGGCGTGTTCCCGGGCGAGACCGGCTACGTCGAGTTCCAGTGGCCGTTCCAGTGGATCTGGCGCGGTCTGCCCTCGGTGACCGACCTCGCCGGGACGCAGCCGTCCATCCTGTTCTGGAACGACTTCGGCGTCTACGGCGGCGGCTACAACGAGTGGAAGACCTCTCTCACTCAGCTGGGCTTCGTCGAGAATGTCGACTACGACATCTACATGACGCAGGCCCCGTCCTCGAACGTCGGCAACGGCCTGGGCGCCAACGCGTCCGCGGTCGCCCTGGCCGGCTACGAGACGATCCTGTACGGCGCCGGCACCCTGGCCGGCTCGCCGCTGACGGGTCCCGGCATCGCTCCGGGCTACGCCGGCGACAAGGGCGACGACGTCGCCCGCCTGTCGGCTTGGCTGGGCACCGGCAAGAACCTGTTCGTGGCCGGCGACCGTGTCGTCGTCGCGACCGGTTCGAGCACCGTCGCCGGCGGTGCGGCGTTCGTTCAGAACTGGCTGGGCTGCACCCGGCTGGCCACGGACGTGCGCGCGCTCATCGGCGGCCAGGCGGCTCCGCTGGTCGTTCCGACCCCGGGCAACGTGGTGGGATTCAACACCCCGTTCATCGCCTACGGCTCCTGCCCGACCTTCCGCGTGTTCAACGGCATCGGCGTCTACGCTTCGCCGTTCAACTACGCATCGAAGGTGGGCGAGTTCACGGCGGCCGGCGCCTACCCGACCTACGCGGCCATCGTCTCGAACTACAACACGAGCGTTGGTTCGAAGGTCGTGACCTCCACGGTCGACTTCGGCGCCTGGTACACCCCGTACGGCGTGGCGAAGGACGATCCGGCTCCGTTCGCCGCCCGCGCCCAGGCCCTCGGCGAGATCCTGGTGTGGTTCGGCTACACGCCGAGCTTCGGCACCACGCCGACCCCGAGCAGCGGTCTGTTCTTCGCGAAGAACTACCCGAACCCGTTCAACCCCGTCACGAAGATCGAGTGGTCGATCCCGCGCGCCGGCGATCTGTCCATCAAGGTCTTCAACGTGAAGGGCGAGCTGGTCCGCACCCTGCACGACGGCTTCTCTGCTGCGCAGCAGGGCGTCGCGGAGTGGAACGGCACCAGCGACAACGGCCGTGACGTGGCGTCGGGCGTGTACTTCTACGAAGTGCGCTCCGGCGACAA
>JAUSBL010000130.1 GCA_030658975.1 Candidatus Latescibacterota bacterium
CGCCGCCGCGTGCGCCGCCGCGACGTGCGCCGGCTGCTGGTGCGCGGCGCGGTTGTGCTGGGGATCGTCGCGGTCGCGGTCGCGGGCGTGTTCTGGCTGCTGACGGCGCCCCGGTTCGCGGTGGCGCGCGTCGAGACGGACCGTTACCGCTTCACCGATCGCGCCGAGCTCGAGTGGCGCCTGCGCTGGGCGCTGGGCCGGAACATCTGGCGCTTCGACACGGCCGCGTTCACGGATTCGCTGCGCCTGCTGCCGTGGGTCCGCGACGCCGAGGTCTCGCGCCTGCTGCCCTCGACCCTGCACGTCCGGCTGCAGGAGTGGCGACCGCAGGTCGTGGTGGCCGGCGGGGGGGACCGCGACGTGCTGATCGAGAACGGCCGCCGGCTGCGGCTGCCGGACCTGCTGCCGCCGCTGGACCTGCCGCTGCTCGTGGACCGGGTCGGCGACGCCCGCCGCAGCCTGCCGCCGCGCGACGCCGACATGCTGCGCGAGCTGGTGGAGGCGGTGCGCGGCACGGGGCTGGAGACGGCCCACCCGGTCGACTTCGTCCTGCGCGACGAGCGCGGGCTGTCGCTCGTCCTGGCCGGCGACGGCGGCCGGCTGATCCTCGGGCGCGAGGGCTTCGCCGCGCGCCTGACGCGCTACCTGGGCGTCCGGGACAGCATCCCGGACAGCTGCATCGTCGACCTGCGCTTCCAGGGCCAGGTCACCGTCGAGAAACCGGCTCCGCCCGACACCACGGAGCCGCCGCGAGAGAAGGACGACCATGGAACATGATCAGCTGATCGTCGCCTGCGACCTCGGCAGCACCGAATTCCGGGTCCTGGTGGCCTCGCCGTCGACGGAGGGCGGGCTGACGGTGCTCGGCACGGGCAGCGCCGAGGCGGCGGGCTTCCGCGACGGGGATTTCGTGGATGTCGGGTCCGGCAGCCGGGCGATCGCCAAGGCGGTGCGCGCCGCAGAGGCCTCGGCGAACGTGGACATCGCGGGGTTCTGCTACGGCATCTCCGGTTCGCACCTGCGGTCGCTGTGGGCGCGCGGCCAGCACAAGATCGGGCCGAACCGCCGCGCCGTTGACGCGCGCGACGTCGAGGCGGTCCTGGAGAAGGCCACCAGCATCGCCATCCCCTTCGACCACGCGATCCTCGCTTCGAACCCCGTGTCGTACACCGTGGACGGGATCCCGGGCGTCGTCGATCCGCTCGACCGGCCGGGCTCGATGCTCGAGGTCGACGCCTACCTGGTCACGGGTTCCAGCAGCGTCCAGCACAACCTCGAACACACGATCGAGAAGTCCGGCTACCACGCGGCGAGCTGGCACATCGACGCGCTGGCGACGGCCTCGGCGCTGCTGACGCCGCAGGAGCGCCAGGAGGGCGTGCTGCTGATCGACATCGGCGGCCAGCACACGCAGTGGGTGATCCACCGCAGCGGGCGGATCGCCGGCAGCGGCGCCGTCCCCTGGGGCGGCGTGCACATGACCAGCGACCTGGCCCACGGCCTGCGCATCAGCGCCGCCGAGGCCGAGACCATCAAGCGGCAGCGCGGCCTCGCGCTGCGCAGCCTCGCGGACGACGTCGATCCCGAGGTGCTCTTCGAGGAGAGCGAGCCCGACGAGTCGCCGGGCCTGATCGCCGCCATCCTCGAGCCGCGCCTCGAGGAGATCGTGTCGCTCGTGAAGCGCGACATGGGTCCGGATTTCCAGCAGTCCCTGCTGCACCGCGGCGTCGTGGTGACCGGCGGCGGCTCGCGCTGCGCGGGCACCGAGCAGCTGGTCGAGGAGGTGCTGATGCTGCCGGCGCAGCGGCGGCTGACCCCCCTGGGCCTGGCCGGCGGCAAGCCCCTGCCGGAGGGCCAGTGGGCCACGGCGGTCGGCCTGGCGTTCTGGGCGCTCGGCGGCGGGCCGGGGGCCGGGGAGGGCGACGGCCCCGGAGAACCGCCGCGCGGGCTCAAGGGCTGGCTGGGGGGGCTGCGCCGCCGCCGTTGAGCGGCGCCGGAAAAAACCACGATCCCTTGGGAAAAACCTGTTGGACACCCCCAGCATGATGTGTTAAGAAAGATACCAGCATACCGTTGAGATTCACCGACGGCACACCCGATCACGGAGGAGAGGGGCTGTCATGTTCGAACTCGTAGAACCCACCGAGAGACTCGCCAGGATCCGCGTCGCCGGCGTCGGCGGAGCGGGCGGCAATGCCATCAACCGCATGATCGATTCCGGCCTGGACGGGGTCGATTTCATCGCGGTCAACACCGACCTGCAGGCCCTGCACTCCTCGCGCGCCGACACGGTGCTGCAGATCGGCTGCGTGACCACGCGCGGTCTCGGTTCCGGCGGCGACCCCGACGTCGGCCGTCATGCCGTCGTCGAGGACGAGACCCTGGTCCGCGACGCGCTCGAGGGCAGCGACATGGTGTTCGTCACCGCCGGCATGGGCGGCGGCACCGGCACCGGCGCCGCGCCGGTCGTGGCCCGCATCGCCCGCGAGCTCGGCGCGCTGACCGTCGGCGTGGTCACCAAGCCGTTCCGCTTCGAGGGCCGGGTCCGCCTGCGCCAGGCGGAAGCCGGGCTCGCGGAACTGCGCGAGTCGGTGGACACGCTGATCGTGATCCCCAACGAGCGGCTGCTCGAGGTCGTGCCGCCGGACACGTCGATGACCGAGGCCTTCCGCTTCGCCGACACCGTGCTCTACGAGGCGACGCGCGGGATCCACGACATCATCATGAAGCCCCACATGGTGAACCTCGATTTCGCCGACGTGCGCTCGGTGATGCAGGGCATGGGCGTCGCGCTGATGGGAACGGGCAAGGCGACCGGCGAGAACCGCGCCGAGACCGCGGCGCGCGCGGCCATCAGCTCGCCGCTGCTCGAGGACGTCGACATCCGCGGCGCGAAGGGCGTGCTGGTGAACCTCACCAGCGCCGAGGTCAGCCTGAAGGAGACCAACGCCGTGATGAGCCTCGTGCAGGAGGCCGCCGGCGACCAGGCCCACATCATCTTCGGCTACGGGATCGAGCCGGACCTGGGCGACACGCTCCAGGTCACGGTCATCGCCACCGGCTTCGACCGCGGCGGCGTGTACGAACCCGTGGCGCGTCCCGCCGCGGCGGCCGCGCCGGAGCCGGATCCGGAGCCGGTCGTCGTCGCGCAGACGCCTGTCGAATTCGCCGAAGATCCTGACGCGAGCTCCGGCAACGAGACCCCGGTTCTGGACTGGGATGATCCCGTCGACGAGCCCGCCGATGCGGCGCTCGCCGCCGTCCGGCTGGACGAGACGCCGGCCGCCGCCGCTTTCGAGGCGCCCGTGCTGTCGTTCGTCGAGTTCGAACCCGACTTCGCGGCCACGGCCGAAGACAGCGGGTTCGCGGCCGAACGCGACGAGTCGCCGGCGGACGAACCCGCCGCCGCGCCCCCGCTGCTGCGCGTCATGGCCGCCGCCGCCGGCAGCGCCGTGCCCCTGCCCGTCTCGCCGCTGTCCGCCGCGCCGGCCGCGGCGACGACGACGCCGGCCTGGACCGGGATGGACGCGCCGCTGCGTTTCGACGACGAGGAATCCGCAGTGCGGACGCCGCCGCCGGCCGCGGCCGGACGGGTCGCCCGCCTGGATTCCAACGTCGTGCCCCTGCGCGAGGTCCGGGAGCTTTCCGACCGTCTGGCGCCGTCCGGGCGCCGCGCCGCCGTGCCGGTGGGCGAGGCGTCGCGCCGCGATCTCTCGGAGCCCGCGTACACCCGTAAATACCTGGACTGAGATGCCGCTGTGGGGCAAATGGTGGGGACGCCGGAGTGATGACGCGCATCACTCCGGCGTCGCGCTTTGCGAGCAGGGCCGCTACGCCGAAGCCCTGCCCCTGCTGCGCGCGGCCGAAGCCGAGCGCGCGGGGAAGGCTGCACCGCTCACCGATTTCCATCTGCGCCAGTGCCTGACCCAACAGGGGCGCCAGCTGGTGAGCGCGGGCGATCCCGCCGGTGCGGTGCCGCTCTTCGCCGAGGCCGCCTCGCGCTGGCCGACCTTTCCGGACCTTCACTTCTGGCACGGCATCGCGCTCGCCTCGACGGCCCGCTGGGAAGAGGCGCTCGACGCCGCGCGCACCGCGCTGCACTTCAACGCCGACTACGTCGAGGGCCGGTTGCTCGAGGCCGGCGCGCTGGGCGCTCTGGGCGCGTCCAACCAGGCCGCGGCCAGCCTGAACGAGTTGCTGGCCAGCGGCCGGCGCGTCGAGCACCCCCTGATCCGTCACCTCGCGGGGGTCGGCCGCTTCACCGCGGTGAACCTCCCAGGCAACCTGCTGGCGCTGCTGCGCGAGACCGCGGACGCGGCCCGCGACGGCGACCGGCTGCGCGCCGCCGTCGAGACCTGCCGTTCGGGAGACTGGGACGAGGGGATCGTGCGCATGCACGAGCTCTGCGAAGCGAATCCCACCTACCCCGACCACCGCGTCCGGCTGGCGGCGGCGCTGTTCCAGACCGGCCGCAACACCGAAGCGCTCGCGGAGGTGGATCAGGCCCTGCACCTGAACCCCCGCTACCGCACCGCCGCCCACCTCAAGGCCCTGATCCTCGCCGACCAGCACCGTTTCCGGGACGCGCGCGAGGTGATCCTCGCCCAGGAGGAGCTGACCGATCCGGTCGCCGGGCACCCAGGCGAAGCGCTGTTCTGCGCCTACCTGAACGCGTCGCTGGCGTTGCTGACCGGCCGGCGCGCCGAAGCCCGCGCCGCCCTGGGCGCCTGGAGCGACCTCGCAGCCTCCTTCCCCATGGCGGAACTGCTGCTCGCGGCCGCCGACGAGCTCGACGGCCGCGAAGTGGAGGCGCACCGCCGGCTGGAGGACCTCTGCGACAAGTGGTTCCTCGACGCCGACTACCACCACTTCCTGTGCTGCCACCTGCTGGCGGCGCGTCGCTGGGACCGCCTGGGCAAATTGCTGGACCAGTGGCCGCGCACGGACCTGGACCCGACGGACCGGCGGCGGGCCTACCTGTCCTCGCACCTGAAGCTGGCGCTGGGTGGGACCATCACGTCGGCGGACATCCCGGCCGCCGCAGCCGACGAACCCGCCTGGCGTCTGCTGCGGGCGCGCGCCCTGGCCGCGTCCGGCGACTGGCTCGCGGCCCTGCCGCTGCTGCGCGCGCTCGCCGACGAGGGCGAGTCGAGCGAGCCGCTCGCCACCCTGCTGGTGCAGACCTACCTGGTCCTGGACGATACGGGGGAGGGTTTCACGCCCGACGCCGTGTCCGACAAACTGCTCCAGGAGCGCCTCGGCCTGCTGCACCGCCAGGAGCGGAGCGCCCAGTCCGCGGCCCTGCTGGGCCGCCGCCGGGAACTCGCCCCCGAGGACCTGCGTTGGACGTGGCTCGATCCGTCCTTCTGGCTCGAACCCATCCGACGCTGGATCGGCTGAACCGGCGGCGCGCCGGGCGGTCCCGCTGCAGCCGCCGATCGGAGTCGCGCGTGAAGCATCTCGTCCCGTCATTCTTCGCTATGCTGCTGCTCGCTCTGCTGCTGCTCGCCGGCGCCGGCGCCGCTGCGCCATCGGCGCCCCCCGGCGCCGTGTCTGCGGCGTGCGCGGAGCCGCTCGCCCTCTACCAGGCGGGCCAGCGCCGGGCCGCCGAACCCGGCCTCGCCGCCTGCGCTGAGGACCCCGAGACCGGCGTGGAGGTGCTCGTCGCCCTCGCGGTCCTGACCCTGGATGATGGCCGGGTCAACGATGCGCTCGCCTGGGGAGCCCGGGCCGTCGCGGACCACCCGTCAGCGCCCGACGCGCGCTACTGGTACGGACGCGCCCTGCTCGCCTCCGGGGATCTCGAGGCCGCGCGCTCCCAGTGGGAGCAGGGGCTCGCCGTCGGCGCGGAGCATCCCGGCCTGCTGGAAGGCATGGCTCGTCTGCTGCTGGAGCAGGGCGAGGAGCAGCCGGCCTACGGTCTGTTCACACAGCTGGTGCGCGTGACCGGCGGTTCGCCCAACGTCCACAAGACCCTTTCGCGGATCGCCCAGAAGCGCGCCCTCTGGCGGCAGGCGCTGGCCCACTGGGCCGACGCGCTCTCCTACGGCACGCCGCCGGCGGCCGACCTGCGCAGCGCCGTCGAGCTGGGCATCATGGCCGGCGACACGGCCTACGCCGTGGCCACCGGTCGCGAGACCGTCCGCCGCGACGACAGCGCCGCGTCCTGGGCCGTGCTCGGCGAGGCCTACTTCGCCGCGCGGCGCTACCGGCAGGCCGAGACCGCCCTGCGGACCGCACTGACGAGGGATGCGAGCCAGGCGGCGTCGCGCTTCCACCTGGCCAACACCCTGGAACTGCTGGGCCGGCACGAAGAGGCCGACGCCGAGTTCCGCCGCTACGTCGCCGGCGCGCCCCAGGACCCCATCGGACACTTCAATTTCGCTCTCCATCTGGAAGGTCGCAGCCGGCTGGCCGAGGCCCTGCTCGAGGCGTCGCGCGCCTGCCAGCTGGGCCCGCGCGTCGCGGAGGCGCGCCTGCTGAAGGCGCGCCTGCTGGAACGCCTCGGCGACGACGGGCGCCTCTTGAACGAGCTCGCGAGCATGATCGCCGACGGCGTCGGCAACGCGGCCAAGCTGAACGCCTGGCGCGACGACGTGCAGGCCCGCCGGCAACGCGAGGCGGCCCTGCTCGCCAAGGGGCAGGTCCTGCTGCTGCACATCGCCCTGCCGGACGACGACGCGGCGAACCTGGTGCGCGGCGAGATCGCGGCCGGTGTGGACTTCGCCGCCCTGGCGACGTCGTACAGCGTCGGAGCCGCGGCGGCGACGGGCGGGGACATCGGCTGGCTCGATCCGCGGCAGATGGCGGAGCCCCTGCGCTCGGCGGTGGCGGCGCTGGCCCCCCAACAGATCAGCCCTCCCGTGGCGTCGGGAGGGCTGGTTCACATCTTCAAGCGGCTGCGCTGAGCGTCAAGTCCGGTTCTGACGACCTTGCGCGTTCAGACGACCTTGCGAACAGCGCCGGCCTTGATGCAGCGCGTGCAGACGTAGCCCCGGCGGACCGTGCCGTTCTGCTCGAACTTGATCCGCTGCAGGTTCGGCAGCCAGCGGTGGCGCGACGTGTTGTGGGCATGGCTGACCCGGTTGCCGTACTGGGGGCCTTTGCTGCAGATCTCGCATTTCCTGCTCATGGCGCTCGTCCTCCTGGGATACTTGCAATCGCGGACTCGGGAATTTAACATCGCCCGCGCGGCATCGCAAGGATTTTCCCCCGCCCGAAAGGACCCCCGTGCCGACGGCGATCGCCTGGGACAGCCCGGTCCAGTACCTCAAGGGCGTCGGGCCGGTGCGGGCGCAGGCCTTGTCCCGCCTCGGGATCGTCACGGTCGCCGACCTGCTGCGGCACTACCCGCGGACGCACCTGGACCGCAGCCGCGTCACGCCGATCCGCGACCTGCGATCAGGCGCCGAAGCCACGGTCCTCGGGCGCGTGCTGACCTCCGGGGAGAGGCGCTCGCGGCAGGGCCGGACCGTGCAGACGGTCGCCGTCGCGGATGCCGGCGGCACGCTCTTCTGCCAGTGGTTCGGACAGCCCTACCTGCTGCGCCAACTGCGCCCCGGCCTGGAGATCCTCCTCGGCGGCCGGGCCCAGATCTACAACCACCGCATGCAGATGGTCCATCCCGATTACGAACTGCTCGAGGACGGGGGCGCCACGCTGCACACCGGCAGGCTGGTGCCGATCTACCCCCTGACCACGGGCGTGGGACAGCACTGGCTGCGCCGGCTGGTCCACGAGACGCTGACGGCCGTCCGGGACCGCCTCGAGGAGACCCTGCCGGCTGCCGTCCTGACTGCGCACGGCCTGACCGGTCTGCGCGAGGCCCTGTGCGGGATCCACTTTCCCCAGGACGGCGCGGATCTGGAGGCCGCCCGCGCGCGGCTGGTGTACGAGGAGATCTTCCTGATCCAGCTGGCCATGGCCTGCCGGAGGCGGGATTTCGGGGAGCGGCCCGGCCTGCGACTGGGGCCGCCGGGAGAGCTGACGGCCCGGCTGGTCGCGCAGTTGCCGTTCAAGCTGACGCGGGCCCAGCGCCGGGTCGCCGCCGAGATCCTGCGCGACCTGCGCAGCGGCCGGGTCATGCATCGGCTGCTGCAGGGCGACGTGGGCAGCGGCAAGACGCTGGTCGCGCTGCTGGGCGCGCTGTTCGTGATCGAGCAGCGCCACCAGGCGCTGCTGATGGCGCCCACCGAGGTGCTGGCGCACCAGCACGGCGAAGTCTGCCGGCGCCTGTGCGAACCCCTGGGCGTGAGCACGGCGACGCTGACCGGCTCGACGCCCGCGAAGGAGCGCCGCGAGATCCTGCGCGCCGCGGGAGCGGGCGAGATCGACCTGCTCGTCGGCACGCACGCCCTGGTGCAGGACGGCGTGGACCTGCCGGCGCTCGGCCTGGCGATCGTGGACGAGCAGCACCGCTTCGGGGTGCGGCAGCGCGGCCGCGCCGGCCGCACCGGCGACGAGATCGCGCCGCACGTGCTGGTGATGAGCGCGACGCCGATCCCGCGCAGCCTGGCGCTCACCCTCTACGGGGACCTCGATCTCTCGATCCTGGACGAGATGCCGTCGGGCCGCCGTCCCGTCGCGACCGGCACGGTGGCCGCCGCCGATCTGGACGCCTGCTACGCCGGGATCCGCGACCGCCTGCGCGCCGGCGAGCGGGCCTTCGTGATCTACCCGGTGATCGAGGAGACCTCCGGCCAGGACCTGCGTTCGGCCGAGGCCGAGTACGAACGGCTCGCCGCGGGTCCCTTCCGGGACCACAGGGTCGGCCTGCTCCACGGCCGGATGAAGTCCCGCGACAAGCAGGCCGTGATGGCCGCCTTCGCGGCCGGGGAACTGGATGTGCTCGTCGCCACTTCGGTCGTCGAGGTCGGGATCGACGTGCCCCAGGCCACCGCCATGGTGATCCACCATCCGGAGCGCTTCGGACTGGCCCAGCTGCACCAGCTGCGCGGCCGCATCGGCCGCGCGGACCTGGCTTCGCGCTGCGACCTCGTGCTCGACCGCTGGCTGGCCCCCGACGCCGCCGAACGCCTGGAGGTCTTCTGTTCCACGCAGGACGGCTTCCGCCTGGCCGAGGAGGACCTGCGCCGCCGCGGGCCCGGCGACGTGCTCGGGGTGCGCCAGCACGGCGCGCCGGTGTTCCTGCTGGCCAACCCGCTGCGCGACCTGGCCGTGGTCGCCCTGGCCGCCGCCGACGCCGCCGGCTTGCTGTCGGTGGATCCGCGCCTCGAGGGTCCCGGTCTCGGGCCCCTGCGGGAGGTCCTGGCCGCCGGTTTCGGCCGCTACCTCGCCCTGACCGCGGCCGGCTGATCGCTCAAGGCGGTCAAGCCGGCGCGGCGGCTGCCGATGAACCGGGTGCCCGACGTTCCCGGAGGTTGTTTTGCGCGTCACGTGTCCCAGTTGCCGCACCGATTACGCCGTGCCGGCGAGCCAGACGCCGCGCCGTCCGCTGCGCCTGGTCTGCCCGGCGTGCGGGCGCGGGTTCCGGCTCGAACCGGATCTGCGCCGGTCCGCACCGCCGCCGGCCGACGACGTCGCGGTCGCCTGGTCGGAGCGGCTGGCGCGCGCCCTGGTCTCGGACATCGTCGTCTACCATCCCGAGCGGCGGCGCGCGGCCCTGGCGCGGGGCGGGCTTCTCGAGGAGTTCGTGCCGGAGATCGCCGAGGCGTGGCGGCTGCTCCTGGAACTCGCCGGCGACGATCCCGCCCGACTGGCGCCCGTGTTCCGCGGCGCCCTGGACACCCTGCTGGGCGACGGCGCGCCCGTCGTCCCCTGCGCCCCGGCCGCAACGCGAAAGGGGCCCGCAGGCCCCTGATCGATCGCGACGGTTTCCGCCCGCCGGTCTCACTCGTCCCAACGTTGGCTCACGTCCGACAGGATGTTGTCGATGTGCTGCCGGATGCGCTGGTTCTGGTCGGGTTCGAACAGCGCCTTCTTCACGCGCCCGTCCGCGTCCTTCTTGATGTAGCGCAGCGATTTCAGGTCTTCCATCGGCAGCAGGATGTCCTTGCAGACGCTGACTTCCAGGGGACGGCCGTCGAGGTCCAGCGAGGGGTTGTTGTGCGGGTGCATGCCCAGGCCCCAGCCGTGGGCCACCATCGAGCACAGCAGGGCGCGCAGCATGTTCTGGCCCTGGACGGTGTCGGGGTCGTAGCTGCCCTGCAGGCGCTCCAAAACGCCGTCGACGACGGGCACCAGGCGCTCGACGTGTTCGTGGTCCAGTTCCTGGTGCAGCAGCCGCGCGAACATGTCTTTGAGGATGCGGTCGGTGTTGGTCACGGCCATCGTACGCTCCGGATGGGGGATGCGGCCCGGCGGCAGGCCGGGCGTGTCCGGAATATCGGCAACAGGAGCCGGATCTTGAAGCCCGCAGACGAACAATTCGTTGACCGGGGCCGCGCAGCGTCCTAGTCTGCGCCCATGTCGAACCAGGACCAGGACAACAGCCGCCCCGCCGCCGTCGATGTGCGCGCGGCCGAGGCCTTCTCCCGCGGCCGCGCGGCCGAGCAGCAGGGCGCGCTCGGCGAGGCGCTGGCCGCCTACCGCGAAGCGCTCGCGGGAGCGCCCGGCCAGTCCGAGTGGTGGTACCGCTTCGGGTGCGCGAAGCGCAAGCAGGGGGACCTCGAAGGAGCGCACGAGGCGTTCCGCAAGGCCGTCGAACTGGGCGGGGAGGACAGCCGCGCCCTGACCAACCTCGGCACCGTGCTGGACGAAATGGGCCGGCGCGCCGAGGCCATGCAGATGTACCTGCGCGCGATCGCCGCCGATCAGGACAACGCCGATGCGCACCACAACCTCGGCGCCCTCTATGCCGAGGAGGGCCGTCCCCGCGACGCCGTGCGCTGTTTCGAAGCCGCCATCCGCGCCCGGCCCGACGCCGAGGGCTACCTGAATCTCGGCATGGTGCATTTCCGGGATGATGCCTACGACGAGGCGCTGACGTGCTTCGAGCAAAGTTTGAGACTATCTCCGCAATCATCTTCAGCTCAATATTTTACAGGCATCGTCCTTCAGAAGAAGGGTCTGTACCGCGAAGCCGCCGACCGCTTCCGCAAGACCCTGGAGCAGGACAGCCGCCTGGTCCGGGCCCACTTCCACCTCGGGACCTGCCTGCGGAAACTGGAGAAGCACGAGGAGTCCCTGGCCTCCCTGCTGCGGGCCCTCGACGCGTTCCCCGACGATGGGCGCCTCCACTACCAGCTGGCCCTGACTTACGACGCTCTCCTGATGCGCCAGGAGGCCCGCAAGCATTACCGCCTGGCCCGCCAGGAACGCTGACGCGAGGTAGCACGTGGAATTCATGCAAGTGATCCTGCTGGCCGTGGTGCAGGGGCTCACCGAGTTCCTGCCGGTGAGCAGTTCCGGACATCTGGTCCTGGTCCAGCACTTCCTGCACGCCTTCGAGGGCGACGTCGCGCTGGACGTGATCCTCCACGGCGGGACGCTCCTGGCCGTCCTGGTGGTCTACCGGCGCGAGATCCGGCGGCTGCTGAGATTCGACGCGGCGGCCGTGCAGTACATCGTGGCGCTGGCCGTCGGCACCCTGCCCGCGATCGCCGTGGGCCTGCTGCTGAAGGACCGGATCGCAGCGATGTTCGCCGACCCGCGGGGCACGGCGGTCGCCCTGATCGTCACCGGTCTGATCCTGCTGTCGACCCGCTTCGCCCGCAGCGAGATGCGCCGGGTGCCGGGCGACTGGCACCCGGTGCCGCCGTCGCTCCCGAAGGCCCTGCTGATCGGCAGCGCCCAGGCCGTGGCGATCATCCCGGGCATCAGCCGCTCGGGCTCGACCATCGCCGCCTCGCTCTGGCTCGGGCTGCCCCGCGACGAATCCGCGCGCTTCAGCTTCCTGCTCGCGGTGCCGGCGATCGTCGGCGCCCTGGTCCTGCATTTCCTCGACGGGGGTTTGCGCAGCGAGGCCAATCCGGCCGCACTTGCGGTCGGCGCCATCGTGGCTTTCCTGGTAGGGATGGTCGCGATCAGGCTCACGGCTCTGCTGGTCGTCCAGCGGCACTTCTGGAAGTTCTCGTTCTACTGCCTGGCGCTGGGCGTGACGATGTTCCTGCTGCTCGGGCGGTGAGTCCCTCAGACGCCCACCGGCGCGGCGGACAGCCGTTGCAGGGCGCGCAACGCGGTGTCCGGGTCGTAGGGTTTTTCCAGCACCTCGCGGGCGCCGCGGGCGCGGGCCCGCGCAGCACCGTCGGCGTCCCCGGGCGCAACCACCGCGGCCAGGGCCAGGTCGGGATCGCGCGCCAGCAGGGCGGCCAGGAGCCCCTCGCCGGCGACGGCATCCGCGGTCAGATCCACGACCGCGAGGCGGGGCGCCAGCGCGGCCTGCAGATCGAGCGCCTCGACGGCGCTGCCCGCCTCGGCGATCACGGCGATCCCGGCCGCGCGGGCCAGGTCGCCCAGGACGAAACGCATGAAATCCGCGTTGTCGACGATCAGCAGGGTGTGGCGCACGACGACCTCCGTCGACCCGGTTCGCGCCGCGCCGCCGGAACCGCGGCCGCGGCGGGGGGTTCAGGTGGTGCCCGCCCCGGATGGCGTCACCGCGTCATCGCAGCATCGGCCGGCGGATGGGGGACTTGAACGGGGATCGCGCCGCGACGAGCCGGCGCGGACGGCGTCGGAAACGGTTCGGCGAAACGGTTCGGCGTAACGGTTCGGTAAGGGAGGATGCGATGAAGCAGATGTGCGCGAAATCGGGCGGCCTGCGCGCGGCGGCGGCCGCGATCGTCCTGGCGGCGGCCCTGCCCGCCGCCGCGGCGGACGAACCGGTCGTGCTCAGCGGCGCGGGGGACCGCCAGGAGCTCATGCTCACGATCTACAATGAGAACCTCGCCCTGGTGCGCGAGGTGCGGCGCATCGAACTGCCGGGCGGCGGCTCGCGCCTGGAGTTCCAGGACGTGCCGTCGCAGATCGAACCCCGCTCGCTGCTCGTCGAGACGAAGGCCGGCAAGGAGCTGCGCCTGCTGGAGCAGAACTACGAGTTCGACCTGATCTCGCGCGACAAGATCCTGGAGAAGTACGTCGGTCGCGAGATGGCCTGGCTGCAGGAGGACGGCACGCGCATCACCGGCACGCTGCTGGGGATGGCGCAGGGACCGGTCTACAGCGTCGACGGGCAGGTCGTCTTCGAGGTGCCCGGCCGCCTGGCGCTGCCCGAACTGCCCGGCGACCTGCGCGCGCTGCCGACGCTGGTCTGGCAGGTCCAGACCGAAGGCGCGGGGCGCCGCGACCTGGACGTGACGTACCTCACGCGCGGCGTGTCGTGGTCGGCCGATTACGTCCTGCAGCTGGCGGAGAACGGCAAGACCGGCGACCTGCAGGCGTGGGTGTCGGTGGACAACCGCAGCGGCGCCACCTACCGGGACGCGCAGCTGATGTTCCTGGCCGGCGACGTGCACCAGGCTCCGCCGCCGTCGCGCCCGATCATGTACAAGGCCGCGGAAATGGCGATGGCCATGGACGGCGGCATGGTCGAGGAGACGGTCTCCGACTACCACCTCTACACCTACGACGGGCGCACCACGCTGAAGGAACAGAGCGTCAAGCAGCTCTCGCTGTTCACGGCGCCCGGGATCAAGGTGAGCCGGCACTACCGGCTCGGCGCCGGCGCGGCGGCGATGCGGCGCGGGATCGCGACCCCGTCGGACCGCGTGGCGGTCTGGCACGTCCTGGAGAACCGCGAGAAGGACGGACTCGGGTTGCCCCTGCCGGCCGGCGTCGTGCGCGTCTACGGACGCTCGGCCTCCGGCGCGCGGCAGCTGCTGGGGGAGGACCGCATCGGGCACACCCCGAAGAACGAGACGGTCGAGCTGCTGACCGGCTACGCGTTCGACCTCAGCGCCGAACGGACGCAGACCGACGAACGCACGCGCGGCGATCGCTCCCGCGAATACGCCTACCGCATCCTGCTGAAGAACCACACCAAGTCGCCCGTGACCGTCGAGGTCACCGAGACCGCGGGCGGCGACTGGTCGATCCTCGAATCGAGCCTGACGTACGCGAAGGTCGACTCCAGGACCTTCCGCTTCGATGTGCCGGTGCCGGCCGACGGCGAAACGACTTTGACCTACCGTGTCCTGGTCACCTGGTAGTCCAAGTCACTTGGTAGTCCAAGTCACCTGGTCGTCCAAGTCACCTGGTCGTCGTGGTTGCAGGACGGCCCGGAACGGACCCCTGGGACGGGGGGAAAGCCCCCCGTTCCCTTGACAGCCTGTCCAGCGTACACGGTCGTTCGCTGACAGAATGTCGAAAACCGGGAATCGGTCCTCGCTGGCCCGGTGGCCGGCCCGGCGCCGCTGCAGCGTATCTCCTAGCAAATCATAGCGCTTAGAGATCAAGAGAGAATCGGTTGTTCGCTCACCGTACATGGTACGGGACTTGTATTGTCAAATACAAAATCTAGCCACAAGGATTCGGAACGAAGGACGTCAGTCATGGCAGTGAAAACCGGCAAGACCCCCAGGGACCGTCGCCCCGCCGCCCGCGTGAAGCGCGAGAGCGCCCGGTTGATGAGCAACCTGGACCTCTATTTCCAGGAAGTGAAGGCCTTCCCCCTGCTGAGCCGGGAGGAGGAGTGCGAACTCGCCCGCGGCATCCGCAGCAACGACGGCGTCGCCCTGCACAAGCTGGTCAATTCGAACCTGCGCTTCGTGGTGTCGATCGCCAAGGAGTACGCCCACTACGGCGTGCCCCTGGAGGATCTGATCAACGAGGGCAACCTGGGCCTGCTCAAGGCCGCCCAGCGCTTCGACGAGACGCGCGGCTACAAGTTCATCTCCTACGCGGTGTGGTGGATCCGGCAGTCGATCCTGGCCGCGCTGGCCAACCACTCGAAGATCGTGCGCATGCCGCTGAACCGCGCCCGCGTGCTGAACCAGATCAAGCGCGTCAGCAGCGAGCTGCAGCAGGACCTGCGCCGCAAGCCGCTGCCCGAGGAGATCGCGGCCCGTCTCGGCCTGTCGCTCGACGAGGTCAAGGACACCCTGCCGCTGATGCAGGACAACTTCTTCCTCGACGACTACGTGGGCAACGACGAGGACTCGACCTACCTCGACTTCCTCGAGGATACGCGCAGCAAGACGCCCGACTCGCGGGTCCTCGAAGAGGACCTCATGGAGTCGATCGAGCGCATGCTGTGCGACCTCAAGCCCCGCGAGGCCCGCGTGCTGCGCATGTACTACGGCCTGGGCGCCGACAAGGAGATGACCCTCGAGGAGATCGGCCAGATCATGGGCCTGACCCGCGAGCGCATCCGCCAGATCAAGGAGGAGGCCTTCGAGAAGATCCGCAATTCGAAGACCTTCCGTTACATGCACGACTACCAGGACATGCGCGACATGACGGCCTGACCCCTTCCGGCATGCGAGACGAGTGCAGTGGCGTCGAAAAAGTTCCGGCCGTGCCCCCCAGGGCGCGGCCGGTTCTCTTTTCAGCCATTCACATCCTTGTCAGCCATTCACATGCACGCTGCGGATCCGCCCCTGCCCGATGGCCGCGAGTTCGTGCGCGAACTCGTCGCCGCGCGCCGCGGGGAGCCAGACGGTCCAGGCCACGCCGGCGTCGAACTCGGCGGCGTCGAGGCGGCCGCCGCAGTTCGCGAGCAGGTGCTCGACCCTGCCGAGCAGATCGTAGGGGAAGGCCAGGCGCAGGCGGACGCCCAGCGGCACGACCAGTCGGGGTGCGGCGGCCAGGGCGGCGGCCGCGGCGTCCCGGTAGGCCCGGCCGAGTCCGCCGGTGCCCAGTTTGACCCCGCCGAACCAGCGCACGACCACGATCGCGGCGTCGGTGATCAGCGCATGGCGCAGCACGCCCAGGATGGGTTCGCCGGCGGTGCCCGAGGGTTCGCCGGCGTCGCTGCGCAGTTCGGTCGCCTGGGCGCCGTGCCCCAGCCGGCAGGCCCAGCAGACGTGGCGGGCGTCGTGGTGGACTCGGGCGATCCCGGCCACGAGCGCGCGCGCCGCGGCCGCGTCCGCGACGGGCCGGGCCGTCGCCAGGAAGCGCGAACGCTCCACGCGGATCTCGGCCTCGCCGTCGCCGCCGAGCGTCGTGTAGGCCGTGACCGGCGATTCGGGTGCCATGGGGAGTCCTCCACTGGCGGAACGGCGTCCGGAGCGGCCGCGAACCGGCCGCCGGCGTCGGGATCATACCGCGCATCCGCAACCACGGCAACGCTTTGGATGATCAGTGGCGTGGCACCTTCCTTGCATCGATCGCCGCGTCACGTGCGGTGGGATCCGACGCCCGGAGGTGCGATGAAAGCGAAGTGGTCGTGCCGGCGGACGCCGGGGATCGCCGGGGCCTGCCTGATCGCGGCCGTGGTGCTGCTGGCTTGCGCGGCGTCCGTGCGCGCCGGCGGCGTCCTGCGTTCTTCCCTGGACCGGCCCGACCGGGCGCCGCCGTCCTTCCTCACCTTCGGGCCGAGCTTCGGCGACACGCGCGGCGAAGGCGGCCTGCGTCCCGGCTTCTCCGGAGCTCTGGTGATGAGCCCGGCGGCCGGCGCGGAGATCTTCCCGCCGCTCTACGACCTGAACCTCGGCCTGGTCCTGCACGGCGAGTACCGCAGCGTGGCGCAGGACCGCGACCTCATCGCGGCCGGTCTCGTCGCCCGCCGCTACTTCAGCGACGTGCGGCGGGAGGCCCCGGCGCGGGCGGCCTTCGTCGGCCTCGGTCTCGACATCGCCCAGATCAGCTACCCGGGCGTGGCGGCGGCGGACTCCGCGTCGCAGGCGACCTCCTCCGGCGAACTGCGCAACTACTCGGGCGTCCTGGAGTGCGGCTGGGAACTGCGACCGTCGCCGCGCGCGCTGGTCGTGGCGCTGGTCCGCTGGCGCCGCTTCGTCGACTCCGGTTTCGACTATTCCGGTTGGTCCTGCCACCTGCAGGCCGGATTCCCCCTGCCCTGGTGACGGGCGGCCGCGGCTGCGCCGCACCGCGCCGACGACGCTGCGATCCGGCTGTGGACGGCGCGGCGGGCAGCGGTTATCATGAACGCCGGATATCGCCACCCCCTGAGTGAATCAGCCGGCATCCAGCCGGACCCGGTCATCGCGCGCTACGCCGCTGCCGACGGCCGGCAACACCAGGAGACCTGCGAGGCTGCTCATGACGACAGCTCCCCGTTCCCGGCGCGGCGCGGCCGCGTCCCTGATGGCCGCGCTCGCGACCGGGATCCTGACCCTCGCCGGCACAGCCGGCGCGCAGCAGGAATTCGGATTGCTCTCCCAGGGGCCGCGGTCCCTCGGCTACCAGGACTACGTGCGGGCCATGCGCGCCGCCGAACGCCTGGACCACGTGGCCTCGGTCGAGTCCCTGGAGGACGCCGACGGTCCCGTGCTGGCGGTGGGCGACCGCTTCGGCCTGGTCCGTCTCATCCACGTCACGGGAGAGGGCTCCCGGGCGCTGTGGACCAGCAAGCAGCTGACGGGCACGGTGCAGGAAGTGCTCAGCGCCGACCTCGACGGCGACGGCACGGATGAGGTGATCGCCTGGACGAGCGCCGCCATCCTCTACGTCTGGTCCGCGGGCGACGGCCGCCTGCGCTACGAGACTCTCCAGAACGATTTCAAGGTCCTGCACGGACTCTGCGTGGGCGACGTCGACGACGACGACGCACTGGAGCTGGTCGTCAATGCGGACCGGCACATCTACTACATCGACGGCGTCAACTTCATCCGCGAGTGGACCAGCCTGAACGAGTACGAGGCGACCCGCATGGCGGTCGGCGACGTCGACGGGGACCAATTGCCCGAGATCGTGTTGAACACCGGTCAGGTCCTGAACTCGCGCAGCGGCGACCTGAAGTGGGGCGACGAGGTCTTCGGCACCCGGATCGAACTGCTCGACGTCGACGGCGACGGCATCCTCGAGGTGCTGACCGAGAGCGACGCCGCCGTCATGAAGATCTACGACGTGGACGTCCGCAGGGAGAAGCACCTCCAGTGAGCCGCAGAGAGACGACGACCAGCCGCACGGCCGCCGGAACCCCGCGGCGCGGCGCGTGGACGTGCCTGGTCCTGGCGCTCGCGTGCGCGTGCGCGGCCGCGCTCCCGGCCGGCGCCGAGACGCCGCCGCAGCTGACCGTGACCCTGAAGGCCCTCGGCGGCGCCACCGTCGCGGGCGGACGGTCGCAGCTGGGCGTGGTCTACCACGTGCCCGCGGGCACGCACCTGACGGCGACGTTCCAGGGCCTCGTTTTCGCGAGCGAGCCCGCCGCCGCGTTCGGCCCGGCGGTGTTCCCTAAACCCGTCGCGGCCGAGATCCCCTACTACCGCGGCGAGGTCATGGCGATGGTGCCGGTGACGTGGCCGGACCGCGCCGGGCCGCTGCGCGTCACGCTGCGGGCCGAGTACCAGCTCTGCCGCGAGGGCGACGCCTCGGTCTGCTACCAGCCGGCCGAGGCCCTCGCCGAACTCGAACTGGACCTGGCCGCGGGCGACGCCGCGGCGACGGTGGCGGACACGGGCGAAGCCGAGGCCGCAGCCCCGTCCGGCGGCGGCCTGCAGGCGCGGCTGCAGCGCGCCCTGGAAAAGGGCAGCTGGTTGGCCTTCCTGCTCGTGTTCCTGGGCGGCGTCCTGGCGAGCTTCACGCCCTGTGTCTACCCCATGATCCCCATCACGATCAGTTACATCGGCGGCAACTCCCGCGGCCGTCCCCTCAAGGGTTTCGTGCTGTCGCTCTGGTACGTCCTGGGCATCGCGCTGGTCTACTCCATCCTCGGCCTGGCGGCGGCCGCGACCGGCGGCGCCTTCGGCCAGGCGACCCAGACCCCCGTGTTCGCCGCCATCGTCGCGGCCATCATCGGGACGATGGCCCTGAGCATGGCGGGCCTGTTCGACCTGCAGCTGCCGAGTTCACTGACCAGCCGGGTGGGCGGCGGGCGCACCGGGTTCCTGGGGCCGCTGCTGATGGGGGCGGCGATGGGCCTGATCGCCGCGCCCTGCGTCGGCCCGGTGCTGATCGTGCTGCTGACCTGGGTCGCGACCACGGGCAACCTCGTGCTGGGTTTCTGGCTGCTGTTCACCTTCGCGCTGGGACTGGGCGTCCTGTTCATAGCCCTGGGCACCTTCAGCGGCCTGCTGACCGCCCTGCCCGGCGCCGGGGGCTGGATGCAGACGGTCAAGCACGTCTTCGCGATCGTGCTCTTCGCCCTGGCCCTGTGGTTCCTGCGCCTGTACGCGCCGGCCTGGCTGCTGGCGGGGGTGTTCGGCCTGGCGCTGCTGTTGAGCGTGAGCGCCTGGGGCGCCTGGCGCGCCTTGCCCGAGAGCGCGGGTGCGCGGGCCGGGCTGAACCTCGGCGGGCTGCGCTTCCTGTGGCTGCTCGGCGCCACCCTGGCGATCCTCGGCGGACTGCGCGGTCTGGCGCCCGGGCTGCTGCCCGCCGGCGGCGCGCCGGAAGTCCCCGGCGCGATCGGGGAGGGCCACGCGGAACCGGCGTGGCTCGCCGACGACGAGGCGGCCTTCGCCGCCGCGCGCGCGCAGGGCAAGCCCGTGATGATGGATTTCTGGGCCGCCTGGTGCGCGGCCTGCGTGGAGCTCGACGAGCGCACCTACAACCAGCCTGAGATCCTGGCGCTCGCGGAGGACTTCATCGCGGTCAAGCTGGACCTCACCGAACGCAACGCGGCCAACGACGCGCTGGCGCGCCGCTACGGCGTCGTCGGCATGCCGACGGTCCTGTTCTTCGACCCGCAGGGGCGCGAGATGGAGCGCTTCTCGGGCTTCATGAACGCCCGCGACCTGGCCGCCGTCCTCGAGCGCGTGCGGCGCGGGGCCGCGGGCGCGAACCTACCCGACACCCGGTCCGACAGGGAGGAACCATGAGCGAACTGATCCACGTGACCGACGCGAACTTCCAGCAGGAGGTCCTCGACAGCGCGCTGCCCGTCGTGGTGGACTTCAGCGCCACCTGGTGCGGCCCCTGCAAGCAGCTCAAGCCCATCGTCGAGGAACTCGCCACCCAGTACGCGGGTAAGGTGAAGATCGCCCACGTGGACGTGGACGAGGCCCGGCAGGCCGCCATGAAATACGGCGTGATGTCCGTGCCGACGGTCCTCTACATCAAGGGCGGCCAGGTGCGCGACTCCCAGATCGGGGTGATCGCGAAGGAGAAGATGGCCGCCAAGATCGACAACCTGATCTGATCCCGCGGGGATCGCCGAAGGGGAAGAACCATGAAACTCCTGCTGACTTCTCTGCTGATCATGGTCCTGTCGACCACGGTCGGCGGGTGCGGCGAGGGCAAGACGCCGCCCGCCGCGAACGCGACCCAGACGGCCGCCGCGACCGTGGCCGGCGTCCCCGACTTCACGGTCACCACGCTCGACGGCAAGACCCTGCGCCTGTCGGACCTGCGCGGCCAGGTCGTCGTGGTGGACTACTGGGCCACCTGGTGCGGCCCCTGCCGGATCGCGATGCCCCACCTGCAGAAGCTGCACGACACCTACAAGTCGCAGGGCGTGACGGTCCTCGCGTTGTCGGTCGACCAGAAGGGCCTCGAAGTGGTCCGGCCGTTCATCCAGCAGAACGGGTTCACCTTCCCGGTGGCGATGGCGGACGAGAAGTCCGCGTCGGCCTTCGGGAACTTCTCGAGCATCCCGACCACGGTGATCGTGCGGCCGGACGGCCGGGTCCACACCACGCTGACCGGCGTGCACCCGTACGAGGAGTACGTCGCCGCGGTACAGGCCGCGCGCGCCGCCGTCCCCGGCGCGAAGGGCTGACCTTGTCGCCGCTGAAGAAGAAGCTCATCGTCGTCGGCGACCGCCTGCTGGTGCGGCCCGAGCAGGGCGAGGAGAAGACCAACACCGGCCTGTACCTGCCGGCGACGGCCCTCAGTTCGCGCATGGCGCAGGGCGGCTGGGTCGTCTCGGTGGGGCCCGGCATCCCGGTGCCCGACTGGTCGGACGACGAGGGCGAGCCCGACACCTGGGACCGGCACCCGCCGCGGGCCCGCTTCCTGCCGCTGCAGGCGCAGGAGGGGGACTACGTCCTGTTCGTGCGCAAGGCCGCGGTCGAGATCACGTTCGAGGGCATGCAGTACCTCATCGTGCCGAATTCGGCCGTGCTGGTGCTGGTGCGCGAGGACTGGATGGAGGGGCCGGGGCAGGTGGCCGACGAGGACTGAGGCCGGGAGCTTCGGGACCGGAAATGCGGAGTCCCTGACCCTGGATCATTCCGTGGGGTCAGGGACTTCCCGTGTTCCCGTCGATCATTTCCTCAACCACCACAGCAGGTCGACGACCGAGAGTCCGATGAATACCATCATGGGATCCATGCTTGCCCTCCGATCTGGTGAAGGTGAATACCGTGGACACCGTTCTTGTCGGCGGCGCCCGGTTCCCCTTTAGCCAGAAGAGTGCCCGCCTGCGGTCGCAACTGCCATGTTGTTGATCCGCAACAACATCAATGTGCGGTCATCGGACTGGTCCTTGCCCCCGAACGACTCGACATCGGCAAAAATCCTGGCGAGCAGGTCGGAGAGCGGGCGTTCCTGGTAGCCCTCGACGAGTTCGGCCAGGCGCCCTTCGCCGTAGAAGACGCCGTCGGGCTGATCGGTCTGCTCGGTGAAGCCGTCGGTGTAGAGCAGCAGCAGGTCGCCGGGCTCCAGGGCCACCGTGCCGCGCGCGTACCGCTGTCCGGGGTTGATCCCCAGCAGCAGGCCGCCCTTGCGTAGGCGCTCGCGGAAGGTCTGGCCGGACCGGTGGAGCTGGGGCGGATTCATACCGGCGTTGCAGTATTCCAGGCGCTGCGCGGCGGGGTCGACCACGCCGTAGAAGAAGCTCACCAGCTGGCCCGCATCGCCCAGGGAGCAGACGGCGTCGTTCAGGACTTCGATCACGCGGTCCGGTCCCGCGCCGCGGGTCGCGGCGGTGCGGAAGGCGACCCGCAGGCTGGACATCACCAGCGCCGCCGGCACCCCCTTGCCCGCCACGTCGGCGATGGCGAAGCCGACACTGCCGTCCTCCAGCGTGAAGTAGTCGAAGTAGTCGCCGCCGACCTCGCGGCAGCTGTCCATGCGCCCCATCACGTGCAGGCCGGGCACGCGCAGCGGCGCGCGCGGCACGAGGTGCGACTGGATGCGCTGGGCCACGGACAGTTCCGTCTCCATCCGCTCCCGCTCGAGGCGGGCCTGCTGCAGCCGGGCGACCTCGACCAGCGCGGCGGCCTGCACGGACAGGCCGTGCAGGTTGGCGACGTCGGCCTGCGTGTAGAGGGCGCCGCCGGTCTTCGGCCCCAGCGTCAGCAGGCCCCGCAGCTCCCGGCCGCTGATCAGCGGCACCACGAGCTGGACGTCCAGGTCCGCGAGCAGCCGGGTGGTGGGGGCGTCGGTCCCGTCGGCGGTGTCGAGCCCCTCGAGTTCCTCGGCGTAGACCGGCCGGTGGGCCGCCAGCGCGACGCGGCCCAGGGTGCTCGTCGCCGGCAGCGTGGTGACCGTCGGGTGAGGCGGCGCCGGCTCGGCGTGGATCGCCTGCAGGACCAGGGCGCCGTCCTCGACCAGGAAGAGCGCGACGTGGCCGGGGCGGTAGAGCGCGTGCAGCCGGACCAGCATCGCGCGCGTCGCCTCGGGATCGCCGCTGAGGCCGGCCAGGTCGTGGACCAGCCGCTGGACCGCTTCGCGGGTCGCCAGCCGCGAGGGGTAGAAGGCCCGTTCGAGCCCCGCGTGCAGGCGGCGGCGCAGGGGGTTCAGCACGAGGGTCAGCCCCACGACCGTCAGCAGCACCACCGGCAGGTCGGAGCCGTGGAAGCGGGCGGCGAGGTACCCGCCCAGGACGCCCACGAGCAGCGTGTAGGTCAGCACCACCAGCACCGTCAACAGGGTGTAGACCAGGCCGTGGCGCACGACGTAGCCGAGGTCCAACGCCCCGTAGCGCAGGATGGCCAGGCCGAAGCTCACCGGCACGAGCACGAGCGAGAAGCCGTACCAGTCCTGGTAGGGGAGGCGCACCGAGCCGCCGATGTTGTGCAGCACCGCGCCCACGATGAAAGGCACGAAGCCCAGGACCAGACCGCCGAAGGCGAGGCGCAGCTTGGCCTGGCGCAGCGGGCGGTCCCGGCCGAACATCTTGCCGACGAACACCCCCACGCCGGCCGTCATGTAGGTGAGGAAGTACAGTCCGGCGAGCTGCTGCAGCACGGCCACGGTCCGCGATTCGGCCGGGTCGAGGCGGGCGGCTTCGGCGTAGAGGCTCAGCAGGAACAGGGGGACCGCCGGCAGCAGCAGCAGCCGGTGGCGGGCGCGGAGGCGCGGGGTCAGGTGCGTGCGGTCCGGGAAGTAGAGCGCGAAGCGCAGGAAGATCACCGGCAGCAGCATCACCGCCAGGTCGCGGGCGATTTCCTTGAGCGTCATGTACCAGGGGCTGGGCCAGTCGGGCACGTCCATCAGGAAGAAGGCGAAGGTGGCGCACAGGCCGAAGAAGTAACGGGCCACCACGTCGCTGCGCCGCGAGAGGATGAGCCAGCCCATCAGCAGGAACGCCAGGCCGGCCAGCGAGAGGCCGTAGCTCCAGATGATCCGCGAATGCGCCGGCAGGGTGGGTTCCACCCGGGCGGTGAACACCTCGCCGCCGCGCCGCGCGCGGTAGGCCCGCGGCGCGAGATCGTAGCGGTCGGCCAGGGCCGTGTGGTAGTCGACCTGCGTGTCGAGGGTGCGGCCGTCCAGCGCCAGCAGCCGGTCGCCGGGCAGCAGCCCGGCCCGGTCCGCCGGCCCGTCGGGAGTCACCGACCGGACGGTCAGGTTGTGGACCGTCATGCCGGTTTCCGGGCGGTTGGCCACGTGCAGGGCGACGGGCACCTCGAGGATCAGCAGCAGCGGCGCCAGCAGGTAGAGCGCCAGCAGGCGCGCCGGCCGCAACGGGCGCGAAGGGGAGGGCGGGAGCGGCGCGTCGGGCTGCATGGCGGGCACCTCGCCCGTAGCATAGCAGAGGGCGTCCGACCCAGGAAGCACGCGATCGGCGTCGGCGCCGGCGCCACCGGGCTGACGGCGCGGACGTTCGCAGCTCCATTGGCCGGCCAGCCTCGCCGGTTGACCCGACCTGCGGCCCCGCCTACACTATCCCGCTGCGGCCCGGGGGTGTCTCCCCGGTCTGCCGCGCTTCCCCGACCGCAGCCTGGAGACGACGTGAACGACATCCGCCAGCTGGCGCAGTACGCCCCCGAGGGCATCGAACAGAAGTGGGCGCGGTCCTGGGAAGAAGAGGGGCTCTTCGCGCCGGCGGCCGGCGCCGGAGGCGAGCCCTTCGTGATCACGCTGCCGCCGCCGAACGTCACCGGCGTGCTGCACATGGGGCACTGCCTGAGCAACGCCATCCAGGACGTGCTGATCCGCTGGATGCGCATGCGCGGCCGCCCGGCGCTGTGGATCCCCGGCACCGACCACGCCAGCATCGCCACCGAGCAGGTCGTCTCGAAGATGCTGCGCGCCGAGGGCCTCGACAAGCACGCCATGGGGCGCGAGGCTTTCCTGGAGCGGGCCTGGGCCTGGAAGCACCAGACCCACGGCACCATCACCAGCCAGTTGCGGCGCCTGGGCTGCTCGCTGGACTGGCCGCGCGAGGCCTTCACCATGGACGAGGCGCGCTCGCGCGCCGTCGCCCACGCCTTCGTGACCCTGCGCGAGCAGGGCCTGATCGTGCGCGACCTCTACCTCGTGAACTGGTGCCCGCACTGCCTGACCGCGATCAGCGACGACGAGGTGGACCACCGCGAGGTCCAGGGCGCGATGTGGCGGCTGCGCTACCCGCTGGCCGATGGCCAGGGGCACGTCACCGTAGCGACCACCCGGCCCGAGACCATGTTCGGGGACACCGCCGTGGCCGTGCACCCCGACGATCCCGAACGCCGGCACCTGATCGGCCGGCGGGTGAAGCTGCCCCTGACCGGGCGCGAGATCCCGATCATCGGCGACCACCATGCCGATCCCGAGAAGGGCACCGGCATTATGATGATCTGTACTTTCGGCGACATCGCCGACGTGGAGTTCTGGCGCAAGGAGCGCCTGCCCATGCGCCAGCTCATCAGCCCCGACGGCCGGCTG
>JAUSBL010000131.1 GCA_030658975.1 Candidatus Latescibacterota bacterium
GCGCGGGCCAGGTCGCGGTGGCGGGCGGGCGGTTCGTCGGCACCCGAACGGCGCCAGCGCCAGTTGATCACGGCCGCGTCGGCGAAGATCCAGGCGGCGGTCCGCCCGCCCAGTCCCGCGTTCCGCCCGCCCAATCCCCACGCGCGCGCGCGCGACGTCGCGTCGGCGGGCAGATCGCCCGCCAGTCCCACGACCGCGGCGTCGCCGTCCACGCGCCGGGCGAGTTCCGCCGCCCAGCCGTCCTGCGAGGTCGTCGCGTCGTGGCGCGGCAGTTCATGCAGCCAGGCGTCGTAGCGATCGATGAGCGGGCAGGCGCCGGGGGCGCGCGGACGCAAACGGCGGTGGTCGGCCAGGTCGCCGTTGTGCGTCGTCGCGAGACGGCAGGCGTGGACCAGGGGCAGCAGGCCCAATCCCGGTGAGGCGGCCATGTCCGACAGCCGGGCCAGGGCCGCATCGCGATCGTGGATCGCGCCGCCCGCCGGCACGAGGGTCCAGGCGCCCGGATGGCGGGCCAGGGGACCGGCGAACTGCGCCAGCCTGTCGGCGCCGTCCAGGACGAGGCGCCAGGCGCGGCGATGCTGGCCCCAGGCTTCGAGCGCCGCCGCGCGGTCGGCGGCGAAAACCAGCGCCGAGGCTGCGGCGGCGAGTTCGGGGTCGCGCGCTGCCGCGGGTTGACGGCCGCCGGCCGCGGCGCCGAAGGCGTGCGGCGACGGGCGGTCCGGCAGCGCAGTCAGCGGCCACCCCTGGGGGCGCACGAGATCGGGCGGCAGGAACGACGCGACCAGCCGGGCCGCGGCGTCGCCGCGGCGGGCCAGTTCGCGGATCATCCCGCGCTGGCCGGGCTCGGCGGCCGCCAGCCGCGTCGAGACGCCGAGCCAGGCGCGTCCCGTCCGCAGGGCGTCCGCGACCGCGACCGCAGCGGGCTGCGCGCCTTCGGCGCCGAAGAGCGGATGCGGCGACGGCGTTTCGCTGCGCAGGGCGGCCAGCGCGTTCAGCACGCCGTCGTCCAGCCCGCGCGCCGGCAGCTCCGGCTCCAGCAACGCCTCCACTAAGCCGCGCAACTCCCAGCAAGACAATTCGTTGTCGAGATCGTCCATCACCAGGATCCGGTCGCGGGCCTCGCCGAGGTAGCAGGAGACAGCTGCCGCCGAAGCGGCGTCGTGCCAGCTCAGAACGTCCACGGGACGGTTCCGGCGCCAAACCACCAGGTAGCCGGCCTCGCCGTCGCCGCGGGAGGCGGACGCCCAAACGCCGTCGCGATGAACGATCACACGCTCCTGCAAGGCGGCCAGGGCGCCGCGCCGGCGGCGCTCGACGGAGGCGTCGGCGGCGGTCGCCTCGAGCAGGGCCAGGGCCTCGTCGTAACGGGGAACCGGCAGCGCGAAGCGTTCGAGATTGGCGAGCAGGGAAGCGGCGGCGAGGCGGGCCAGGTCGCGCCGGTCGGCGGGCGTGCCCTCCTGCCGCGCGCAGGCGGCGTAGAGCCCGGCGGCCCGCGGCGCGTCGTCGAGCGGGCCGTCGGCCAGCTGCGCGGAGAGCCAGAGCCGCTCGGCTTCCTGGGCGGGGCCGACCATGTGTTCCGGCGCGAGCAGGGCGTCAGCGTCGCGGGCGAGACCGCGGACGGCCTCGTCCGCCGCGCCGCGGCGCGCGAATTCCAGAGCGCGGGCCGCCAGCCGCAGGCGGACGTCCGCGGCCAGGGGCAACGAGACGGCCAGCAGCCCGTCCGGCGGCGGGCAACCGCCGTCGCAGGCTGCGGCCAGGGCCGCTTCGAGGAAGGGCGAGGGATCGATGCGGCGCAGGTCGGCCAGTTCGCTGGTCGCGGTGAGGTAGGCGGCGCCGGCCGCGAGGTTCAGGCGCTCGCGCGGCGGCAGCGTACCCGGCGAGGCGACGGAGGCGCGCGCCCGGTCCAGCAGATCGCGCGCCTGTCCGCGGAAGCCGGCCACGAAGTCGGCCCGCTCGCGCTCCCAGCGCCCGGCCTCGCCCCTGTCGGCGGCTCCGGCGCCGCGGATCCGGTCCAGGGCGCGCTTGGCGGCGCTGCCCATCTTCTCGCTCAGGAAAACGCGTACGGGCGAACGTTCGCGGCTGTCCCCGGCTTCGAAGAAGCAGGCTTCGGCCTGGCGCAGGTCGCCGGCCTCGAGCCGGGCCCGCGCCTCGGCCAGCTGGTCCCAGTAATTCATGGTCGTCCCCTGTCCGACCCCGTTCAGACGACGATGTTCACGAGCTTGCCCGGCACGACGACGACCTTGCGCACCGGCCCCGCCCCGATCAGTTCGGGGACGCGGCCGTGCGCGAGCGCGTCGCGCTCGACCTGCCCGACGTCGGCGTCGCGGGGCGCCTCCATGCGCTCGCGGATCTTGCCGTTGATCTGGATGACGTAGGTGACCGAGTCGGCGACGAGGTACTCGTCGCGCCAGACGGGCCACGGGTGATCGAAGACCGAGCCCTCCCGGCCCAGCTTCCGCCACAGCTCGGCGCCCAGGTGGGGCGTGAACGGCGCGAGCATCTGCACCAGCGCCGCCAGCGCGCCGTGGAAGTCCCCGTCCGAGCGCGGGGGCCGCTCGCGGCCGCAGTAGTGGTACAGGGCGTTGGTCAGCTCCATCAGCCGGCTGAGCGCCGTGTTGAACTGGAAGCGCTCGAGGTCCTGCGTGCAGCCGCGCACCGAATTGTGCAGCACCAGGCGCAGCGCGGGCCAGCGCGCGGCGACCTGCTCGTCCGTCATGGCGGCGGCGTCGACGGGCGCGTCGCCGGCGGGCGAGCGGTCCTCGAGCACGGCGTCCACGAGGCGCCAGACGCGGTTGAGGTAGCGCCAGATGCCGTCGATGCCCTCGTCGGTCCAGTCGCCGCCCTCGGCGAAGGCGAATCCGAACATGAGGTAGGCGCGCAGCGTGTCGGTGCCGTAACGCTCGAGGTAGTCGGCCGGCACCACGGTGTTGCCCTTGCTCTTGGACATCTTCTCGCCGTCGCGGGTGATCATGCCCTGGTGGCGCAGGCGCGCGAAGGGCTCCTCGACCGGCACCAGGCCGAGGTCGTGCAGCACCATCGTGATGAAGCGCGAGAAGATCAGGTGCCCGCAGGCGTGGTCGGCGCCGCCGACGTACATGTCCACCGGCAGCCACTTGCGCAGCGTCTCGTAGCGGAACGGGGCGTCGCGCAGGCCCGGCTCGGGGTAGCGCAGGAAGTACCAGCTGCTGCAGACGAAGGTGTCCATCGTGTCGGGGTCGCGGCGGGCGGGACCGCCGCAGCCCGGGCAGTCCACGGCCATGAAGGCTTCGCTGCTGGCCAGGGGCGCCTTGCCGCGCGGACGGAAGTCCACGTCCTCGGGCAGCAGCACCGGCAGGCGGTCGCGCGGCACCGGCACCTCGCCGCAGGACGGGCAGTGGATGATCGGGATCGGCGCCCCCCAGTAGCGCTGGCGGCTGATCAGCCAGTCGCGCAGGCGGTACTGGACGGTGGCGCGGCCGAGGCCGCGCGCCTCGAGGTCCGCGACGATGCGGCGGGCGCCCTGCTCGCTGTCCAGACCGTCGTAGGCGCCGGAGGCGGTCATCAGCCCGGGACCCGTCCAGGCCTCCTCGAGCGGCTCTTGATGCGGCGCGCCGGGCGCGGC
The DNA here is from genome assembly GCA_030658975.1 of Candidatus Latescibacterota bacterium. Taxonomy (GTDB): domain Bacteria; phylum Krumholzibacteriota; class Krumholzibacteriia; order LZORAL124-64-63; family LZORAL124-64-63; genus PNOJ01. The sequence goes on from JAUSBL010000131.1 coordinate 3,602, forward strand.
GCCCGCGGGCAGGATCACCTGCCGCACGGGCAGGCGCAGCGCCGCCGCGAACGCGAAGTCGCGCTCGTCGTGGGCCGGCACGGCCATGACCGCGCCGGTGCCGTAGCCGGCCAGCACGTAGTCGGCGACCAGGATCGGCACGGCCTCGCCGTTGACGGGATTGACGGCGGTCGCCCCGGTCGGCACGCCGGTCTTGGGGCGGTCGCTGCTCTGCCGGTCCACCTCGCTCAGGCGCGCCGACTGGCGGCGGTAGGCGGCGACGTCGCCGCGGTGCGCCTCCGCGGTCAGCGCGTCGACGAGCGGATGCTCGGGCGCCAGCGCCAGGTAGGTGACGCCGAAGAGCGTGTCGGGGCGGGTGGTGAAGACGCGCAGCGCCAGCGAGCCGTCGGGCAGCCTTTCGCCGCCGCCGGCCGCCGCGGCGCCGTCGGCGGGGCGCGCGGCGAAGACGACCTCGGCGCCGTGGCTGCGGCCGATCCAGGCGGTCTGCTTCTTCTTGGTCTCTTCGGGCCAGTCCAGCGCGGGCAGGTTGTCGATCAGGCGGTCGGCGTAGCGCGTGATGCGGAAGCACCACTGCGTCAGGTTCTTGCGCACGACTTCGGACTTGCAGCGCTCGCAGACGCCGTCGTCGACCTGCTCGTTGGCCAGCACCGTCTGGCACGAGTCGCACCAGTTGACCGGCTGCGCGGCGCGGTAGGCGAGCCCGTTCTCGAAGAGCGTCAGGAAGAGCCACTGCGTCCAGGCGTAGTACTCGGGGGTGTGCGTGGCCAGTTCGCTGCGCCAGTCGTACATCGGCCCCAGCGTGCGCAGCTGCTCGCGGATGAAGGCGATGTTCTCGGCCGTGTGCGCGCCGGGATGGACGCCGCACTTGATGGCGAAGTTCTCCGCCGGCAGGCCGAAGCTGTCGAAGCCGACGGGCTGGAACACGTTGTCGCCGCGCTGGCGCCGGTAGCGGGCCCAGGTGTCGGCCGGCACGTAGTTGTACCAGTGGCCGAGGTGGAGCTTGTCGCCCGACGGGTAGGAGAACATGCTCAGGCAGTAGCACTTGGGCTTGTCGGAGTCCCAGTCCACCTGGTCGTGGCCGGTGCGGGCCCAGTGCTCGCGCCAGCGCTGCTCGATCTCCCGGAATGCGTAGTCGGCCATGATCCGTCGATCCTCCGGCCGGCGACGCGGGGTCGCCGGGGACGGTCTGTCTGTGCGCGTTGGAACGGCGCGGATCCGCGCGCCTCGGTTGCGCAACTCTAACCGCACCGCAACCGGCGCGCCACTCCAATCGGCGGCGTTCGTGCGTCGACGCACGGCGACGCCCGCGGCCTCAGAAGACCCCGGCGGTCACCTCCAGGCGCAGCCCGTCCCCGCCCGGCGCGAAGCGCACGGCGACGACGTCGAAGCGGAACTCCGCGGTGTCGCGGGACGCGTTCGCCGCGAGCCAGGCCCGCGCCGCGATTCGCAGCCGCAACAGCTTGCGGGCGTCGACCGCCGCCGCGGGCGCGCCCCAGCCGTCGCCGCGGCGGGTCTTGACCTCCACGAAGACCAGCAGCGGCCCGCGCCGGGCGACGAGGTCCACCTCGCCGCGCGCGACGCGGAAACGCCGGGCGAGGATCGTGAAGCCCTCGGCTGCGTACCACAGCGCTGCGATCTGCTCGCCGCTGCGGCCGAGCGCCGCGGCGCGGACGTGATGTTGCATGGGCACCTCCCGCCGCCGGGGCAGCAGGAAGCCTACCAGAGGGAGCCTTGGCGCAGGCCGGCGACCGGGGCGAAGGTGAATCGGTGAAGGGGGCAGGGGCCCAGCAGGCGCAGGGCCGCGAGGTGGTCGGCGGAGCCGTAGCCCTTGTGGCCGGCGAAGCCGTATCCGGGATGGCGGGCGTCCAGGTCCGCCATCAGGCCGTCGCGCACGACCTTCGCGACGATCGAGGCGGCGGCCACCGCGGCGCTGAGACCGTCGCCCCCCACCAGGCAGGCGGCGGGGCAGTCCAGCGGCGGCGCCTGGTTGCCGTCGACGAGCACCAGATCGGGCCGGACGCGCAGACGCGCCACGGCGGTCGCCATGGCGCGCAGGCTGGAGCGCAGGATGTCGGTGCGTTCGATCTCGCGGGGCCAAGCGGCCTCCGCCTGCCAGTCCAGGGCTCCGTGGACGATCTCCGCGTACAGGGCCGCGCGGCGGCGGGCGGTCAGGCGCTTGGAATCGTCCAGCGCCGCGGGCGCCCAGCCGGGCGGCAGCACCACGGCCGCCGCCACCACGGGGCCAGCCAGACAGCCGCGACCGGCCTCGTCGGTCCCGGCGATCACCAGCAACCCGTTGGCGCTCTCGTTCGCCGGCGCACCGCCGGCGGCGCGTTCGCGGTCGAAGGCGGCCAGACGGGCGCCGCAGCCGCTCACTTCCGGCCGAACTGCTTCTCGCGGATGCGGGCCTTCTTGCCGGTCAGCTCGCGCAGGTAGTAGAGCTTGCTGCGGCGGATCCGGCCGCGGCGCACCAGCTCGATCCCGGCGAGGTTCGGGCTCTCGATCGGCAGCACGCGCTCGACGGCCACGCCGTTGGAGATCTTGCGCACCGTGATCGAGGCCTCGTTCGCCGAGCCCTGGCGGGCGATGACGACACCCTCGTAGTTCTGGATGCGGGTCTTGCCGCCCTCGGTGATGTTCATCCGGCAGCGGATCGTGTCGCCGATGCTGAACACCGGCAGGTCCGTGCGCAGCTTCTCGGTGCGGATCGTGTCGACGATGTTGCTCATCGCAGCCTCCTGGTCGTACCCGCCGGCGTCGGGCCGGGGGGCGGGGTCCGCGGACCCCGTCGTGTCTCGCCGTCTTCCCGTGGGGGTTGGCGGCGTCGTTCCCATCGTGTGTCGTCCGTCATTCCCCGGCGCCGCCGTCGCGGTCCCGCGACGTGCGCCGCCGTCCCGCGGCCAGGTCGGGGCGACGCTCCCGCGTGCGCTCCCGCGATCTCTCCGCGCGCCAGCGCTCGATGTTCGCGTGGTGCCCCGAGATCAGGATCTCGGGCACCGCCAGCCCGCGGTACTCCGGCGGCCGGGTGTACCAGGGCCCTTCGAGACCGCCGTCGAGCGCGGCGGTGAAACTGTCGTTCTCGGCCGAGTCGCTGTTGCCCAGCACCCCGGGCAGCCGGCGCACCAGGGCGTCGATGACCACGAGCGCAGGCAGTTCCCCGCCGGTCAGCACGTAGTCCCCGATGGAGACCTCGCGCGGCCGCAGCAGGTCCAGGACCCGCTGGTCGACACCCTTGTAGTGGCCGCAGACCAGCACCAGTTCGCCGGCGGCCGCGGCCTGCGCGGCCAGTTCCAGCACCAGCGCCTCGTCCAGCCTCTCCCCCTGCGCCGACATCAGCAGCAGGGGCGTCGCCTCGCCGCTGCGCGCGGCTTCGACGGTCTCGACCACCGGCGGGGCCATCAGGACCATGCCCGCGCCCCCCCCGTAGGGAGCGTCGTCGACCGTCCCGTGGCGGTCCACGGCGCGGTCGCGGATGTCCAGGACCTCGTAGGTCACCTGCCCCTGGCGTTCGGCCCGTCCCAGGATGCTGGTGGACAGGACCTCCCGGATCATCTCCGGGAACAGGGTGACGACCTTAATCGCCAGCGACATCGAGCAATCCCTCCGGCGGGTCGATCACGAGCGGCCCCTGCAACTCGTCCCCGGGTCGCAGGATGGGCGCCAGGGCCGGAATCAGGCACTCGCGGCCGCCGCGCGGGACGACCAGCATGAACCCGGCGCCGTAGGTGCGCACGTCGTCGACCTCGCCGACCGCCTCGCCCGTCGCGGTCACGACCGGGCGGCCGAGCCAGCGGAACGGCAGTCCGCCGCGGGGGCGCGGGAAATCCGGGTCGGCATAGCGGCTCCGGAGGAAGCCGACCATCCTGCCCACGGCGCCTTCGGCGCCCTCCCGCGTCCCGATCCCCGCCATGGCCACCACGTAGCAGGTCCCCAGGTGCCGCCAGTACTGCGGCGCGAACGGCGCGCCGTCGTCCCAGACCAGGTCGCCGGAGTCCAGCAGGGGCTCGTGCCAGTCGATCAGCGGGTAGAGCTTCAGCTCGCCCCGCAGACCCACCGCCTTGACCACGTCGGCGACGGGCACGAACTCGTCGGCCGGGAATCCCGTCATGCCTTACTGCTCGTTCGCGATCTCGTAGCCGAAGCGCCGGTCGACCCGCAGGCCCACGGCCTGCAGCAGGCCGCGCACCGCCTTCACGGTCGCGCCGCCCTTGCCGATGATCTGGCCCACGTCTTCCGGGTGCACCTGCACCAGGAAGACCTCCTCGCCGTCGCGCTCCAGGGCCTGGATGCGCACGTCCTCGGGATGGTCGACCAGGTTCACCGTGATGTACGAGACCAGTTCCATTGCCTTGCTCATGCGCTTCAGCTCTCTTCCGCGGGCGCGTCGCCCTCAGCGGGTGCGTCGGCGGGCGCGGCGGCTTCGGCGGCCGCGGCTGCGGCTTCCTCGGCGGCCTGCCGGGCGGCGGCGGCTTCAGCGGCGGCGGCCTCGGCGGCGGCGGCCTCCTCGGCGGCCCGCTTGGCGGCGGCGGCCTCGACCTTGGCCTTGCGCTCCTGCTCGGCCTTGGCCTGGGCCTTGGCGCCGAGGCGGCCGTCGAGATCGTTCTTCCAGGTGGCCACGCGGGCTTCGACCTCGTCGGCGGTCAGGCCCTGGCGCAGCAGTTCCCAGCGCAGCAGGACGCCCTCGCGGCGCATCAGGGAACGCGCGGTCTCGCTGACCGTGGCGCCCTTGCGCAACCAGGCGATGATCTCCTGCTCGTGCAGTTTCACTTCCAGCGGGTCGGCGAACGGGTTGTAGTAGCCCAGGTTCGCCAGATAGGCGCCGTCGCGCCGGTTGCGGCTGTCGGTGACGATCAGCCGGTAGAAGGGCCTCTGCTTGCGACCCATGCGGGTCAGACGGATCGTGGTCGACACTGAGTACCTCCGGGTTCGTGTCGGTGAGTTGCCCCGCGCCCGCCGTTCAGGCGCGAAGCGATCCAATATACACCCTCGGACGGCCGGATCCAAGCCGCCCGGACCGCGGGACGGGGCCTATCCGCGCCCGCCCAGCACCTTGCGCCCGAACTCCTCCAGACCGCCGGCGGCGTTGATGCTGCGCATCATCCGCCGCATGTCGCGGTACTGCTTGAGCAGCCGGTTGACCTGCGACACGTTCGTGCCGCTGCCGCGGGCGATCCGCTTGCGGCGCGAACCGTTGATGATCTCCGGGCTGCGGCGCTCGGACGGGGTCATCGAGTTCAGGATGGCCTCGACCTTGCCCAGTTGCCCCTCGTCGACGTTCGACTTGTCGATCAGCCCGCCGTCGACCCCGGGCAGCATCTTCATGATCCCCTTCAGGGGACCCATCCGCCGCACCTGGCGGATCTGCTTCTGGAAATCCTCGAGCGTGAACTGGTTCTGCAGGAAGCGCTCGGTCAGCGCCTCGGCCTCCTGCTGGTCCATGTTCTCCTCGGCCCGCTCGATCAGCGACATGACGTCGCCCATGCCGAGGATCCGGCCCGCCATGCGGTCCGGGTGGAAGGTCTCCAGGTCGGCGAGCTTCTCGCCGGTGGAGACGAGCTTGACGGGACGGCCGGTGACGGCCTTCACCGACAGCGCGGCGCCGCCGCGGGCGTCGCCGTCCATCTTGGTCAGCACGGCGCCGTCGAAGCCCACCTGCGCGGCGAACTCGCGGGCGACGGTCACCGCCTCCTGGCCGGTCATGGCATCCACGACCAGGAGCTTCTCGTCCATCGGGACGGCCTTGTCGATCGCGGCCAGCTCTTCCATGAGCGTGGTGTCGATGTGCAGGCGTCCGGCGGTGTCGACGATCAGCACGTCGCACTTGTTGTCGCGGGCCCGGCGCAGGCCGAGCTTGACGATCTGCGCGGCGTTGCGTCGCTCGCGGTCCGCGTGGACCGGCACCCCGGCCTGGGCCGCCAGCGTCTCGAGCTGGTCGATCGCCGCGGGCCGGTAGATGTCCGCCGCCACCAGCAGGGGCGAGCGGCCTTCCTTCACGAGGCGCTGGGCGAGCTTGGCGCAGAACGTGGTCTTGCCGCTGCCCTGCAGGCCCATGACCATGACCGTGGCCACCGGCGTGGCCGACAGGTTCAGCGAAGCCGTCTCGCCGCCGAGCAGTTCCACGATCTCGTCGCGGACGATCTTGACGACCTGCTGGTCGGCCGACAGGCTGTCCCAGACCTGCTGCCCCGCGGCCTTCTCGGCGACGCGCGCGACGAAATCCTTGGCGACCTGGTAGTTGACGTCGGCCTCGAGCAGCGCCAGACGCACCTCGCGCAGCGCGTCTTTGACGTTCTCCTCGGTCAGACGGTCCTGGCCCGACAGCTTGCGCAGCGCGCCGCCGAGCCGGCTGGTCAACTCCTGGAACACCCTCGGGATCCTCTCGCGGGGACGTGGCGGCGCGCACAAAAACAACGGGCGGACGCTCCGGCGCCCTCCCCTCCTTGCCGCGACCGCCCAGTATCGTCGAAGACGGCCGCGAAATCAAGCATATAGTGGGTTTTCGGGCGGGTCAGCGCAGGGCGGCGATCGCCGCGGCGGGGTCCGCGGCGCCGAACAGGTAGGAACCGGCGACCAGGATGTCGGCGCCCGCGCCGCGGCAGGCCGGGGCCGTCGCGTCGTTGACGCCTCCGTCGATGGAAATGGCGAATCCGAGCCCGTCGGCGGCCCGCCGCGCCGTCAGGCCCCGCAGCTTGTCCAGGGCCGCCGGCTGGAAGCTCTGGCCCCCCGCCCCCGGTTGCACGGACATCACCAGGACCAGATCGACGCGGTCGAGCCAGGGCAGCACCGCGTCGAGGGGCGTGCCGGGATTCAGGCTGAGCCCGCGGCGCACCCCGAGCGACCCGATTTCCGCCAGGGCCGCGCCCGGATCGGGGACGGCTTCGATGTGGACCGTGATCGCGTCGGCGCCGGCCCGGGCGAAGGCGGCGAGGTGGCGCTCGGGCCGGGACACCATGAGGTGCGCATCGAGCTGCAGGGCGGTACGGCGCCGGACGGCGGCGACGACCAGGGGCCCGAAAGTGAGGTTGGGGACGAACTGCCCGTCCATGACGTCGAGGTGGAACAGGTCCGCGCCCGCGGACTCCATCCGCGCGACGTCCCGCCCGAGGTCGGCGAAATCGGCCGACAGCAGGGACGGGGCCACCGCCGTCGCGTGTTCAGCGTATCGCGACCACCAGTTCAACGATCTCTCCCCTGAGGATCCGGGTCCCCGGCTCGGGCGACTGGCGCAGGACGGTCTGCGGCGGCTGGCGGGTGTCGCGGGCCTGGCGCAGCGGCGCCAGGATGCAGCCGGACTCCACGACGGCGCTGCGGGCCGCCGTCAGCGTCCTGCCCTTGAGGTCGGGCATCAGGAACGCGGCGGCTTCGGCCTGGTCGGCCATGACCACGTCCACGGTCACGCCCTTGCGGCGCTCGGCGCCCGCCGCGGGGTACTGCAGCACCACGGTCGAAGGCGCGCCGTCGAGGCCGCGCGCGCGCAGGGTGCGCCCGGCGCGGAATCCCCCGCGCTGGAGGGTGGCCGCGGCCTGCTGCACGTTCAGGCCGCCGAGGTCGGGCACGGCGCCGCTGGGCGGTCCGCTGCTGAGCACGAGGCCCACGGACCTCCCCTTGCGCACGGGCTGCCCGGGGGCGGGGTGCTGGTCGACCACGTTGCCGACCGGCTGCCGCACGTGCGCTTCGCTGCGCACGACTTCGACCTCGAGGCCGGCGCCGGCGGCGGTCCGGCGCGCCTGCGCCAGGTTCTGCTCGCGCAGGTCGGGCACGCGGACCTCCGCGCGGCGGTGGATCAGCTGCGGCACGATGAGGTAGTTGCTCAGGGCGAGACCGACGGCGCAGGCCACGCCGAGACTCGCGAGCAGCAGCAGGAACTGCCAGGACTTCACGACGCCTCCCCTTGACGGTACAGCCGGGCCGCGAAGAAACCGTCCGCGCCCTCGCGCTGGGGCAGCCAGGTCCGCGCCCATTCCCCGTTCGCGTGCCAGGGGCAGGGCGCCAGCGACGGGTCCGCCGCCAGGATCGTGTGCAGAACGTCCTCGTTCTCCTCGGGTTCCAGGGAGCACGTGGCGTAGAGCAGGCGTCCGCCCGGCCGCAGCAGCCCGACGGCCTGGCGCGCCAGTTCCGTCAGCCGGTCCGCCGAGCCGGCGACCGACTCCGGCCGCAGGCGCCACCTGCCCTCGGGATGACGCCGCAGCACGCCCGTTCCGGTGCACGGCCCGTCGAGCAGCACCGTCGCGAATGAACCCGCACGGAACGGCGCCGCTCTGCCGTCAGCAGATACCACGAGATCGGGACCCGCGTCGATCCTTTTCGCCGCCGCCAGCAGCTTGCGCAGACGCCGGGCGCTGAGGTCCGCGGCCACCAGCAGCTCCCCCGCGCCGAGGGCCGCGCGCAGCCGGGCCGTCTTGCCGCCCGGAGCTGCGCAGAGGTCCAGCGCCGGTCCCGCGACGCCGTCCAGCAGCAGGTCGCAGGCCGCCTGGACCGCCTCGTCCTGGACGATCAGTTCCGGGCGCTCCTGCAGCAGGGCCGCCAGCGCGGCGCGTTCCTCGCTCTCGAGCAGCAGGGCGCGCGGGTACAGCTCCCCGGGACGGGCGTGACGGCCGGCGGCGGCCAGCCGTGCGGCGACCTCGTGCGGGTCGGCGGGCGCCAGCACGTGCACGGCCAGCGGCGGGGGCAGGTTGTTGCGCCGGCAGAGTTCCGCGGTCGCCTCGAGACCGTAGCGCGCGCGCCACCGCGCGACCAGCCAGCGCGGGTGGCTCCACCACGCGGCCAGCCAGCCGTCGGGATCGCGCGCGGGGTCCGGGAACAGCGGGCGCAGGGCGTCCAGCGGGCTCGGCGCGTCGCCGACGGCGCGGCGCACCGACTGCAGCAGACCGTTCACGAAGGGCGCGGGCCACGGCCCCGCCACGTCACGGGCGAGGGCGACGCTCTGGTGCACCGCCGCGTGGTCGGGCACGCGGTCCATGCCCAGCAGCTGGTGCAGGCCCAGGCGCAGGACGTCGGCGACCTCCGGCGGCGTCACGGCATCCCGGCGCGAGAACCGCTGGATGAGATGGTCGTAGCGCCCGCGCCAGCGCAGCGCGCCCTTGACGAGTTCCGCCAGGAACCGCCGGTCGCGCTCGTCCTGCAGGCTCGCCAGGGCGGCGTCGAGCGCCGCGTCGAGGTTCTCGTCCTGCTCGGCGCGCTGCAGCACGTCCCAGGCGAGCCGGCGCACGGGATCGAGGATCATGAGCGCAGGCGGGCGCCGACGGGGATCGGGCAGCCGCGCAGGAATTCGGCGGCGGTCATCGGCTTCTTGCCGGTGTTCTGCAAACCGGTCACCAGCAGGACGCCCTCGCCGCAGGCCACGCACAGCCCCTCGTCCACGACCGCGAGCACGGTGCCCGGTTCGTCGCCGGAGGTGTGGAAGGACCAGGGGCGGGCCCCGGTGATCTTGATCTGGCGGTCGTCGAGGTAGGTCGTGGCTCCGGGCCAGGGCTGCAGACCGCGCACCTGGTTGTGGACCTTCACCGCCGAGCGCTCCCAGCGCAGGGGCGACAGGGAGCGGTTGAGCTTCGGCGCGTAGACGGCGCCCGTCTCGTTCTGCGGGGTCCCGGCGAGCTGCATCTGCTGGGCCGCGCCCGACTCGAGGGTGCGCAGGGTGCGGACCATCAGGTCCGCGCCGAGCCCCGCCAGGCGGTCCAGCAGGTCGCCGGCCGTCTCCTCGGGCTCGATGGCCACCGCGCGCTGGGCGAGGACCGGTCCGGTGTCCACGCCCGCGTCCATGCGCATGATGCTCACGCCGCTCCAGGCGTCGCCGTGCATGATCGCGTAGTGGACGGGCGCGACGCCGCGCCAGCGCGGCAGCAGCGAGGCGTGCAGGTTGAGGCAGCCGAGGCGGGGGGCGTCGAGCAGGGGCTGGCGCAGGATGTGGCCGAACGCGGTGACGACCACGGCGTCGGGCGCGGCGTCGCGCACCAGCTGCGTGACGCGGGCGGCGTCGCGGGCGCCCCACTCGACCACGGGCAGCCCGTGGCCGCGGGCCGCGGACTTCACCGCGGTCTCCTCGAGCTGGCGGCCGCGGCCGGCGCGACGATCGGGCTGGGTCACGACCAGGGGGACCTCGGCGCGGCTCTCGACCAGGGCGTCGAGCGTCGGCACCGCGAACTCCGGCGAGCCCATGAACACGATCCTCACGCGCGACCTCCCGCGGGGCGCAGTCGCCGCAGGCCCAGCCGCAGCTCCACGCCGAAACGCCGCCAGGGACCGAGGTGGTCCACCATCAGCACACCGTCCAGGTGATCCAGTTCGTGCAGCGCGATGCGCGCGGCCAGGCCGTCGTCGCGCAGCCGGCGGGTCGCGCCGTCGCAGTCGCGGTAGCGCACGACCGCCGCGCGATGCCGCGCGATCCGCCGGTAGATGCCGGGGAAGGACAGGCAACCCTCTTCGAACACGGCCTCGGGGCCGCCCGTCTCCTCCAGCACGGGATCGAGCATCACCAGCGGCGGGCGCCGCCCTGCGAGGTCCGGCTGCACCACGATCACGCGCCGGTCGTCCCCCACCTGGGGCGCCGCCAGCCCGACGCCGTGGTGGCGGCGCATGAGCTCGAGCATGTCCTGGACGAGCGCGTCGAGCCCCGGTTCGCCGGGCTCCGGACTGCGGCAGACCTGGCGCAGGCGCCGGTCGCCGTACAGCATCAGGCGACGCGGCGCATCGGCGGTCACGGTCAGGCCGGCAGGACCGTGGCGACCGCGCTGCGGGCGATCTCCACCTTGACGCCGTCGCCGATGGTGCAGACCAGGCGGTCATCCTTGACGCTCTGCACGATCGCGAACAGGCCGCCGGTGGTGACGATCTGGTCGCCCTTCTTGAGGCTCTCGAGCATCAGGCGGTGCTTCTTCTGCCGCTGGGCGTTGGGGCGCCAGATCAGCAGGTAGAACACCAGCACCATCATGCCGATGAAGACGAAGTTCATGAGGATGGCGCCCTGCCCGGGGGCGGCCTGCCCCTGCTGGGGCGCGGGGCTCATGGCGAGGAAATTCGAAAGTGACATGACAGCTCCTTGTCGTCGTTCGTTCACGGCGCGGACCCAAGATGGCACAGTCGGGGGCTGCGGGCAAATCCGGAGTCGCGGGCTGGGGATGGCCGGTCCCGCTCAGGGCCGGTCGGCGTCGCCGGCCAGACGGCGGCGCTCGCCCTCGTCCCAGCGCGCGAGGAAGGCCGCGGCGAAGGCCTGCAGCCGTCCCGCCGCGATGGCCTCGCGCAGGCCGCGCATCAGCGACTGGTAGAACCAGACGTTGTGGGTGGTGGCCAGCGTCAGGCCGAGGATCTCGCCGCAGGACAGCAGGTGCCGCACGTAGGCCCGGCTGTGGCGCGCGCAGACCGGGCAGCCGCAGTCGGCGTCCAGGGGCCGCTCGTCGCGGGCGTAGGCGCCGTTCTTGACGACCAGCCGGCCGTCGTGCGTCAGCACGGTGCCGGTGCGGCCCATGCGCGTCGGCAGCACGCAGTCGAACATGTCCACGCCGGCGAGCACGCCGTGGACGATGTCGTCGGGGAAGCCCACCCCCATCAGGTAGCGCGGCCGGTCCGGCGGCAGCAGCGCCGCCGTCGTCGCGGTCATCTCCCGCATCAGGGGCACGGGCTCGCCGACCGACACGCCGCCGATGGCCGTGCCGGGCAGGTCGAGGGCGGCGACCAGTTCGGCCGAGCGCCGCCGCTGCTGCGGGTCGAACCCGCCCTGCACGATGCCGAACAGCACGCGCTCGTAACCGTCCTTGTGGCGGCGGCCGCCGGGGCCGAAGGCGTCGCGGCAGCGTCGCAGCCAGCGGTCGGTGCGGTCCACGGCGGCCGCGACGGCGGCCGCGTCGGCGCCGTGGGGCAGGCAGTGGTCGAAGGCCATGACGATGTCCGCGCCCAGCGCCAGCTGGATCTCCATCGACAGCTCGGGCGTGAAGCGGTGGCTGCTGCCGTCCAGGTGCGAGCGGAAGGCCACCCCGTCCTCGTCGACCTTGTTCAGCGCGGACAGCGAGAAGACCTGGAAGCCGGCGCTGTCGGTGAGCATCGCCCCGTCCCAGCCCTCGAAGCGGTGCAGCCCGCCGAGCGCCTCGATGAGCCGGTGGCCGGGGCGCAGGTACAGGTGGTAGGTGTTGCCGAGGATCAGGCGGGACCCCGACGCGGCCACCTGTTCGAAGGTCATGGCCTTGATCGAGCCGTGCGTGCCGACGGGCATGAACACGGGCGTCTCGACCTCGCCGTGGGGCGTGCGCAGCCGGCCGCGGCGCGCCGCGCCGTCGCGGGCCGTCACCTCGAAGCCGAAGGGCCGGTCGAGTCCCGGCTGGGAATTCCAGTTCATCGTCCGTCCCCGTTCATCGTCCGTCCTGCGGCGTCGCGGCCGCGTCCGGCAGGACGAGCATCGCGTCGCCGTAGCTGTAGAAGCGCCAGTCGCCGTCCACCGCCCGCGCGTAGGACGGCCGCCAGCGGTCCGTCCCGCCGAGGAAGGCCGCCAGCAGCATCAGCAGCGACGAGCCCGGCAGGTGGAAGTTGGTGATCAGGCCGTCGGCCGCCGCGACGGCGTCCGGCGGGGCCACGAACAGGCGCGTCAGCCCGGACACGCGCCAGCTTCCGGGATCGGCGTCGTCGCCGGGTTCCCGCACGGCCTCGCCCGCGAACTCCGCCGGCGCGTCCGGCGTCCCCGGCCCCCAGCGGCGCCGCTGCGGCCCGTCGCAGTCGAGGTCCAGGCGGCGGACCGTCTCGAGGACCCGCAGCGACGTCGTGCCGACCGCCACGACGCGCCCGCCGTCTCGCCGGCAGCGCCGCACGGCGGCGTCCGTCGCGGCCGGCAGCGTGAAGCGCTCGGCGTGCAGGCGGCGCCGCGCCAGATCCCCGGCGTCCGGCGCCCGGAACGTGCCCGAACCGACGTGCAGGGTGACGGCCGCCCAGCCGACGCCGGCCTCCCGCAACCGCGCCGTCAGCTCCGTGTCGAAGTGCAGGCCGGCGGTCGGGGCCGCGACCGAGCCCCGCTCGTGCGCGTACACCGTCTGGTAGCGCTCGCGGTCCAGCGCCGCCAGCGCGGGCGCGGTGCCGGGACCGCGCCGGATGTAGGGAGGCAGGGGCGTCTCGCCGCACCGCTGCGCGAGGTCGGCGAGGTCGCACCCGCAGGCGCGCACGACGAGCCCGCCGCCCCCGGTGCGCCCCACGATCTCGATCGTCCCGTCCGGTTCGGACGTCCCGCCGCCGCCCTCGAGGTGCAGCCGCTCGCCGTCCTTCAGGCGGCGCATCGGTTGGGCCAGCGCCAGCCAGCAGCCGTCGGACGCTCGCGCGGCGTCGCCAGCTTCATTGTCGAACTCTTCGTTGAACAGTGGCCGTTCCAGCAGCAGCTCGACGCGGCCGCCGCTGCCCCGGCGCAGCCGCAGACGCGCCGGCAGGACCCGCGAGTCGTTGACCACCAGCAGGTCGCCCGCGCGCAGCAGCGCCGGCAGCTCCGCGAAACGGCTCTCGCCGCGCACGGTCCCGTCGCGCCCGACCAGCATCAGGCGCGACGCGGTGCGCTGCGGGGCCGGAGACTGGGCGACGAGTCGCGGCGGCAGGTCGTAGTGGAAGGCGGGCGCGTCGGCCGTCGGCTCAGAGCAGGTCACGCTGGATGTCCTGGGGATTCTGGCCATCCTGGCTGCGGCGGGGCGGGGCGAGGCCGAGGTGGGCGCAGGCCCGCTCGGTGGTCTCGCGGCCGCGCGGCGTGCGTTTGAGCAGGCCCGTCTGGATCAGGAAGGGCTCCACGACGTCCTCGAGCGTGTCGAGTTCCTCGCCCAGCGACACCGACAGGTTCTGCAGACCGACGGGTCCGCCGCCGAAATGCTCGACGATCAGCCGCAGGTAGCGCCGGTCCAGCGGCTCCAGGCCGAGCCGGTCGACGCCCAGGCGCGTCAGCCCGTCGTCGGCGGTCTCGCGGTCGATCACCCTGCGGCCCGCGATCTGGGCGTAGTCGCGGACGCGCCGCAGCAGGCGGTTGGCGGCCCGCGGCGTGCCGCGCGAACGCCGCGCCAGTTCCAGCGCGCCGTCGGGGTCCAGGCCGATGCCCAGGATGCCCGCCGAGCGCCCGAGGATGATCTGCAGCTCTTCGGGCGGGTAGAAGTCCAGGTGGCAGACGATCCCGAAGCGCGAGCGCAGGGCCGCGGTGATCATGCCGGCGCGCGTGGTCGCGCCCAGCAGCGTGAAGGGCGCGAGGTCCAGCTGGAAGTGGCGCGCGTGGGGGCCCTTGTCCACCACGATCTCGATGCGCCGGTCCTCCATGGCCGGGTACAGGTACTCCTCGACCGTGCGGCTGAGGCGGTGGATCTCGTCGATGAAGACCGCCGACGGTCCCTCGTGCTGCGTGAGCAGGCCCACCAGCTCGGCGCTGTTCTGGAACGCGGGACCGCTGCTCTGGCGCAGCTCCAGCTCCATCTCGGCGGCGATGATGCCCGCCAGGGTGGTCTTGCCCAGGCCGGGCGGTCCGTACAGCAGGACGTGGTCGAGGACCTCGCCGCGCGCGCGCGCCGCCGCGATGAAGACCCGCAGGTTCTCCTTGACCGCGGTCTGCCCGACGAACTCGTCGAGGCGGCGGGGCCGCAGGCCGGGTTCGGCGGCGTCCTCGCGGGGGCGCAGGTTGGGATCGGTCCAGCGGGATTCAGCCACGGTCGCCCTTCCTTGCGATGGCCCGGACGGTTCCGGTCAGCCCAGATGACGCAGCGCGGCCCGCACCCAGGCGACGGGGTCTTCGCCCAGCGCCGCGTCCTCGCGCAGGGCCTCGCGCAGCAGCTGGCCGGCGCGCGCCGCGGGCAGCCCCATGGCGCCGAGCAGGTCGCGGGCCACCGGCTCGTTGGGGTGCGCGAAGTCCCCGTCCGACGACGACGACACAGCCGGCGCTCCCGCCGCCAGCAGCGCGGGCGGCACCCGCGATCCCAGCTCGACCACCAGGCGCGCCGCGCTCTTGCGCCCGATGCCGGGCAGGGTCGCCAGCGTCTTCTCGTCGCCGGCGTGCAGGGCGTGGGCGATGGTCGTCGCCGGCGCGCCGGACAGGATGCCCAGGGCCAGCTTGGGGCCCACGCCGGTGACCGAGATCAGCAGCCGGAACAGCGCCAGCTCGTCGGGATCCAGGAAGCCGTACAGCGTCCACGCGTCCTCGCGCACCGAGAGGTGCGTCCACAGCCGGACCTTCTCACCGGCCGGCGGGAGCGCGGCCGCGCAGCCGGCCGGCACGGTGACCGCCAGACCCAGGCCGCCGACCTCGACCAGGCATTCGGTCCCGCGGCGCACGAGCAGTCCTTCGAGCGTGGCGATCATCGGGCTCCTCCGCGCCGCGGCAGCGCGGCCTGCGGCGCCGTGCGGCGCCGGGCGTGGCAGATGGCGATCGCCAGGGCGTCGCTCGCGTCGAGCGAGGCGGGAGGCCGCGGCAGGGCCAGCAGGCGCTGCACCATGAACCGCACCTGCTCCTTGCCGGCGGCGCCGTGGCCGGTCAGGGCGAGTTTTACCTCGCGGGGGGCGTATTCGACAACGGGAATGTCCCGCAGCGACGCCGCCAGCAGGACCACGCCGCGGGCGTGGCCCAGGACCAGCGCGCTGTGGGCGTTGCGCGCGGCGAAGACGCTCTCGACGGCCATCTCCCCCGGCTGCGCGTGCGCGAGCAGTTCCGTCAGGGCATCGTGGATCAGGCGCAGCCGCGCGGGCAGGGCGTCGCCGCGGCCGGCGCGGATCGCGCCGGCGTCCAGCAGGCGCAGCCGCCCGCCGTCCTGCTCGACCAGGCCGTAGCCCGTGACGTTGCTGCCGGGGTCGATGCCCAGGATGATCACGACGCCTCCGCCGGACGCGCGAAGGGGGCGGCGCCGCGGCCGCCCCCCGTCCGCGGCGTCGCGACCTGCTAGAGGTTCTCCATGATCGAGGCCATCTCGTCGTCGTCGATGGCGAAGTTGGACGACACCCGCGACACGTCGTCGAGGTCGTCCATGGCCTCGATCAGCTTCATGAGCGTCTCGGCGTCCTTGCCGGTGACGCGGATCGTGGTGGTGGCCTCCTGGATGATCTCCGACCCGGTCACCGGCAGCCCCTTCTCCTGGAGCGCGATCAGGACCTGGTTGTAGTCGGCGAACGCGGTCGTGACCTCGAGGCTGCCGTCCCCGGCCGACACGTCCTCGGCGCCGGCCTCGATGGCCGCTTCCATGACGGTGTCGAGATCGACGCGTTCCGGATCGAGGCTGATCGAGCCCTTGCGCTCGAACAGGTAGGACACGCAGCCGTTGGTGCCGAGGTTGCCGTTGTACCGCGTGAAGACGTGGCGGATCTCCGAGGTCGTCCGGTTGCGGTTGTCGGTCTGGGTCTCGACCAGGATCGCGACTCCCCCGGGCCCGTAGCCCTCGAAGCTCAGCTCCTCGTAGACGGCGCCCTCGATCTCGCCGGTGCCGCGCTTGATCGCGCGCTCGATGTTGATGTTGGGCATGTTCTGCGCCTTGGCGGCCAGGACCGCGCTGCGCAGGCGGGCGTTCCCCTCGATGTCGCCCCCGCCCTGGCGGGCGGCGACGATGACCTCGCGCGCGAGGCGCGACCAGATCTTGCTGCGGGCCGCGTCCTTGGCGCCCTTCTTGCGCTTGATCGTGCTCCACTTGGAGTGCCCGGACATCTGCCACGCTCCTTGCCCGCGGCCGCGCCGCGATTCCCCGGTCGGCGATACCTGGTCGGCGTTACCTAGTCGGCGTCCTCGGTGCGGCTCTTCTGGTACGCGTCGATGAGCTGGCGGGCCACGTCGCCCGGCACCTCGGCGTAGTGGCTGAACGTCATCGCGAACTCGCCGGTGCCCTGGGTCATCGCGCGCAGCGAGGTCGAGTACTGGTACATCTCATCCTGGGGGACCAGGGCCTTGATGACCTGGATGGGGCCCTCGGCCTCCATGCCCTGCGGCTGCCCGCGGCGCGACGAGATGTCGCCCATGATGTCGCCCAGGTAGGACTCCGGCACGCGGATCGTGACCTGCATGACCGGCTCGAGCAGGGCCGGCTTCGCGTCCGGCACGCCCTTCTGCAGGGCGATGCGGGCCGCCGCCTTGAAGCTGTTCTCGCTGGAGTCCACGTTGTGGTAGGAGCCGAAGAAGAGCGTGACGCGCATGTCGACCATCTCGTAGCCGGCCATGACGCCGCGCTTCATGGTCTCCCGGACGCCCTTCTCGACCGCGGGGATGAACTTGCCGGGCACCACGCCGCCGACGATGCCGTCCACGAACTCGAAGTTCTCGCCGCGGGGCAGCGGCTCGAGGCGCAGGTGGACGTCGCCGAACTGCCCGCGGCCGCCGGTCTGCTTCTTGTAGCGGCCCTGGACCTCGACGGTGCCCTTGATCGTCTCCTTGAAGGCCACCTTGGGCCGCTTGCGCAGGACCTCGACGCCGAACTGCTTCCTGAGGCGGTCCAGGATGACCGCCAGGTGCATCTCGCCCTGGCCCACCATCAGGGTCTGGCTCAGCTCGCCCTCGTGGCGGACCACGAAGGACGGGTCTTCCTCCATGAGCTTGTTCAGGCCCACGCCCATCTTGTCCTCGTCGCCGGCGGTGGCCGAGGTGATGGCCTCGGCGCTGGTGGGCGCCGGCAGGGCCGGGGCGGGCAGTTGGATGTCGACGCCCGAGGCGCAGAGCGTCGTGCCGATGCGGCTGTTCTTGAGCTTGGCGGCCAGCACGATGTCGCCCGCGGGCACGCTGTCCACCTTCTCGCGGCCCTTGCCCTGGGCGAAGCTCAGCTGACCGATGCGCTCGCCGTCGCCGGCGCTGTTGGTCAGGTTGTCGCCGGTGGACAGGGTGCCGCTCCAGACGCGCAGCCAGGTCTGGTCGCCGCCCTGGGCCTCGCGCTGGTACTTGAAGGCGTAGGCGAGCGTCGGCTTGCCGGAGCCGATCGCGACGCGGCGCTCCTCGGCGGTGCCGGGGCGCAGGCCGGCCAGTTCGGTGCGCGAAGCGGGGCTCGGCATCAGCTGGGCGACGGCCTCGAGCAGGGAGACCACGCCCACCTCGCTGTCGGCCGCCGTCACGAAGACGGGGTAGACCTGGCCCGAGGCGATGCCGGCGGCCAGGCCGCGGGTCAGGTCCTCGTCCGAGAGGGCGCCCTCCTCGAGGAATTTCTCGATGAGCGCCTCGTCCGTCTCGGCGGCGGCGTTCATGAGCTCCTCGCGGGCGATCGCGGCCTCGTCGGCCAGCTCGGCGGGGATCGGGATCGCCTGGGCCTTGCCGTCGGCGAAGGTGTAGGCCTTGTTGGCCACGAGGTCGATGACGCCCCGGAAGGCCTCGCCCTCCCCGATGGGCAGCTGGGCGGCGACCACCGTCCCGTCGAGGTGCTCGGCGAATTCCTTCATCGCCTTCTGGAAGTCGGCGTGCTCCTTGTTCATGCGGGTCACGACCAGGAACATCGGGATGCGGCGCGCCCGCAGCATGCGCCAGAGGGCGTCGCTGGACACCTCGAGGCCGCCGTCGGCCTTCACGCCGAACAGCACACCCTCGACGACCTCGAGCGCCCCGTACATGTCGCAGCGGAAGTCGGCGACGCCCGGGGTGTCGATGATGTTGATCTTGACGCCGCCGACCTCGGTCCAGGCCATGCTGGCGGTCATCGTCTGCTTCTTGTCCAGTTCCTCGTCCGAGTAGTCGAACACGGAAGACTTGTCGTCGACGCTGCCGCGGCGCCCGACCTTGCCGGTGACGTGGAGCATGGCGTCGGCCAGGCTCGTCTTGCCCACGCCGTGGGGTGCGACGAGGGCGATGTTGCGGATCTTGTCCGTGGCGAAGGTCTTCAACGTGATCCTCCCGTCCAGGCGGTGAGTAAAGCAGAGCGGCGGCCCCGATCGCGGGCCGGAACCGGAAATTCCAGCAGTCGCGCAGGATGGCGGCGAAGGCGAATGATAACCGCCGCTCACAGGTGTGTCAATGCCGCCAGATGTTGTCCTGACAGCGGGTTTCCCGTATGTTCAGAGAGGTGTTCAGTGGCGCGAAAGACCTTGCCGCCGGCGGTCGGGTGGATTACCGTTGACCCGCCGCGACGGCCGTGAGAAAGCCGCCGTGCGCGTTTGCGGGACGCCCCGCGGCGGCCGATGACCGCGCTCGCGCCCGCTGACCGAACGACCGATTTTCCGTCCGAACGTCGAGGTGTGGCATGAGATCGATTCCGAACTGGCTGCTGTCGGGACTCCTCGTCGCGCTCCTGCCCGTGGCGGCCGCCGCCCAGGAGGTTCTGGACACGGCGACGGCGCCCGAACCCACGAGCTCCATCAAGAAGATCGCGATCTCGTTCGGCGGCGGCTACTATTCCGGCTCCACGTACTTCGAGCTGCCGACCATCGACCTGCGGGCCCAGGTCGCGCCCGGCTCCAACACCTTGACGCTCTTCAACGGCCAGGAGCTCGACCTCGGCATCCAGCGCCGGCCGAACTGCCTCGACGCCCCCATCAAGAAGATCGTGCCGGGCCAGGCGGCCAACGTGCGGCTCGGCTTCTACATCTCCGACGACTTCCACATGGACCTCTACGGCTCCTACGCCAGGAGCAAGGCGGAGCTCTCCCTGCTGCGCTACCAGGACGGCGAGATCGCCGGCCGGGTCGAGCCCGACGAGCTGAAGCGCTGGACGGACGAGCTGTACGCGAGCCAGGGGATCGACGGCGGCTTCCGCGACGAGGACTTCCGCTCCTTCACCGGCGGCGCCAACCTGGTCTACGACGCCAGCGCCATCCGGATGTTCGGGCTCACCCCCCAGTTCGGCACCGGCTTCGGGGGCGTCATCAACCGCTTCACGACGCTCGAGGACAAGACCGCCCTCTACTTCCAGCTCTTCGGCGGCCTGCTGATGCCCCTGGGCGACCACCTGCGCGTCGACCTGCGCGGCACCGCGACGACCTTCTCGTTCGCGACCGAGGAAGTCACCTACGCCCAGCAGGTGACCATGTTCGTGGGCAGCCTCGGCGTGACCTGGCTCTTCGACGTGAAGCCGATCCACTGAGCAGCCCCGCCCCGGCAACTCTTTTCAGGACAATGGGTTGACTGCGAATCCCTGCAAAACTTAAGGACCGCCGCACCCGGGGGTGTGGCGGTCCTTCTCTTCCCCAGCGCCTCTTGCGCCAGGGTTTCTGCTACATGATCGGCTTCGCGGTCGTCTTCTTGGGGGCCGCCTTCTTCTTGGCGACCTTCTTCTTGGCCACCTTCTTCTTGGCGACCTTCTTCTTGGCGACCTTCTTCTTCGCGACCTTCTTCTTGGCGACCTTCTTCTTGGCCACCTTCTTCTTCGCGACCTTCTTCTTCGCGGTCTTCTTCGCGACCTTCTTCTTCGCGACCTTCTTCTTGGCCGCCTTCTTCTTGGTCGCAGCCGCCAGCTTCAGACTCTCCTCCATAACTGACCTCGCTTGCTGACTCCATCCCTTGGTCGCCAGGCGCACCCTGAAGCGACCTACGAATTGTCCGACCTGGCTCCGTCCACGTCACCCATCACTTGACCGTCCTCGTCCGCTCCACCGTTCGATGTCGCCGTCCGGCTCCGGTCCCGTGGTCGACGTCGTGGACAATTCGTGAACCAGTCAGGAACATTATTGAGATGGCTAAAAACTACTGTCAACGAAAAAAATGGAGGACCGACGAAGTCGATCCTCCAGGAAGCTGGTGCTCGGGGCGGGACTCGAACCCGCACGGCTTGTGGCCACTACCCCCTCAAGATAGCGTGTCTACCAATTCCACCACCCGAGCGAAGCGCTGCGAGATGCTCACCGGCCGTCCGTGATGGGGGCGCCGCCACCGACGGGTTCGCTCGTCTGTTCGCTGGCCGGCGCGCCGCCGCCGCGCCGCTCGGTGCGATCGGCCGTCAGGCCGAACAACACCGCTGAAGTCAGGAAAAAGCCCGCGGCGAGGTAGACCGTCATCTTGTTCAGCGCGGTGGCCATCGCGCGCGTGCCGAACATCTGCTGGGGCAGGCCGCCGCCGCCGCCGAAGGCGCCGGCGAGGCCGCCGCTCTTGCCCGACTGCAACAGGACGACGATGCAGAGCAGCAGGCAGATGATCACGTGGAGGATCATGAAGAAGGTGTACATGTGGTTTCTCCCGCGGGTCGTGGCGAGCAAAGAAATGCCACCGGACCGCCGGCGGCTCGTTGAAAATTAGCATCCCCGGCGGTGGATGTCAACCCGGCGGGCGGGTTCAAACGTCGGTCAGCGCCTCCACGCCCGGCAACCGGCAACCGGCCATGAACTCGAGCGAGGCGCCGCCGCCGGTCGAGATATGGGTGATCCGGTCGGCGAGACCCAGCTGGTTGACCGCCGCCACCGAGTCCCCGCCCCCGACCACCGTGTGGGCGCCCCGGACGGTGGCCGCGGCCACGGCCTCGCCGATCGCCCGGGTGCCGGCGGCGAAGGCCGGGATCTCGAACACGCCCAGCGGGCCGTTCCAGAAGACGGCGCGGCTGGCGTCGACGGTTTCGCGGAAGCGGGTGATCGTCCGCGGCCCGATGTCCAGGCCCTGCCACCCTTCGGGGATGTCGGTCACCAGCACCTCGCGCCGGGCCGCCTCCCCGCTGAAGTCGTCGGCGACCACGACGTCCTGGGGCAGGACGAGTTTGGCGCGCGAGGTCTCCGCCTTGGCGAGGATCCGCTCCGCCACCTCCAGGCTCTCGAGGTCGACCAGACTGTCGCCGACGCCCATCCCGTGGACCTTGAAGAACGTGAAGATCATCCCGCCGCCCAGCAGCAGGGTGTCGACGGTGTCCAGCAGGTGCTCGATGACCTCGACCTTGCCCTGGACCTTGGCGCCGCCGAGGATCGCCGTGAAGGGGCGGGGCGGGTCCTGCAGCAGCAGGCCCAGGTTCCGCAGCTCGGTTTCCATGAGCAGGCCGGCGCAGGCCGGCGCCAGGAACGAGGTCACCCCGACCGTCGAAGCGTGGGCGCGGTGCGCGGTGCCGAAAGCGTCGTTGACGTAGACGTCGCCGAAGGCGGCCAGCTCGCGGGAGAACTCCGGATCGTTGTCCGTCTCGGCCTTGGCGTAGCGCAGGTTCTCCAGCAGCAGCGTCTCGCCGGGCTTCAGGCGGGCCGCCTTGGCCCGCGCCGACGCGCCCACGGTGTCGTCGGCGAACAGGACGGGCGACGGCAGGATCTCGGCGAGACGGTCCGCCACCGGGCGCAGCGACATCTCGGGCACGACCTTGCCCTTGGGGCGTCCGAGGTGGCTCATCAGCACCAGGCGCGCGCCGGCGTCCAGGAGGCGGCGGATCGAGGGCAGCGAGGCGGTGATGCGCGTGTCGTCGGCGATCGCGCCGTCCTTGTCCAGGGGCACGTTGAAATCGACCCGCATCAGGACCCGCTTGCCGGCCAGATCGAGATCCTGCAGACCCATCTTGCGCATCATCGTCCGCCTTCCGTTGTGCCGCCGTCTTCCGCCCGTGCGGCAGCGATGGTAGGAGCCCCTTGCGGGGGTGTCAAGAGGACCGCCCCGGGAGCCGCCGGCGCCGCACCCGCCGCCGCCGACCAGGCGACGCTCCAGCCGGCGGCGCGCAGGGCCGCGGCGGCCGCGGCCAGCGTGGCGCCGCTGGTGACCAGATCGTCCACCAGGGCCGCCCGGACGAGGTTGCCGGTCGGCGGTCGCGCCGCGAAGGCGCCGGCGACGTTGCGCCGCCGCCGCGGATCGTCGCCGCCGAAGTGCGCCTGCTGGAGCGTCGCGCGCCGCCGGCGCAGGAGCTCCGGGCGGACGGGCAGGCCGATCTCCGCCCCGATCACGCGCGCCAGGACCTCGGCCTGGTTGAAGCCGCGCGCGCGGCGGCGTCGCGCGTGCAGCGGCACCGGCACCAGCACGTCGACGCCGCCGGCAGCCGCGACGGCGGCCGCGGCGCCGGCGGCGGCCAGCCTGCCCAGGGGCGCCGCCAATCCCCGCCGACCCCGGTACTTCCAGGCGCCGACGAGTTCCGCCAGGGCGGGATGGTTCACCGAGCCGGCGCCCACCAGCAGCGGCGGCGAGACGTCGTCATGGCTCAGCAGCAGCGGCGCCGCGGGCAGTCCGGCTTCGCAGTCCGGGCACAGCGCCGCGGCGTCCCACCAGCGCAGTCCGGGCCGCGACCGGCCCGCATCCGGCGCGGCGTCCACCGCGATCCCGCAGAGCGCGCAACGGGACGGCCAGAGGGCTTCCAGGAGCGCCCGCGCGCCGGCGACGGGCCAGCGGGCGGGTGCGCCAGAAATACCGGCCGCCCGCGCGCGCGGCGGCGTCCGTCCCGTCACCCCGCTCAAGGCGCGCTCTGCAGAGCGGCTGACATCGCGGCGCGGTCGGGCTCGCGGCCGAACCACCAGGCGAAGGCCAGCGCGCCCTGCTCGAGCAGCACGCCGCGCCCGTCGAGCCGCAGCGCGACGTCGGGGCCGGCCCCGTCGTCGCCGGCGGCGGCCCTTGCGGCCCGTGCACGCCCGTCCGGCCCGCGGCCGTAATTGAGGTCGAGCCAGACACCCAGCGGCGCGTCGGGCGGCGGACTCAGCAGGGTGGCGAGATCGGAGCCGGGCGGCGTCGCGTCCACGACGAGCGCGCCGGGGGCCAGCGGCAGCGAGGACAGCGGTCGTCCGGGGGGCGGGACGGCGGTCCGCGCGGCCGCGTCCGGAGGCAGTGTCGCCAGCCAGCGTCGCAGTCCGGCGGCGGCA
>JAUSBL010000007.1 GCA_030658975.1 Candidatus Latescibacterota bacterium
CGCCGCAGGAGGCGGCGGGGGCGCGGGTCCCGACTCACCGCCCCCGAGGGGGATCGCATCAGGTGAGGAACATGGGGAGCCCTTCCACGTCGTGGATGCGGGCGCGGTATTCGCGAGTGTCGTAGTACTTGGCGACGTCCACCCGCTTGGTCCCCGCCACGATCGAGGCCAGGTCCACGGCCGTGTACTTGCCGAACTGCAGGGCCGTCATGTAGCCGCTGCGGCCGGCGATGAGGTGGTCCATGGCCAGGTTGCCGAAGTTCATCGCCACCATGCGGTCCATGGCGTCCGGGGCTCCGCAGCGCATCAGGTAGCCCAGGGACTGGTACATGATGTCGACGCCGGTTAGTTTCTTGACCATGTCGGCGGTGTGTTTGCCGATGCCGCCGAGCTTCTGGTGGCCGTAGGCGTCGGTCTCGCCCTGCTGGTGGATCGTGCCGTCGACCTCCTGCGCCCCCTCGCTGATGGTCATGATCGCGTAGTTGCTCGGGTTCTGGCGCCTGTCCGCGATCAGCTTTTCCGCCAGGGACTCCATATCGAACGGCACCTCGGAGATGATGGAGCGGTCGACCCCGGCCAGGTAGCTGACGATCAGGGCCGTCTCGCCGCTGTTGCGGCCGAACAGCTCCACGATGCCGATGCGCTCGTGGCTGCCGATGGGCGTGCGCAGCTGCGTGATCGCGTCGACGGAGCGCGTGACCGCCGTGCCGAAGCCGATGCAGTAGTCGGTGCCGTAGACGTCGTTGTCCATGGTCTTGGGCACGGCCATGATCGGGAATCCCGTCTCGTGCAGGCGGGCGGCGTAGCTCAGGGTGTCGTCGCCGCCGATGGGGATCAGGGCGTCGACCTGCAGGTCCTGCAGCGCGGCGAGCACGTGCTCGGTGATGTCGGCCGGGTAGGTCATGCCCGGCTTCTTCACGTGGTCGAACATGTCCTTCTCGCGCACCTTCGCCGGATTGGTGCGCGAGGAGTGCAGGAACGTGCCGCCGGTGCGGTCGATGGTGCGCACGGTGTTCCAGGTCAGCGGCTGCAGCCAGCGGGCGTTCCACTCGGGCTCGCCCGGCTTGTAGCCGGACAGGGACTCCCAGCCGCGGCGCAGCCCGAGCACCTCCCAGCCCTCCTGCAGCGCGCGCCAGACGACCTGCTTGATGCAGGCGTTCAAGCCCGGGACGTCGCCGCCGCCGGTGAGGATCGCGATCTTCTTCTTGCGGGCCATGTGGGTCCTTCCTTCCCGGCGGTTCAGTCCGCCGACCCGTAGCAGTGGCAGCCCTCGCCCAGGAACGTGCCGCGGCAGGACATCTTCGCCAGCTCCCGCACGTCGTCCTCGGTCAGGCCGAACAGATCCATCGCCAGCTCGTACTCGCGCGACAGGGTCGTGCTCGAGACGGTGGGGTTGTCGGTGCAGAGCGCGACCTTCACGCCCGCGTCCAGGAAGCGCGGCAGCGGGTGGTCGCGCAGGTCGGCGACCGCGCCGGTCTGCACGTTGGAGGTGAGGCAGACCTCCAGGTAGACGCCGTCGCGCGCCAGACGGCGCATCAGTTCCTGATCGCGCCCGGCCGAGGTGCCGTGGCCGATGCGCTGCGGCCCCAGGTTGTCCAGCGCCTCCCAGATGCGCTCGGGACCCTCGCTCTCTCCCGCATGGACTGTCCGGTGCAGACTCATGCGTTCGGCCAGCTCGTAGGCCTCGCGGAACAGGATGGGCGGGAACGGCGACTCCGGCCCGGCGATGTCGAAGCCGACCACCCCGACGCGGGAGTGGTACTGCTCCTTCTCGCCGACGATCTCGCGCAGCAGGATCTTCGCCATGTTGCCGCCGTGGCTGCGCATGGCGATCACCACGATGCCGCAGCGGAAGTCGGGATGCGCGTCGGCGAAGCGCATCAGCCCCTTGCGCGTGGCGTTCAGCACCTGGCGGTTCGACAGCCCGGCGCGGCGGTGGATCAGCGGGTTGATGCGCAGTTCCAGCAGCCTGATCCCGTCGGCGTAGGCGTCCTCGGCGATCTCGAAGGCCACGCGCTTGATGGTGTCGTAGAACTGGGTGTACTGCAGCGGCACGTGGAACTTGTCCAGGTAGTCGATGAGGGACCGGTCCTGGGCGTCGTCCCACTGCAGGTAGTGCCGGAAGGCCTCGAAGTCGAGACCCGGCACCGCGGAGTAGTACTTCTCGGACATCTCCCACAGCGTGGCCGGCCGGATGGCGCCGTCGAAGTGACGGTGCAGCTCGGCGAGCGGGAGGGTCGCGAGGAATTCGCGTCTGTGCGTGACTTTCATGCCACCTCCCTCGTGTTGTTTCCCGTTTTTTCCTGGCACAAGGATAGGTGGCGAAGGGCGGACTGTCCACAGGGACACGGAAGCCCGCGGCCGGGCGGTGCGGCCGCGGGCGGAAGACGCGCCGTCGAGGCGGGCGCGGCTATTTACCGGCGCGCAGCCGGTCCGGGAAACTCAAGTACTCCTGCTTCTCGATGTAGCCGCTATGGTCGTAGTCGAAGTTGGCGAAATTGTCATCGACCCCCGACTTGTCCTTCCAGATGGCCGCATACTCCGTCTTGGTCAGCTTACCGTCGTGGTTCGCGTCGACGGCGTCGAAGGCCTGCTCCAAGGTGACGTCCTGCGCGTCCTGCTTGGAGAAGCCCACCAATTCGGAGGGCTTGGCGGCGGCGACGGTTCCGGCGGGCGCTGCAGCGCTCGTCGCAGCGGTCCCACGAGCCGCCTCCGCCGCGGATCCGGACCCGGACGCGGAGGACGGCTCGGCTACGGAGGCCGTCGCGCCCGGAGCGAGGCTCTCGCTGGCGACCCGCACCTCGGAGACGCCGTAGGCGCCGTCGCCCTCGCTGCCCCGCAAGCGCAGGTAACGGGCCTCGGCCGGTGCGGCCGCGAGCGTGCTGTGTGTTTCCATCCCCCACTCGTTCGCGCCGGCGGTGGCCGGGATCGTCGCGTAGGCGGCGTAGACGGCGCCGTCGCGGCTGGCCTCCAGCACGTAGTCGTCGTTGTTGTCGACCTGCAGCGTGACGCCCGTGACGCGGCGCACCTCCCCCAGGTCGATCACGAAGCCGACCGCCGGGTCGACCCAGTGCACGCACTGCTCGGAGTCGAAGGCGCTCTGGTCGGCGGGCGTGATCCCGTCCAGCAGCAGCGCAGCGGCGTTGTTGAACTCGCCGCTGCCGGAGATCTTCGGCGCGGGCGCTGCGGCGGTGCGGTCCGCGGCGGCCGGCGGGTTGGCGGCCTGCTTGGTATCGGACTGCCCGCAACCCGAGGCGAGCAACGCAAACAGGATCGCGGTGACTGTGAAATGGGAAGTGCGTGTCGTGATGGTCATCATGATGTGACCTCGCCGGCTGATGGTGCTGACGATGGTGGGTCTCGTCCCCTCGAACCCCTCAAATGAATACTATGATTCAACAACAGTCAGCGTCAATCGATCGTCGAGAAGCCATCACCCCAGCACCGGCAACACCCGCGTGCGGATCCTCCCCCCCG
>JAUSBL010000009.1 GCA_030658975.1 Candidatus Latescibacterota bacterium
TTCGCCAACCTCAAAACACGGGCCCGGCACGAGGACGCGGGCGGGGCCCCGGCCCCGCCCGCTTCCTCTTGCCGATCCCTTGCAAAGTCCGTTACGGATTCAGCGTGACCGTGACGTCGGCGCCGGTGTCGGGGTCGACGGTCACCACGGGACTTACGCCACGGGCACCGGTGGACGCGCTGAAGGCCCAAACACGGACGTCGCGGGTGATGGTGAACGTATTGATGTGGTCGTCGAGACCGTCTTCTGTCGGAGTGACGTAACCGAAGGGCAAGCACGACTGTGCCAGTACGAATCGGCCCTGTGCGTCGGTGATCGCCAACGACGCCAATAAAGTGTCCGGCGCAATGTTGTCGTACCCCGGGCGCAGGTACATCAAGGACCTGGTCTCCAGCCCGATGTCCGTCTCCACATGGAACCAGTAGACGCTGTCCGGCACGAACCGGCCCTCATCGTCCAGTCCGTCCCAAGGGATCGCGTATCCCCCCGCCTGGATAACCCCGTCGACGAGTTGACGGAGGACCTCACCATCGCAGTAGTCGCTGATCCAAACCGAGACGTGGCCGGCTTCCAGCATGGTGAATGAGATCAGCGTTTGGGGTCTGTTCTGCTGCCAGGGAAGCGGCGGGGAAGTATAGTACTGCAGGATCACCTCTGCGCCGGCCACCGGGTGGCCTTGGGCGTCGACGACCTGTCCTGTGATGTCGTTCTGCGGCTGATCGGGCGGCGTCGCCTCGTTGCAGGCGCCGATCAGCGCCAAGGTCGCGGTCACGAGCAGGATTCTGGTCAGCCTCATGATGATCGGTCCTTTTCCGGGGATGGGGACCATGGGATCCGGTTACCGATAGATGATGAATATAAGTTATCACAACCGCGGATCCGGCACAAGCCGGGCACGGCCCTCTCCGGCATCGGCAGGCAGCAGCCGCAGCCTTGGCTTATCCTGGAAGACGAAGCGGCCGCCGACACCCACACGGGAGACCACCATGCACGCGATCCGAATCCTGCTCCTGGCCTGCCTCGCCATCGCGCTCGGCTGCGGGTCCCCGGAACCGCCGCCGGCCGGCGCCGCCCTCGGCGCCGAGGTGCTGCTCTCGGGTCTGGACCGCCCCGTGCGGCTGGTCTCTCCACCCGGCGACGCCCGCCTCTTCGTCGTGGAGCAGGTCGGCCGGATCCGCGTCTACGACCGGGACGGCGGCGACCGGGGCGTTTTCCTGGACCTGACCAGCCAGACCGTGGCCGGCGGCGAACGCGGATTGCTGGGCCTGGCGTTCTCGCCCGACTACGCGGACGACGGCCGCTTCTACGTCAACTACACGAACCGCGACGGCGACACCCGTATCATGCGCTACCATGTTGCGACCGCCGACCCCGACCGCGCCGATTCCGGCAGCGCGGTGCTCGTGCTGGCGGTGGACCAGCCCTTCGGCAATCACAACGGGGGCATGCTCGCGTTCGGGCCCGACGGCATGCTCTACGTGGGGATGGGCGACGGCGGCGGTTCGGGCGACACCGACAACCGCGCCCAGGACGGCGGCACCCTGCTGGGCAAGCTGCTGCGCCTGGACGTCTCCCCGCCGTCGGGCTACGCCATCCCCGCCGACAACCCCTTCGTGGGCGAGCCGCCTCGCGACGAAATCTGGGCGCTCGGGCTGCGCAACCCCTGGGTGTTCGACTTCGACACAGCGACTGGTGATCTGTGGATCGCCGACGTGGGGCAGGACGCGTGGGAGGAGATCGACTTCGCGCCCGCCAACGATCCGGGCGGTCGCAACTACGGCTGGCGCCTGATGGAGGGTTCTGACTGCTTCGAACCGCCGTCCGGCTGCGAACCGGACACGCTCGTGCTGCCGGTCCACGTGTACGCGCACGGCGGCGACCCGTACCGCTGCTCGATTTCCGGCGGCTGCGTCTACCGCGGGACGGCGGTGCCGCACCTCTCCGGACGCTACCTGTTCGCCGACTTCTGCAGCAACCAGATCTGGGCGCTGACGCCCCGTGCCGGCGGCGGCGCGCCCGCGGTCGAGGAGCTGACGGCGGCGCTGCAGCCGCCCGGCGGTTACGCGGGCATCGCCAGCATCTGCCGGGACGACGCGGGAGAGCTGTACGTGCTGGACGTCGCCGGCGGTCGCGTCGTGCGGATCGTCGCCGACTGAGGCGCCGGCCGGCGGCTCCGGCTCAGCCCACCCCGATCTCCCGCAAGGCCTTGCCCAGCATCTCCATCGTGAGCGGCTTGGTCAGGTAGGCGTTCATGCCGGCTTTCAGGCAACGCTCGCGGTCGCCCTGCATCGCGTGGGCGGTGACCGCGATCACGGGCAGCCCCGTCAGCCCGCTCTCGCGCAGCCGGCGCGTGGCCTCGAGGCCGTCGATGCCCGGCAGCTGCACGTCCATCAGCACGCAGGCGTAGGATTCGCCGGACAGCGCCGCCAGGGCCGACTCGCCGTCGCCCACCGCGTCGACGGCGCAGCCCAGCTTCAAGAGCATGGTCTGCAGCAGACGCCGGTTGTCCGGGTCGTCCTCAACCAGCAGGATGCGCGGTCCGATCATCGTTTCGGCTCGACGACGAGCGGGATCTGCAGGTACGCCGGGGCGAGGCAGGACTTCTTGTCGCAGGCCTGCAGCTCCAGCTCGAGCAGCATCGGGCCGGCCGGTTCGGCGGCGAGGAAGCCGCCGATGGTCAGCGTCTGGCGGCCCTCGAGCAGCTGCACCGTCTCGTCCAGGAACTTGCCCTTCTTCCCCGCCGGGTACGCCACCTCGGCGCCGACCAGGGGCAGGCTGTCCAGGCCGGTCACGGCGATGCCGTAGTACTTGGGGTCGCCGTGCGCGTAGAGGTGCCAGTCCTTGTCGATGTCCAGGGTCACGGTCCAGGAGACCTGGTCCCCCACCGCGGCGGTCACGGACTTGGGCTGCACCGTCATCTTGACCACGGAGCCGGAGTCGCGCAGGCCCTGGGCGGTGGCGAGGGTGGCGGCCAGCAACAGGATCGACAGGGGCAGCAGGCGTCGGCTCATGACGGTCTCCTCGGGTTCAGGGGCGCAGCCGGTCGGCCGCGCGGCGCAGCACCGACAGCAGGCGCAGCACGTCCTCGCGGCGCATCTGGCGGTTCTCGAAGTTGACGCGCAGGGCCACGCGCCCGTTCAGGATGGTGTGGCTGAACCAGGCGTCGCCCTCGCGCTCGACCAGTTCCTGCAGGTCGCGGTTGAGCTGGTCGACCTGCTCCGGCGTGCGCGAGGCGCCGTCGGGCTCCCAGCGGAAGGTGCAGATCCCCAGGGTGTTGGGCCCGATCAGGCGGAACTCGGGCGCGTGCTGCAGCAGGCCGGCCAGGACCCGGGCCAGCTCGATGTCCTTCTCCACCCAGGCCGCGAAGCGGCGGCGTCCCACGCTCTTGACCGCCAGCCACAGCTTCAGCGCGTTGAAGCGGCGGCTGCCGTGCAGGCCGTACTGGAAGAAGTTGACGCGCTCCCCCATGTGGAAGCTGCGGGGGTCGGGCGCCGCGACGCCGTCGCCGCGCCGCTCCATGTAGTACTCGGGGCGCACCAGGAAGGTCTCGCGCAGCAGGTCGCCGTCGCGCACCAGGATGCCGCCCGCCTCGAAGGGCACGTAGAACCACTTGTGCGGGTCGACGGTGATCGAGTCGGCGCGCTCGATGCCCCGCAGCATGGGCCGGTACTTCTCGCTGAGCATCACCGCGCCGCCGTAGGCGGCGTCGACGTGGTACCAGCAGCCGTACGCCGCGGCCAGATCGGCCAGCTTGTCCAGCTTGTCGATGCTGCCGGTGTTGGTCGTGCCGGCGATGCCGATGACGCAGCAGGGCACCAGACCCGCGGCGCGGTCGGCCTGCAGGGCCGCCTCCAGCGCCGCGAGGTCGATGCGGAACAGCCCGTCCACGGGGATCTTGCGCAGCTGGCCGTGGCCGAGTCCCAGCACGTCGATCGCCTTGCGGAACGAGTAGTGCGCCTGCTTCGAGACGTAGAAGCGCAGCTGCGCGGTCGCGGCCAGGTGCGGCGAGTCCTCGGGGTCCCAGGTCTCGAGGTTGCGCCCGAGCGACCGGTTCATCGCCAGCTTCAGGCCGGTGATGTTGGCGAAGGAGCCGCCCGGCACCAGGGTGCCGAAGGCCGCGTCGCCCAGGCCGAACAGCGCGCACAGCCAGCGGATGACCCGCTTCTCCACGGCCGTCGCCGCCGGCGCGTTGCGCCACGAGGCGGCGTTCTGGTTCATGGCCGAAGCCAGCGCGTCGGCGAACACCGCCACCGGCAGCGGCGCCGGGTTCATCATGCCGAAGTAGCGGCGGCTGCCGATGGCCATCGAGTTCGGGAAGATCTTGGCGCGGCACTCGGTCAACAGATCGGCGCTGGTGGCGCCCTCCTCGGGCAGGTCCTCGGCGAACAGGTCGTCGAGGCCCGCGGGCGAGACCGGCCCGTAGACGCGGCGGCCCTCGAGACCCTGCAGGTACTCGGCCATGAGGTCGACGAAGGCGTAGCCGACGCGGCGGAACTCGTCGTCGTTCCAGTCGCCGTCCTGCCAGTCGCCGCCGGCCCCGTCGGCCAGCCAGTCGTCGCCGCGTCCGGCCATCACCGCTCCCTCGCTTGCGGGTACCTGCCCGCGGCGATCTCCTCGCAGATCACCGCGGCGCCGTGGTCGGCGACGTGCGGCGCCGTGCGGTCGGCCGCCGCGCGCACCTCGGGCGGCGCGTTGCCCATGGCGACGCTGTGGCCCGCCGCCGTGAACATGTCCAGGTCGTTGTAGTTGTCGCCCACGGCCACGGTGCGCTCGCGCGGCACGCCCAGGGTCTCGGCCAGGAGCATCAGGCCGGCCCCCTTGCCGCATTCAGCCTGATACACCTCGACCCACAGGTAGGATCCCCGCTCCAGCAGGGATTCGGTCAGCACCACGCGCACGCTGTCGCCCATCTCGGCGCGGATCGCCGCGGCCAGGGGCGTCGCCACCTCGAGCCGGTCGATGGTGCCGATCTCCAGCGCGGCCTCCGGCAGGTGCGCCATCAGGTCGTCGACCATGCGGATCGCGCCGACCCGGTCGCGCCGCCGCGCCAGGTAGGTGCCCAGCACGCCGTTGGGCGCGATGTTCTCGGTCAGCAGATCGCCGCCGTCGTCTTCGGTGCCGAAGATCATCGGCAGCGTGCCGGCGGCGCGGAACAGTTCGACCACGCGGCGCAGCTGCTCCCGTTCCAGGCCGGCGTGGCGCAGCAGCTGCGGCGGGTCGCCGCACAGCACCATGGCGCCGTTGAGCAGCACCTGCGGCACGCCGTCCAGCGCCCCGCCGGCGCTGCTGACCACGTCGGCCACCGAGCGGCGGTTGCGCCCGGTGCACAGCGCCAGCACGTGGCCGGCCGCCCGCAGGCTGCGGATGGCCGCCTGCTCGCGGACGTGGACCACATCCTCGAACTCGGTGTTCAGCAGCGTGCCGTCGACGTCGAGGGCCACCAGCCAGCGA
The DNA here is from genome assembly GCA_030658975.1 of Candidatus Latescibacterota bacterium. Taxonomy (GTDB): domain Bacteria; phylum Krumholzibacteriota; class Krumholzibacteriia; order LZORAL124-64-63; family LZORAL124-64-63; genus PNOJ01. The sequence goes on from JAUSBL010000009.1 coordinate 5,452, forward strand.
TCCTGTCGTTCCTTGTCGCGCATGCGGGGCAAGATAGCACCCGGATCCGGGCCTGTCACCCGCGGCGCCCGCTCACGGGCGCCAGGACCAGGCCCGCGGATCCGGATGCCCGTATGGCGCCACGACGGGCCGGCACAACCCGCTGAGCGCGCGGGCGGCGGGCCGGCCGTTGGGCAGCACCTCGTCGCGGCGGAAGTCGAAGGCGCCGCTCAGCGGCCGCCCGTTGCGGGCGCGCCCCAGCGCGACGCCGTTCAGGCCGTTCTCCCGCGGATCGGCCGCGCCGTCGACCCGCGCCAGGACGAAGGCCTCGGTCCAGGTGTCGTCCAGCTTCTTGCCCAGGAGCTTGTCGACCAGACCGTCGGCGTCCAGGATCACGTGCCCGACCTCGAGGCGCAGGGCGTGCATCGTGCCCACGCGCAGTTCGGGGCCGTCGTCTCCGTCGACCCGCACCGCGGAGCCCGGCAGCACCCATTCCAGCGCCTCCAGGACCCGCGACACGTGCAGGGTGCCGGGGTGGTAGCCGAGGATGCTGTAGGGCAGCGGGCGCGCGAGGTCGGCGTCCAGCTCGACGCGCCAACGCCGGGTCGCGCGCCGGTCCCCGTGCGTCGGCTGCAGCGGCGGGGGAACCTCGCGCCGTTCCAGGCTCACGAGCGTCTCGACCGGCAGCTTGCTGCGCCGGCCCGTCGCGGCGAACCGCGCGGCCAGCTCCGGTCCCCGCCAGACGCCCAGCGAATCCCCCTCGGCCAGCGCCACGCAGAAGGCGAAGAAGGGGTCGCGCACCTCGGGTCCCGCGGCCGGCGGGGCCGGCGCAGGCCACGGCAGGTCGTCGGCGCCGCGGGCGGGGCCGCAGGCGGACAGCAGCGCCGCCAGGACGGCGGCCGCGAGCAGCGAATATCCCATGCGTGCCGGTCCCTTTCGGTCTATCCTGGCGTCGGCGCGGATCGGGTCGGCAGTCGCCGAATCGGCCGCGGACGATACGGAGCACGGGAGGCAAGATAGCATGGCAGACCACGTCAGGGAATCTTCGCGGGGACTGGCGCCGCTGGGCCTGTTCCTGGCCATCGGCCTGATCGTCGCGGCCTGGATCGGCGCGGACGCCCTGCGCGACGTCCGCCCCTCGGGGCAGGCGATCGTCGTGAAGGGCTACGCCGAGCGTAATGTCACTTCCGACCTGGCCACCTGGTCGGGCAGCTTCTCGAGCCGCGCGTCGTCGCTGGCCGAGGCCTACCAGGGCATCGAGCGCGACCGTGCGCGCGTGCAGGCCTTCCTCGTCGCCCGCGGCCTGCCCCAGAGCGCCGTGGTGCTGCAGCCGGTGATGACCGAGACGCTCAACCGCGTGTCGGAGGCCGGCCACATGACGAACGTCGTGGAGGGATACATGCTGCGCCAGCAGGTGCGCGTCGAATCCGCCGACGTGAAGCTGGTGGAGGCCGTCGCGCGCGCCGCGACGGATCTGATCAAGGACGGCGTCGCCTTCGAATCCTGGCAGCCCGAGTACTTCGTCGCGCACCTCGACGCCTTCAAGCTCGAGCTGCTGGGCGAGGCCACCCGCAACGCCCGCGAGCGCGCCGAAATGCTGGCCGGCAACAGCGGCAGCAAGGCCGGCAAGCTGCAGTCGGCGAGCCAGGGCGTCTTCCAGATCACGCCGGCCAACTCGACCATGGTCGACGACTATGGCACCTACGACACCTCGACCATCGAGAAAGTGGTCAAGGCCGTGGTCACCGTCTCCTACGGGATCGACTGATCCCGCCGACGCCTCCGCCACCTCCCGGGCCGCCCCCGCGGGCGGCCTTTCCTTATTAAGGACTGAAATACCCTTATCTTGTTGATGCCGCCCCGGCGCGGCGCTTGCAGCGTCCGTCCGGAGCCCCCGAACCCGAGGTGCAAACCATGCTGACCGCAATGATCCGTGGCGTTTCGCCATCGTACGGCGTCTTGCCCGCCGCCGCCCTGCTCGCGCTGGGGCTCGCCGCCGCCGGTCCCGCCGCTGCCGCAACGGGCAGCGCCGTCTCCGCGCCCGACACCCTGGACAGCCGCCCGCCGCTGGTGGCGGTCTACTCCCCGGCCGGCGGCGAGACGCTGCAGGCCGCCGACCAGGAGACGCTTCGCTGGAGCGTGGACGAGTCGAGCTGGGGGGCTGCGCCCGCCGCGATCACCGTCACGGTGTTCGACGGCGCCGAGGTGCTCGTCCAGACGCTCGTCCCGGCCGACCCCGACGGCCAGTACGCCTGGATCTGGACCGTGCCGGACCACGCGACGACGGCGGCCGTGCTGGCGGTGGAAGCTACCGACCGCTTCGGCTGGATCGGCGCCGACCAGGGCGATGCGTTCACGATCGAAGGCAGCAGCACGCCGACCCCGCCGACCCCGACGGTCGACCGCCTGGGACCGGTGCATCCGAACCCCTTCAATCCCGGGACCACCGTGGCCTTCAATCTGCGCGCCGCGGCTGAGATCCGGTTGACCGTCTTCGACGTGCGCGGGCGCGAAATGGCCACCCTCGCGCAGGGCGACCGGCCGGCCGGCCGTCACACCGCGGTCTGGGACGGGCGCGGGCCCGACGGCCGGGCCGCCCCGAGCGGCACTTACTTCGCGCGCCTGAGCGTGCGCGGCGCCGACCGTCGCGACGAACTGACGGCGCGGCTCACCCTCGTGAAGTAGCAGGAGGCTCGCCATGACGACCCGCAAGTTCCGCCGCAGCCTCCTGTTCCTTGTCGCGCTGGCCGCCGCCGCCCTGCTCGTGGGCGCCACGCGCGGCACCGGTGCGCCCCGCACCGTCGTTCCGGCGCAGGGGACCGACGTCCCGGCGCTGCAGGCGCAGGCCCGCGCCCTGGCGGCGGACGCCGCGGCCCGGCGCACGCCGCTCTATCGCGAACTGCTCGCGACGACCGGCGGCCCGCAGGGCGCCCTGAACCGCGACCCCTCGCTGCTGCTGGTCGGCACCGACCGGGGCCGACCGATGTTCCTGCAGACCCTGAACCTCGTCGCCGGGCAGACCGTCGGCGCCGACCGCCTCTGGCCGGGCGGCGCCACGGGTCTGGATCTCGACGGCGCCAACGCGGCCGGCGAGTTCGCCCTGTGGGACGCCGGCGCCGCCATGGTCGGCCACCAGGAGTTCGGTGGCCGCACCGTCGTGCGCGACGGCGCCCCGTCGGTCCACTACCACGCCACCCACGTGGCGGGCACGCTCAACGCCGCCGGCGTCGATCCCCTGGCGCACGGCATGTCGCCGGCAGCGTGGCTGGACAGCTACGACTGGACCGACGACGAGTCCGAGATGGCCGCGGCCGCGGCGCAGGGACTGCTGATCTCCAACCACAGCTACTCGTTCGTCGCAGGCTGGTACTACAACAGCTCGCAGTCGGCGTGGTACTGGTACGGCGACGTCGCCGTCAGCCAGACCGAGGATCCCGGCTTCGGCATCTACAGCAGCTATTCCCAGGAGTGGGACCAGACCGCCCACGACGCGCCGCACTACCTGATCGTCTGCGCCGCGGGCAACGACCGCGCCAACTACGGCCCCGGCCCCGGCGGCCTGCACTACTACTGGGACACCGGCCTGGACGACTGGGCGCAGAGCACGACCACGCGCGAGCCGGACGGCGGCGCCGACGGCTTCGACAGCATCCCCTACCGCGGCACCTGCAAGAACGTGCTGACCGTCGGCGCGGTCCTGGACGTGCCGGGCGGCTGGACCCAGCCCGCCGACGTCGTGATGTCCTCGTTCAGCAGCTGGGGACCCACCGACGACGGGCGCATCAAGCCCGACGTGGTGGCCAACGGCGTCGGACTGTACAGCTGCGGCACCGCCAGCAACACGAGCTACGCCAGCTACAACGGCACCTCGATGGCGAGCCCCAACGCCGCCGGCTCGCTGCATCTGCTGGCCCAGCAGTGGCGCGACGTCCACGGCGGCCAGACGGCCCGCTCGGCCACGCTCAAGGCCGTCGTCATCCACACCGCGAGCGAGGCCGGCGCTGCGACCGGCCCCGACTACGCCTACGGCTGGGGCCTGCTGGACGCCGAGGCCGCCGCCCTCTTGATCGCCGGCGACGCCGCGTTCCCGTCGCGCGTCACTGAGGCGACATTGTCCCAGGGTGAAGCCGACACGCTCGTGATCTGGAGCAGCGGCGCGGGACCGGTCACCGCGACCCTGGCCTGGAACGACCCGGCCGGCCCGGCGCAGCCCTGGGTACTGAACCCGACGCAGTCCGTGCTGGTCAACGACCTCGACCTGCGCGTCGAGCGCGTGAGCGACGCCCAGGTCACCCGACCCTGGACCCTGGACCCGGCCACGCCGGGCGCCTGGGCGGTCCGCGGCGACAACGTGCGCGACAACGTGGAGAAGGCCCAGACCGCCGCGGTCCAGGCCGGCGCCTACCGGATCATCGTGCGGCACAAGGGGACGCTCAGCGGCGGCAGCCAGGCCTACTCGCTGGTGGCCGGCGGCGCCGAACCGCCCGTGGTGAGCAACGTGACGTTCGCGCAGAGGAACGACGGCTCGGGCCTGGTCGACGTGAGCTACGACCTGGCCGATCCCGACAGCCCGGCCGTGAGCGTGTCGGTCGCAGCCTCGGACGACGGTGGGGCCACCTGGAACCTGGCCGTGAACTCGGTGACGGGGCACGTGGGAGCCGGGGTCGCGGCGGGCGCCGCGCGTTCCGTCGTGTGGGACTTCGGCGCGGACCATCCCGGGGCCGTGCTGCCCGCGGTCGTGATCAGGGTCACGGCCAGCGACGGTCCCTGAGCTCGGGATCGGGGAGCCAGATCTGCTCGCCCACCACGGCCTCGAGTCCGTCGAGGTGGGCGAGGACCTCGTCGAGCCGGCGCGCCGCCAACTCGGCGCGCTTGCCGACCAGGCCCAGGCGCTCCCAGACGCGCGCGGAGTCCGCGCCCGCCGTCTGACGCCGCAGCTCCCGCAGCCTGTCCACGACGCGGCGGTCGAAGCGCTCGGCGCGCACGCCCGGATGGATCTCGCCCCGCAGGTCCCGCAGCCCGGTGTTGAGGCCCGGGCGCAGCGCCGCTCCGTTGTCCAGCGCCAGCAGCCGCACCTCCCCCAGGTCCCACAGGGGCATGTCCGGTGCGCCGCCCACCCGCCGACGTTCGCCGCCGTCGCGCCAGACGTGTAGGTTGCCGCCGGCGAAGCGGTCGTCCTGCCCCATCAGCGCGTCCAGCAGCATGATGTCCGCGAGGTCGGCGGCGAGCCGCCGGGCCGGCAGGCGTCCGAGATGGATGCCGGTCGGTTCCTGCAGCGCGCTCACCTGCGACAGCGCGACGATCCCGTCGCCGGGACGCGGCCCGCCGGCGCGCAGCCAGGCGGCCGCGTCCGTCGCCGCGAACAGCTCGCGCGTGCCCAGCCGCCGGTTCTGGACGAAGCAGTCGAGCCAGGGCTTGATCGCCCCGGGCAGGCCGCGGCCGGCGGCGAGCACGCGGTCGAGTTCGGCCAGGACTTCGCGCCGCGCGTCCTCCTTGCGCGACGCGCCGTAGGACACGCCCGCCAGCAGGTCGCGCAGCTTGGCCAGCGAGCGGCCCGACAGAGTGACGGGCGAGACGGGCGCGACCACTTCGGGACAGCCCAGCACCACCGCCAGCCGCCAGGCGTAGATCTCCGCGCTCACGTTCGTGCTCAGGGAGTTGGTCTTGACCACGGCCACGTCGCGGCCCGAGGCGCGGTCGCGCACCGCGAAGATGATCGAGGTGCCTTCGTGGTGCTTCAGCAGGCGGAACTCGGTGGCGTGGCCGTCGAGATCCAGCGCGAGCTGGGCGCGCTCACCGGGCTGCGGGACCCAGCCGTCGGCCGACAGCAGGCCGTCGAGCCCCTGCGCCCCGGCCGCGACCGCGACGGCGAGCAGCGCGAGCGCCCACGTGGCGCTCGCGCGGATCGCTCGCAGGCGGCCGCGACGTGTGGGCATGGCGGTCCTTCGTCGGGAGCGGCGGGCGCGCCTCAGGGACGCTTCGGCTTGGCGCCGGGACGTCCGCCCAGCAGCCGGGCCGGCAGCATGATGATCGCCTTGAACAGTTCCAGCACGCCGGTCACCGCGATGCCCAGGATCCTGAAGGGCAGCAGCAGCAGCCAGATCAGCGGGAAGAAGACCAGCGCCAGGATGGCCAGCGGCCAGCACAGCACGAACAGCAGCAGCCAGAGCAGGAACTTCAGGAACATGGGGCACCTCCGGGGGGATCCTAGCGGAGGGCCCCCCGGGGTGCCAGTGCGATTCTCCGAGCCGCTCACCGCGCCATGATCACCTTGACCGTGCGGACTTCCTCCCCCACCGACAGGCGCACGAAATAGACCCCCGACGGCATCGGCGCGCCGTCGTCGTCGAGGCCGTGCCATGCGCGGCTCTGCTCGCCGGCGGGCAGATCGGCATCGACAAGGGTCGCGACGCGGGCGCCCCTGAGGTCGTGAACCGTCAGCACGACACGGCCGGGTCGCGGCAGGTCGAAGTCGAACGACGTGCTCGGGTTGAAGGGGTTGGGTCGGTTCTGCGCCAGGCGCAGCGCGCCGGGGATCACGGCCGCCTCTAGCCGGGCCGGGCCGTACCAGTTCTCGCCGCCGCCAGTCGTCAGTTCCTGCAACCAGTAGTCCGCCGGCCCGGAGGGCGGCGCGACGTCGTCGAACTCGTAGGTGTCCCGGCCGTCGAGCAACTCGGTGCTCAGCCGCTGGCGATCCTGGGCGGGCGCCTGTCGCCACAGGTGGAAGCCGGCGTGGTCGACCGGCCGGGACAGCGCCCAGCGGACCGTCGCCCGGCCACCCCGGCGCACGGCATCGAACAGGGTCAGCTGGACGGATTGCGGGATGAGGCTGCGGATCCCCAGGCTGACGTCGCCGCGCGCCGCGATCTCCGTGAAGCCCACGTTCGGCTCGGGCACGTCGCAGCGGCCGGACCCGCGAGCGCCCCACGCGACGATCGTCCCGTCGGCTTTCAGACCCAGGCTGTGCAGGTCGCCCGCCGCCACCGCGGTGAAGCCCGCGTTCGGCGCCGGCACGTCGCACTGGCCGGACTGGTTTTCGCCCCACGCGACGATGGAGCCGTCGGCCTTGAGCCCCAGGCTGTGGCGACCGCCCGCCACGACCGCCGTGAAGTCCGTGTTCGGCCCGGGGACACTGCACTGGCCGAACATGTCGTCCCCCCAGCCGACGATGGAGCCGTCGAGCTTCAGGCCCAGGCTGTGGCGGTCGCTCGCCGCGACCGCCGCGAACCCGACGTTCGGCGCCGGCACGTCGCACTGGCCGAGCCGGTTGTCACCCCACGCGACGACGGAGCCGTCGTCCTTCACGCCCAGGCTGAAATAGCCGCCCCCGGCGATCGCCACGAACCCCGTGTTCGGCGCCGGCACGTTGCACTGGCCGGAATGTTCGGGGACATCGTTGGAGTTGCAGCCCCAGGCGACGATCGAACCATCGGTCTTCAGGCCCAGGCTGTGGTGCTGTCCCGCGCTCAGCGCCGTGAAACCCGTGTTCACCGTGGGAGGCGTGGCCTGGCCGCAGTTATCCACGCCCCAGCCGACGATGGCCCCGTTCGACCTGAGACCCAGCCAGTGCATCGGCCCCGCTGCCAGTGCCGTGCAGCCGAGGCTCCTCGAATTCAGGTTGCACTGGGCGAACACGTTCGAGCCCCAGGCGACGGCCGTCCCATCGGACTTCAGGGCCAGCTTGTGCATGGATCCCGCCGAAATCATCGTGAAGACCGCATTCGGATAAGGCACGGCGGGGCCCATCCCCCAGTCGTCGCCCCAGGCGACGATCCTGCCGTCGGGCCGCAAACCCACGCTGCCGTACCTGCTCGCCGCCAGGGTCGTGAACCCGGAGTTCGGCGCCGGCACGTTCCACTGACCCAAACTATTGTCGCCCCACACGACGATGGAACCGTTGGCCTTCAGACCCATGCTGTGGTCCATGCCCGCCGCGATCGCCGTGAAGCCCGTGTTCGGCGCAGGCACGTCGCACTGGCCGCTCCGGTTGTTGCCCCAACAGACGACGGACCCGTCGGACTTCAGGCCCAGACTGTGGAGCCCGCCGGCGGTGACCGCCGTGAAATCCTGGTTCGGAGCCGGCACGTCGCACTGGCCGAGGTAATCGCCTTCCGACGAATGGTTGCGTCCCCACGCCACGATGGTCTTGTCCGCCTTCAGACCCAGGACATGGTAGGCCCCGGCCGACACGGCCGTGAATCCCAGGTTCGGCGCGGGCACGTCGTGAAGACCGTCCTGGCTGGATCCCCACACGACGACGGAGCCGTCGGCTTTCAGACCCAGGCTGTACTCGCCGCCAGCCGCCACCGCCGCGAACCCCGCGTTGGGCGCCGGCACGGTGCATTGGCCGGAGTTGTTGCGTCCCCAGGCGACGATCGACCCGTCGGTCTTCAGACCCAGGCTATGACCCTCGCCCGCCGACACCGCCGACAGGTTGGTCAAGGCATCCTGGGCGACGACGACCGTCCCGCCCCAACTGAGGATCTCGCCTGTGGCTCCGGCGTTGGTCGTGAAGCCGGCGAGCGCGGCGACCAGCGCAGTCGCAAGCACGAGCAGCAGCCGGATCTCCGTAACTTTCCATGGCGCCGAGCGGGTCTTCATCGTCATCATCCTTGGCATTGAAGGTGGATGGGGCCGTGTCGCCGACGAACTGCCGGAACGGATCCTTCAGGACGTCGGCGCTCCCTTCGTGATGCCGCACCCTGGCGGGCGATACCCGGGGACTGCATATCGGATCGATATTCCATTGTCACAATCATGGGAATGATACGGAAACATCAGGAACGGCGAAAGATGTCGCCTGGAATCGGCGGCCGAGTGGCTCTGCCGGGTGGGAAGCGGGACGGGGCGGTTGTGCGCCGGATTCGTCTGTCAGGCGCCAGACCGCTTCATCGCACCAGCAAGGCCTTCACCGCCCCCGTCCCCGCCTCCGTCGCGATCCGCACCACGTACCCGCCGGCCGGCATCTCGCGTCCCCGCCCGTCCCGGCCGTCCCACGCCGCGAAGTGCGCCCCCGCGGTCTGCGGCCCGTCCGCCAGCACCCGCACCAGCGCGCCGGTCAGCGCGTGGACCGTCACCCGCGCCGTCCCGGGC
>JAUSBL010000010.1 GCA_030658975.1 Candidatus Latescibacterota bacterium
GCCCGAGGGCGTGGAGATGGTGATGCCGGGCGACAACATCAAGATGACGATCGAGCTGATCACGCCGATCGCGATGGAAGAGGGTCTGCGGTTCGCGATCCGCGAGGGCGGCCGCACGGTGGGCGCCGGAGTCGTCGCCAAGATCCTGAAGTAGAAGGACGGGAACGGAAAGGCCGGGCCCCGCGCCCGGCCCGCGACAGGTGAGCAGGCGCCGCGCGGCGCGGCGATGCTGGAGTAGCCATCGCAGAACAAGGAGAACCGACTTGGCCAGACAGAAGATCAAGATCCGCCTGAAGGCCTACGAGCCCGCGGTGCTGGATCGCTCGGCGCTGATGATCGTGCAGACGGCCCTGCGGACGGGCGCCCTGGTGCGGGGGCCGGTGCCCCTGCCCACGCGCCGTTCGACGTACTGCGTGCTGCGTTCGCCCCACGTGGACAAGAAGTCCCGGGAGCAGTTCGAGATGCGCGTCCACAAGCGGCTCATCGAGATCGAGAACTCGACGCCCCAGACGACCGAGTTCCTCAAGAAGCTGACGCTGCCCGCCAGCGTCGATGTCGAGATCAAGGTCTGAGTCGAAGGCGCCAGGGAGCAACCATGAACGGAATGATCGGCAGGAAGCTCGGCATGACCCGCCTCTTCGATGAGGACGGGCGGCACGTGCCGGTGACGGTGATCGAGGCCGGCCCCTGCGTCGTGACGCAGGTCAAGACGGCCGCGGGCGCGGACAAGTACGACGCCGTGCAGCTCGGTTTCGGCCCGCTCAAGCCCAAGAACGCGTCGCGCCCCCAGAAGGGCCACTTCGAGAAGGCCGACAGCGGCCCCCTGCGCATCGTGGGCGAGTTCACCCTCGACGAGGGCGACGCCTACGCCCGCGGCGACCGGGTCGACGTCTCGCTGTTCGCGGGCGTGGCCCGCGTCGACGTGACCGGCGTGACCCGCGGCTTCGGTTTCCAGGGCCGCATCAAGCGCTGGAACCAGGGTCGCGGCCCCGCCTCGCACGGCTCGAAGAACGTGCGCATGTCCGGTTCGACCGGCATGCACACCAAGCCCGGCCGCTCGCTCAAGAACACGAGCATGGCGGGTCAGCTCGGCAACAAGCAGGAGACCAAGAAGAACCTGTCGGTGGTCCGGGTCGACCAGGAGCGCAACCTGCTGCTCGTCAAGGGCAGCGTGCCCGGCAGCAAGAACGGGATCGTGTACATCCGGGTCAGCCGCTGAACGGCCCGGCCGGCTCACGAGGGAACAGAGGTCTAACGATGGCAACCGCGAACCTGTACAACCGCAGCGGCGCGACGGTCGGCAAGGTCGACCTTCCCGATTCGCTGTTCGCGCAAGAGGTGCACAAGCAGGCCCTCTACGAGGCCGTGCGCTGCTACCTGGCCAACCAGCGCCAGGGCACGCACGACACCAAGACGCGCGGCGAGGTCTGCAAGTCCAGCCGCAAGCTGTACCGGCAGAAGGGGACGGGCCGCGCCCGCGCGGGCAGCGCCAAGTCGCCCCTGCGCGTCGGCGGCGGCACGGTCTTCGGGCCGCACCCCCGCGACTACTCCTACAAGCTGCCCAAGAAGGTCAAGCGCCTGGCCCTGTGCTCCGCGCTCAGCGACCGCGCCGCCAACGAGCGGATCGCCGTGCTGGAGGACTTCGCCATGGAGAAGCCCCATACGGCCGAGCTGGCGAAGCTGCTGAAGGGCATCGCGACCGAGGGCCGCCACACCCTGGTGGTGCTGCCGGATTCGGGCGGCAACGTCTACAAGTCGCTGCGGAACATCCAGGGCGTGCGCGTCCTGCGCCACGCCGACCTCAACACGTACACCATCCTCTGGGCCGACCACCTGGTCTTCACCAAGGGTTCGCTCAGCGGGGCCGAGGAGGTGTTCGGATCGTGAAGGACCTGAGCAAGGTGATCCAGCGCCCCTTGATCACGGAGCGGGGCTCGGACCTGCGGGAGAAGTACAACCAGTACTTCTTCCAGGTCGCTCCCGCGGCGAACAAGCACGAGATCAAGCAGGCCGTCGAGCTTTTCTTCGGGGTCAAGGTCGAGAGCGTGCGCACCATGAACATGCTGGGCAAGGTCAAGCGGCTGGGCCGCTACTCCGGCAAGCGCGCCGACTGGAAAAAGGCCGTGGTCACCCTCGCCGAGGGCGACAGCATCGACGTCTTCGACAACGTCTAGCTCGGACGCCGCGCGCGGCGCGGCGTGATCCATAGGGGTAGCAATGGCCATCAAGAAACTGAAGCCCGTGACGCCCGGACAGCGATTCCGCACGGTTTCCGACTTCAGCGAGCTGACAGCGGACCGTCCCGAGAAGTCGCTGCTCGAGCCCCTGAACAAGACGGGCGGGCGCAACAACCACGGCCGCATCACGTGCCGGCACCGCGGCGGCGGCCACAAGCGCCGGTACCGCCTGATCGACTTCAAGCGCGACAAGCGCGACATCCCGGCGCGCGTGGCGACGGTCGAGTACGACCCGAACCGCAGCGCCCGCATCGCCCTGCTGTCCTACGCGGACGGCGAGAAGCGCTACATCATCTGGCCGAACGGCCTGAAGGTGAACGACACGGTGCTGGCCGGCGAGGCCGCCACGTTCAACGTGGGCAACTCGCTGCCGCTGCACCGCGTGCCCCTGGGCACCCTGGTGCACAACGTCGAGCTGCAGATCGGCCGCGGCGGCCAGATCGTGCGCAGCGCCGGCTCGTTCGCCCAGGTGCTGGCGAAGGAGGGCGACTACGTCACCCTGCGCCTGCCCAGCGGCGAGGTGCGCATGGTGCACCGCAACTGCTACGCCACCATCGGCGAGGTCGGCAACTCCGAGCACGAGAACATCGTGATCGGCAAGGCGGGCAAGACCCGCTGGCTCGGCCGCCGCCCCAAGGTGCGCGGCGTGGCCATGAACCCGGTCGACCACCCGCACGGCGGCGGCGAGGGCCGCACCTCGGGCGGCCGTCACCCGGTCACGCCCTGGGGCGTGCCCACCAAGGGCTTCAAGACGCGTCACAAGAAGCCGTCCGACCGATTCATCGTGCGGCGGCGGGGCAAGAAGTAGCGCAGGAACGCCGACCGGCGGCCGCCGGCGGGGTCCGGGACGAAGGATGGGAGCAGCATGGCTCGTTCGATCAAAAAGGGTCCCTTCATCGACGACCACCTCATGAAGAAGGTCGTCGACATGAACGACAAGGGTGAGAAGCGGGTCGTCAAGACCTGGTCGCGCCGCTCGACGATCGTGCCCGAGTTCCTGGGCCACACCCTGGCCGTGCACAACGGCAAGCAGTTCATCCCGGTCTATGTCCAGGAGAACATGGTGGGCCACAAGCTCGGGGAGTTCGCGGCGACGCGGACCTACCGCGGTCATACGAGTAAGGACAAGAAGAAGAAGTAGTGCGCCACTGGCGGAGGTAGGTGTCATGGACGGCCGTGCAGTCAATCGATTTGTCAGGATCTCGGCCCGGAAGGCCCGCATCGTGGCCGACCTGGTGCGGGGCAAGCGCGTGGATCAGGCCCTGATGATCCTCAAGCTCACGCCGAAGAAGGCGTCGCCCCTGCTCACCAAGGCGATCCTCTCGGCGACGGCGAACGCCCGCGTCGCCGGCGGCGCCGAGACGCGGGTCGAGAACTCGGGCTTCATCGTGTCGGAGGTCCGCATCGACGAGGGCCCGACGATGAAGCGGATCCGCCCCCGCGCCCAGGGCCGGGCGTACCGGATCCTCAAGCGGACCAGCCACATCCAGGTGACGGTTTCCTCCGACCAGTAGGGCGGAGCCAAGGCGACGGGCGCCGCAGGGGCGCCCCGACAGGCGGTACAGGAAAGGACGAGCATGGGTCAGAAAACGCATCCGGTCGGATTCCGTCTGGGAATCGTCAAGGACTGGAACTCTTCGTGGTTCAGCGACAAGAGCTATGCGGACTGGCTGCAGGAGGACCTGCTGCTGCGGCGCTACGTGATGGCGCGCGTGGGCAGCGCCGGCATCGCCCAGATCAAGATCAAGCGCTACCGCGACAAGGTGAACGTCATCATCTCGACCAGCCGGCCCGGCGTGGTCATCGGCCGCCAGGGCAAGCGCGCCGACGAGCTGCGCGCCGAGCTCCAGCAGACGATCGGCAAGAACGTCAAGCTGGACGTCGAAGAGGTGAAGAAGCCCGAGCTGTCCGCCCCGCTGGTGGCCGAGCACGTCGCCGCGCAGCTCCAGGGCCGCGTGTCGTTCCGCCGCGCGATGAAGAAGTCCATCGCCACGGCCATGCGCATGGGCGCCAAGGGCATCAAGATCCGCTGCGCCGGACGCCTGGGCGGTTCCGAGATGTCGCGCGTCGAGAACTACCACGACGGCAGCGTGCCCCTGCACACGCTGCGTTCCGACATCGACTACGGGACCACGACCGCCCGCACGACCTACGGCGCGATCGGCGTCAAGGTGTGGATCTGCAAGGGCGAGATCTTCCCGGCCGATTTCAAGGAGCAGCTGCGTTCCCAGGTGCACGAGGAGCGCGCCTAGCCACCGCGGACGAGGCCGCCCGATCGGCCCGACCGGAGAGGACGACGAGTCATGTTGATGCCGAAGAGGACGAAGTTCAGGAAGATGCACAAGGGCCGCATGCGGGGCACCACCCTGCGCGGCGCCACCGTGGCGTTCGGCGACTACGGGCTCCAGGCCGTGGAGTGCGGCTGGGCCTCGAGCCGCCAGATCGAGGCCGCCCGCGTCGCGATCACCCGCAGCATCAAGCGCGTCGGCAAGGTGTGGATCCGCGTGTTTCCGGACAAGCCCATCACCCTGAAGCCCGCCGAGACGCGCATGGGCAAAGGCAAGGGCAACCCCGAGTACTGGGTCGCCGTGATCAAGCCCGGCCGGATCCTGTACGAGGTCAACGGCGTGAATCTGGAGTCGGCCAAGGAGGCCTTCCGCCTCGGCGCCGCCAAGCTGCCTTTCAAGACGCGCGTCGTCACCAGGCGCGGGGAGTGATCGCGATGATGAAAGCCCACGATCTGCGGGAGATGTCCGTCGAGGAGCTGCACGGGCTCGTCACCGAGAAGTCCGAGGAGCTGTTGAACCTGCGGATGCAGCTGAAGATGCGCCGCCTGGACAACCCGCTGCAGGTCCGCGCCGCCCGCCGCGAACTGGCGGTCATCAAGACGGTGATCAACGAGAAGACGTCCGGGCGCTGACCGCGCCCCCATCGCCCGCGGCGGGAGCCGCGGCCCGGGAGAGACTGCGATGACGAACACGGAGAGGAACCTCAGGGCCACGCGGATCGGCACGGTCGTGTCCAACAAGATGGACAAGACCGTGGTCGTGCGCGTCGACCGGCGTTTCCCGCACCCCCTGTACAAGCGGATCATCAACCAGTCGATGAAGCTGGCGGCCCACGACGAGACGAACGACTGCCGCATCGGCGACGTCGTGAAGCTCATGGCCACGCGCCCCTTCTCGAAGACCAAGCGCTGGCGGGTGGCCGAGATCATCGAGCGGGCGAAGTAGAGTCCAAGGAGAGACGACATGATCCAGGAATACACGATACTGAACATCGCGGACAACTCCGGCGCCAAGACCGCCATGTGCTTCCGCGTGCTCGGCGGGACGAATCGCCGCTATGCCCGGGTCGGCGACATCATCGTCTGCGCGGTGAAGTCGGCGATCCCCAACGGCAACGTCAAGAAGGGGTCCGTGGTGAAGGCCGTCGTGGTCCGCACCCGCAAGGAGATCGGCCGCAAGGACGGCTCCTACATCCGCTTCGGCGAGAACGCCGCCGTGATCATCAACGCCGACGGCGAGCCGGTGGGCACGCGCATCTTCGGCCCGGTGGCGCGCGAGCTGCGCGAGAAGAAGTTCATGAAGATCGTCTCGCTCGCGCCGGAGGTTCTGTGATGCACATCAAGAAGAAGGACAAGGTCCGGGTGCTGAACGGCGAGTACGAGGGCCTCGAGGGCGAGGTGCTGAAGGTGTTCCCGGACACCGGCCGCCTGATCGTGGAGAAGGTCAACATGATCAAGCGCCACACCAAGAAGACACAACGGTCGCCGCAGGGCGGGATCATCGAGAAGGAGGCTCCCGTGGACGCCTCCAACGTGATGCTGATCTGCCCCAAGTGCGGCAAGGCGGCGCGCACCGGCACGGCCGTGCTCGGCGACGGCTCGCGCGTGCGGACCTGCAAGAAGTGCGGCGAGATGCTCGCCAACTAGCCGGACAGGCAGGAGGATGTTGATCATGGCGAAGCCGAGGATGCAGGGGATCTACGAGGAGAGCGTGAAGACGGCTCTCCAGGACAAGTTCGGGTACACCAACCCGATGATGGTCCCCAAGCCGACCAAGATCGTGCTGAACGTGGGCATGGGCCGCGCGATCCAGAACCCGAAGGCCCTCGAGGGCGCCCTGGCGGACCTCGAGACCATCAGCGGCCAGAAGTCCGTCAAGACGCTGGCGCGCAAGTCGATCTCGAACTTCAAGCTGCGCGCGGGCATGCCCATCGGCGCCTGCGTCACCCTGCGCGGGGAGCGCATGTGGGAGTTCATGGATCGCTTCATCAACTTCACCCTGCCCCGCATCCGTGACTTCCGGGGCGTGCCGGCGCGGTTGAGCGGCCGCGGCGACTACACGATCGGCCTGAAGGACCAGACGGTCTTCCCGGAGATCGATTTCGACAAGGTCGACGAGGCGCGGGGCATGAACGTCACCTTCGTGACGACCGCGAACACCGACGAGGAAGCACGGGAACTGCTGAGCCTGCTGGGCATGCCCTTCCGGCGCTAGAGGAGGACGCAAATTGGCCAAGAAGTCGCTGATCGCCAAGGCCAACCGGCCGTCGAAGTACAAGGTGCGGGCTTACAACCGCTGCCGCCGCTGCGGCCGGCCGCGGGCCTACTATCGGAAGTTCGGCGTGTGCCGGCTCTGCTTCCGCCAGCTGGCCCTGCTGGGGGATCTGCCGGGCGTCATGAAGTCGAGCTGGTAACCGCGAGGAGCTGGGAACATGAACATGACCGATCCCATTGCGGACATGCTGACGCGCATCCGCAACGCCACCCAGGCCGGGCACCGCAAGGTCGAGGTGCCGGCGTCGCACATGAAGAAGGCCGTGGCCGCCGTGCTCAAGGAGCAGGGCTACATCGCGGACTTCGAGGCGGTCGACGAGGGCCCCCAGGGCGTGGTGCGGATCTCGCTGAAGTACTTCGAGCGCGCGGGCAAACGCACCGGCGTGATCGAAGGCATCCGACGGGTCAGCAAGCCCGGTCGGCGCATCTACGCCGACAAGACGTCCATCCCGAAGGTCCGGGGAGGCTACGGAATCGCCATCGTCTCCACGAACCAGGGGATCATGACCGACCACCAGTGCCGTCGCAACGGCGTGGGCGGAGAAATCCTCTGCGAAGTCTGGTAAGCCGCGGAAGAGAGGACTGAACCATGTCGCGCATCGGACTGAAGCCGATCAGCATCCCCCAGGGCGTCACCTTCGAGATCGAGGGCGAGACCTCGATCGTGAAGGGCCCCAGGGGCGAGCTGCGGCAGCATATCCCCGCGGGTCTGGAATACAGGCTCGAGGACGGCGATCTGCGGATCGCCCGCCCGGACGACAGCAAGCCCATGAAGGCCCGCCACGGCCTCGTGCGCGCCCTGATCGCCAACCAGATCGCCGGCGTGACGACGGGCTTCACGAAGTCGCTCGAGATCATCGGCGTGGGCTACCGCGCCCAGGTCAAGGGCCAGGTGCTGGACCTCCAGCTCCAGTTCAGCCACCCGGTGGAGTACCCGATCCCGGCCGACGTCGAGATCGTCTGCCCCGAGCCGACCCGCATCGACATCCGGGGGCTCGACAAGCAGCGCGTGGGCCAGGTGGCCGCGGAGATCCGCGCCTACCGCAAGCCGGAGCCCTACAAGGGCAAGGGCATCCGCTACGTCGGCGAGACGATCATCCGGAAGGCCGGCAAGTCCGCCGCCAAGTAGCGTGAACGCCAAGTAGCGTGAACGGCAAGTAGCGTCGATGGATCGAACAGCGTGACAGGTTCCAGCAACCCGACGGGTTCGGGAGGACGACCGAGATGAAAGACACAGCAAAGAACAGGATCGAAAGCCGCCTGAAGCGGAAGGTCCGCGTGCGCAAGAAGGTGTCGGGCACCGCCGAGCGGCCGCGCCTGACCGTGTCCCGCAGCCACAAGGCGATCTACGCCCAGATCATCGACGACGTCGTCGGGAACACCCTGCTGGCTGCCGACAGCCGCAAGGCCGACGACGCGGCGGTGCCCGAGGGCCTGGCCGGCAAGTGCGCCACGGCCTACCGCGTGGGGCACCACCTCGCCCGGCTGGCCCGCGAGAAGGGCATCGAGAAGGCCGTCTTCGACCGCAACGGATACCTCTACCACGGGCGCGTCGCCGCGCTGGCCAAGGGCGCCCGTGACGGTGGGCTCGAATTCTAGAGCGTGAGACCCTGGACAGGAGCAAATCGATGACCGACATGGCGAACACCACCGGCCGCAGCGACAACCGCTCCGGCGGTCAGGGACAGCGGCGCGGGCCCGGCGGCCACGGCGGACCGGGTGGTCCGGGCGGCCGCGACGGTTTCGGCCCCCGGCGCGACGGGCGCCCCCCCCGCGGGCGCGAGCGCGAGCGCGAGACGAGCGACATGACCGAGACCGTCATCGCCATCAACCGCGTGGCGAAGGTGGTCAAGGGCGGACGCCGTTTCAGCTTCAACGCGATCGTCGCGGTGGGTGACGGCAAGGGCAAGGTCGGCGTGGCGCTGGGCAAGGCCAACGAGATCGCGGACGCGATCCGCAAGGCGTCCGAGTCCGCCCGCGGCGGGCAGATCGCCGTGCCGATCCTGAACAACACCATCCCCTACGCGGTGGTGGGCCGGTTCGGGTCGAGCCACGTGATGCTCAAGCCCGCGGCCGCCGGCACCGGCGTCATCGCCGCCGGCGGCGTGCGCGCGATCCTCGAGGCCGCCGGCATCAAGAACGTCCTGACCAAGCAGCTGGGTTCCCGCAACCCGCACAACGTGTGGAAGGCCACCATGGACGGGCTGGACCAGCTGCGCTCGGTCGAGGAGATCGCCGCCAAGCGCGGCATCTCGGTCTCCGAGGTCTTCGGCCTGGTCCGCGGCCCGCGCCAGGCCGCCGTCGAGGCGGCCCCCGCGGCGCCCGATGCTCCCGCCGAGGCCCCCGCGACCGGAGAGGTGACCAGCGATGAGTAAGCTCAAGATCACGCAGATCCGCAGCGCCTCCGGTCGTCCCCCCCTGCACCGGCGGATCATCGCCGCGCTGGGGCTGCGGCACCACCAGGCGGTTGTCGTGCACGAGGACAATGCCACGATCCGCGGCATGGTGAACAAGGTGTGCCACCTGCTCCGAGTCGAAGAGGTGAAGTAGGCATGATCAAGCTGAACAATCTGGGCGCGCCGCAGGGCGCTACCAAGGAGCGCAAGCGCCGGGGCCGCGGCCCCGCGTCGGGTCAGGGCAAGACCGGCGGCCGCGGGCACAAGGGCCAGAAGGCCCGCGCCGGCGGCGGCATCCCGGCCTGGTTCGAGGGCGGCCAGATGCCCATCAACCGGCGTCTGCCCAAGCGCGGTTTCACGAACATCTTCCGTCAGACCTACCAGGTCGTGAACCTCGAGATGCTGAACCGCTACGCGGAAGGCTTCGAGATCGACGCCGCCGTGCTGGCCGACGCCGGCCTGGTCAAGCACGCCGACCGTCCGGTCAAGCTGCTGGCCCGCGGCGAGCTGACGACGAAGAACCTCACGATCAGGGTGGACCGGGCCAGCCAGAGCGCGATCGACGCGGTCGCGGCGGCGGGCGGCAAGGTCTTCGTCGTCGCGGGGGCCGCGGAGGCCACGGCCGAGGCAGTCGAGACGTCCGAGTGAGCCGGAACGACGGTGTCTGACGCAAAGGGAGCGGCGAGTTGAACATCACCGGCAGTTATCAGAGCATGTTCAGGATCCCGGAGCTGAAGAGGCGCATCCTCTTCACCACCATGATCCTGGTGATCTACCGTCTGGGCGGGCACATCACCACGCCCGGCATCGACCTCGACGCCATCAAGCAGGTCTTCGAGGGCCAGCAAGGCACGCTCGTGGGCCTCTACGACCTCTTCGCCGGCGGCAATCTGAGCCAGGCGACGGTGTTTTCACTGGGCATCATGCCCTACATCAGCGCCTCGATCATCCTGCAGCTCATGCAGGCGGTCGTGCCCTACTTCGAGAAGCTGGCGAAGGAGGGTGAGGAGGGCCGCAAGAAGATCAACCAGTACACGCGCTGGGGCACCCTCGGCCTGGCCCTCGTCCAGTCTTTCGGCGTGAGTTTCACCCTGGAGCGCCTGGGCGTGGTCGAGACCCCGGGCCTGGGCTTCAAGCTGGTGACGATGCTGACGCTGACCACCGGCACCATGTTCGTGATGTGGCTGGGCGAGCAGATCACCGAGCGGGGCATCGGCAACGGGATCTCGCTGATCATCTTCATCGGCATCATCGCCCAGTACCCGACCGACATCCTGAACACGTTCCAGCAGCTGCGCAGCGGCGGCCTGCACGTGGCCGTGGGCCTGATCGTGGTGGTCTTCATGATCGCGGTCATCGCCGGGATCATCGCCATCACGCAGGGGCAGCGCCGCATCCCGGTGCAGTACGCGAAGAAGATCGTCGGCCGGCGCGTCTACGGCGGGGCCAACACCCACATCCCGCTGCGCGTCAACACCGCCGGCGTGATCCCGATCATCTTCGCCCAGTCGATCATCATGTTCCCGGGGACGCTGAGCTCGTTCTTCGGCAACAACGCGTTCGTCGACACGCTGACCCGGATCTTCTCGCCCGGGCACGCGGTCTACTACCTCTCGTACTCGGCGCTGATCATCCTGTTCACCTACTTCTACACCGCCGTGATCCTGAACCCCGTGGATCTGGCGGACAACATGAAGAAGAACAGCGGCTTCATCCCCGGCGTGCGCGCCGGGAAGCACACCGCCCAGTACATCGACCGGGTGCTGACCCGCGTCACGCTGCCCGGCGCCTTCTTCCTGGCTGCGATCGCGATCTTGCCCGACATGATGATCCGCCTGCTGAACGTGCCCTTCTACTTCGGCGGCACCGGCCTGCTGATCGTCGTGGGCGTCGCGCTGGACACGCTGCAGCAGATCGAATCGCACCTGGTCATGCGCCATTACGATGGCTTCATGTCCAAGGGCAGGCTGCGGGCCAGGAGGTAGGGCGCCTTGGCGCTGAACGTGGTGTTCCTGGGGCCCCCAGGCAGCGGGAAGGGGACGCAGGCCGAGCGCCTGGCCGGCAGCCGCGGGCTGTGGCACGTCTCCACCGGCGCGATCCTCAGGGCCTGCGTGCGGGACGGTTTCGGCCCGGACGGCACCGCGGGGAACCCCGAACTGGTGCGCCAGACCGCCGCGATCCTGAAGGCCGGGCAG
Organism: Candidatus Latescibacterota bacterium; assembly: GCA_030658975.1. GTDB lineage: Bacteria > Krumholzibacteriota > Krumholzibacteriia > LZORAL124-64-63 > LZORAL124-64-63 > PNOJ01. The sequence continues at coordinate 11,390 of JAUSBL010000010.1, forward strand.
CTGGTGCCCGACGACCTGATGATGGTGCTGATCCGCGAGGCGCTCGCGGCCGTACCGGCCGGGAGTTCGGGCTGGCTGCTGGACGGCTTCCCGCGCACGGCGCCCCAGGCCGAGGGCCTGATCAGCCTGCTGGCAGAGCTGGGTTCGGACGAGCCGGTGGTGCTGGAGATCTTCGTGCCGAACGAGGAGATCGTCCGGCGGCTCTCGGGAAGGCTGACCTGCAGCACCTGCGGCCACGTGACCGCCGCCGGGCTGGCCGTGGAGGGCGACCCCTGCCGGGTGTGCGACGGCCACCTGGCCATGCGCGAGGACGACCGCCCGGAGACGGTGCGCAACCGGCTCGCGGTCTTCCGCGAGAAGACCAGGCCGGCGAAGGACGTCCTGGCCGCGCGCTACCGCTTCGAGCGGATCGACGGGCTGGGATCGCCGAACGACGTGACCCAAAGGATCGCCAGTGTCCTCGCAGCAGCGGGCTAGGCTCAAGACACCGGCGGAGATCGAGAAGATGGCGGCCAGCGCCGTGGTGCTGGCGGAGGTGTTCCGGGAGCTGGGGAGGATCGTCGGGCCCGGCGTGACCACCGCCGAGATCGACGCCCTGGCCGAGCGCCTCATCGCGGAGGCGGGCTGTCTGCCCTCCTTCAAGGGGTACAACGGGTTTCCGGCGACCTGTTGCATCTCGGTGAACGAGGAAGTGGTGCACGGGATCCCCGGCCCGCGCGCGCTGCGCGAGGGGGACATCGTCGGGGTCGACTGCGGCCTGATCCGCGAGGGCTGGCACTCCGACTCGGCCGAGACCTTCGCCGTGGGCCGCGTCAGCGAAGAGGCGGAGCGGCTGCTGCGGACGACCCGGGAATGCCTGGAGCTCGCGATCGCGCAGTCGCGGCCGGGCAAGCGGATCTCGGACCTGGGCGTCGCGGTCGAGACGCACGCGCGGGCCGCGGGCTTCTCGGTGGTCGAGACGCTGGTCGGCCACGGCATCGGGCGGCGCCTGCACGAGGAACCGCAGGTGCCCAACTTCCGCAGCCGTGTGCTGCCGGATCCGGTGCTGGCGGCGGGACTGGTGCTGGCGATCGAGCCGATGATCAACGCGGGCGCCAAGCAGGTCGTCACGGCGGCCGACGGGTGGACCATCGCGACCGCGGACCGCCGACTGTCCGCCCATTTCGAGCACACTGTGGCCGTCACGGCGGACGGGCCGCGGGTGCTGACCCTGCGCTGAGCGCGGGGGAGTCCGCCGCCGACGGGAGCTGACCATGGCCAAGGAAGAGGGAATCACAGTCGAGGGTACGGTCGTCGAAGCGTTGCCGAACGCGATGTTCAGAGTGGAGCTGGAGAACAAGCACGTCGTGCTGGCCCACGTGTCCGGGAAGATGCGCATGCACTTCATCCGCATCCTGCCCGGCGACAAGGTGACCGTCGAGCTTTCGCCCTACGACCTGACGCGCGGTCGGATCACGTACAGGTACAAGTAGCGGCCCCCGGGGCCCGGAGGAGACGTCATGAAGGTCCGCACGTCCGTGAAGAAGATCTGTGACAAGTGCAAGATCATCCGCCGCGAAGGCGTGGTCCGGGTGATCTGCGAGAACCGACGCCACAACCAGCGACAGGGCTGAGCGTGACCGCGGCGCGGGCGGCAAACGGCCGCGGCGCCCCGGGCGAGGAAGACGAAAGGAGCCGAGGTGGCACGAATCTCCGGTGTTGACATCCCCAACGAGAAGAGGATCAGCACCTCCCTGACGTACATCTACGGGATCGGGCCGCACCGCGCGCGCAAGATCTGCGAGAAGGCGAGCATCAGTCCCGAGACCAAGACCCGCGATCTTTCCGAGGACGACACCCGTCGCATCATCGGCATCATCGACAAGGATTACCAGGTCGAGGGAACGCTGCGGACCGAGATCAGCATGAACATCCAGCGGCTGATGGACATCGGCAGCTACCGGGGGCTGCGCCACCGGCGCAAGCTGCCCTGTCGCGGTCAGAACACGAAGAACAACGCCCGGACCCGCAAGGGCCCGAAGACCCGTCCCGGCGCGAAGAAGAAGTAGTCTGCAGGAGGTAAGCGAGAGTGGCTGGTCCCAAGGACAAGCGTAAGGGCCGCAAGGTCAAGAAGAAGCTGGAGATCCATGGCGTCGCCCATGTGAAGTCGAGCTTCAACAACACGATCATCACGATGAGCGACATGGGTGGCAACGTGATCACCTGGTCGTCCGGCGGGCACCAGGGCCGCTACAAGGGCAGCCGCAAGTCGACGGCCTTCGCCGCCCAGCTGGCCGCCAAGTTCTGCGCCCAGGAAGTGCTCAACAACGGCATGCGCAAGGTCGAGATCTGGGTCCGCGGACCCGGCTCCGGACGCGAGGCCGCCATCCGCACCCTGAAGGCCGAAGGGCTCGACGTGACGCGCGTCAAGGACGTGACGCGCATCCCGCACAACGGGTGCCGCCCGTCCAAGCGCCGCCGGATGTGACCGGGGCGATCGTCGTTCGACCGACATGCCGCGCCGCCGGACGGCGCGGCCGTACCCGCTGGCAGGGGGGATGAACCAGGCTATGAAGTGGATCAACATGTTGATGCCCGAGGGCGTCCAGATCGTGAAAGAGACCCAGACGGCGTCCTACGCCGAGCTCGTGATCGCCCCCCTGGAGCGGGGTTTCGCCCATACGCTCGGCACGGCGCTGCGGCGCACCCTGCTGTCCTCGATCCACGGCCACAGCATCACGGCCGTACAGATCGACGGCGTGAAGCACGAGCTCAGCACGCTGCCGTTCGTGCTCGAGGACATGACCGACATCGTGCTGAACCTCAAGCAGGTGGTGTTCCACCTGTCCGACGCGCCGGCGCACTGGGCCACCATCTCGTCCTCGAAGCTGGGGCCGGTCACCGCCGGCATGATCAGCGGCCACCCCGAGCTGTCGGTCTTCAATCCCGACCACGTGATCTGCACGATCACCGAGCCGGGCAACTTCAAGGGCAAGATCTACATCGACACCGGCCGCGGCTACATCGAGCGCGAGCAGCACCAGGTCCCCGACGAGGTCATCGGCGTGATCCGGCTCGACGCCAACTTCTCGCCCGTGACCAAGGTCAGCTACCGGGTCGAGGACACGCGCGTCGGCCAGCGCACGGACTACGAGAAGCTGGTCCTGGGCATCACCACCGACGGCAGCGTGCGTCCCGAGGACGCCATCGCCTTCGCGTCGAAGATCCTCAAGGACCACTTCCAGCTCTTCATCAACTTCGACGAGGGCCCCATCGACGCCCGCGGCGACGACATCGACGAGGAGCAGGAGCGCCTGGTCGAGCTGCTGTCGCGCAACGTCGAGGAGCTGGAGCTGTCCGTCCGCTCGGCGAACTGCCTGAAGGCCGGCAAGATCCTGACCCTCTTCGAACTGGTGACCAAGAGCGAGCAGGAGATGCTCAAGTTCCGCAACTTCGGGCGCAAGAGCCTGAACGAGATCACCGAGATCCTGGAGGGCATGGACCTCGCCTTCGGGATGTCGTTCGATCCGGAGATCGCCGAGAAGGTCCGGCCCGGCAACCGGGACGCCTGAGATAACCGACCAGGGCCGGCGCGAGCCGAGCCGCAGATCCGGCCGAGGCCGGTGGACAAAAGGATGGAATCATGCGCCACAGTGTCAGAGGGCGGAAGTTCGGCCGCACCGCCAGCCACCGCAAGATGATGTTCCGCAACATGGTGACGGAGCTGTTCCGGCACGAGCGGATCCAGACCACCACCGAAAAGGCGAAGGAAGCCCGCTCCGTCGCCGAGCGGCTGATCACCTACGCCAAGGCCGGCGACCTCAACTCGCGGCGCATGGCGGCCCGCAAGCTCACCGACCCGGTGGTCCTGCAGAAGCTGTTCGACGTGCTGGGCCCCCGCTACGCCGACCGCCCCGGCGGCTACACGCGCGTCCTGAAGCTGGACGGCCCCCGCCGCGGCGACAACGCGGACATGGCGATCCTGGAGCTGGTCACCGGCGAGGTCGCGCACAAGCCGCGCAGCGCCGCGAAGCCCCCCCTCGAGGGCTGACCCCGAAGTACCGTCGAACGCATTGCGAGGCCCCTGGACCATCGTCCAGGGGCCTCCGTCGCGTACCGGACTTCGTCCCGAGCGGGCCCTCTGAACGCGGGCGCGACCACGCGCCGCCGCGGGGGTGTCTGAAGGGTCCCGGCGCCAGGAGGGCGCCGGGACCCGTAAGCCAAGCGCTCCGGGCGCAGGAGGCGCCCGGAGCGCGTCCCCCGCGGCGACGTGTGGTCAAGCTTGGGTTGACATAACGGTTGTGAGGGCTTTGCATTGCAGCGGACGGGCCGATCGCCCGCCCTGCGCGAACGCCTCCGCTGCGGGACGGCGCCCGCACCGTGCCAACAAAGGAACCACCGATGAGCGCACCCACCCTGCTGACCGCGGGCATCACCGGTCTGGGCATGAGCTTCCCCGAGAAGCGCCTGACCAACGCCGACCTCGAGAAGATGGTCGAGACCGAGGACGCCTGGATCGTCGAGCGTACGGGCATCCGCGAGCGCCGGATCGTCGCGCGCGGCGTCCCCGCCTCGCACCACGGCGCGCTGGCGGCGCAGGCGGCCCTGGCGCACGCCGGGCTGACCGCCGCGGACGTGGACCTGATCCTGGTGCCGACGGTCACCCCGGACATGATGTTCCCGTCCACGGCCTGCGTCATCCAGGACCTGATCGGCGCGAAGCGGGCCTGGGGCTACGACATCAGCGCCGCCTGCAGCGGCTTCGTCTTCGCCCTGCAGGCCGCCCGCGCGCAGGTGCAGACCGGCGCGGTCAAGACGGCCCTGGTGGTCGGCACTGAGGTCATGAGCAGCATCGTCGACTGGACCGACCGCAACACCTGCATCCTGTTCGGCGACGGCGCGGGCGCGGTCGTCGTGCAGGCGGTCGATCCGGCCCTGGGCGGCATCGTCGACGCCGTCCACTACATCGACGGCTCGGGCGGCAAGCACCTGCACATGAAGGCCGGCGGCAGCCTGAACCCCGCCAGCGAGGAGACCGTCCGCGCCGGCATGCACTACATCTACCAGGAGGGGAAGGAGGTCTACCGCTTCGCCGTGCGCGGCATGGCCGACGTCGCCCTGGAGATCGTGCAGCGGAACCACCTGACCCCCGCCGACATTCAACTGCTCGTGCCGCACCAGGCGAACATCCGCATCATGGAGGCCGCGCAGAGGCGCCTGGGCCTGCCCGACGAGAAGGTGGCCGTCACCATCGACCGCTTCGGCAACACCACCTCGGCGAGCATCCCCTCGGCCCTGAAGGTGGCCTACGACGAGGGCCGCGTGAAGAAGGGCGACCACGTGGTGCTGGTCAGCTTCGGCGCCGGCTTCACCTGGGGCGCCGCGCTGCTGCGCTGGTGCATCGATTGACGGGAGCTCCATGATCGAGGCCGCCGGACTGACCAGGACCTTCGGCCGCGTCCAGGCCCTCGACGGTCTCACCTTCCGCGTGGAGAAGGGCGAGATCGTGGGCTTCGTCGGGCCCAACGGGGCCGGCAAGACCACGACCATGCGCATCCTCACCTGCACCCTGCCGCCGACCTCCGGGACCGCGCGCGTCGCCGGCTTCGACGTGACCGAGGCGCCCGACGACGTGCGCCGCCGCCTGGGCTTCATGCCCGAAAACGTGCCCCTGTACCCCGACGCCACGGTGGACGAGCTGCTGCGCTTCACGGCCGAACTGAAGGGCGTGCCGACGCCGGGCCTGCCGGCGCACCTCGACGCGGTCGTCGACCGCACCGGCGTCGGGGACGTGCGCGGGCGACTGGTCGGCAACCTGTCGAAGGGCTACCGCCAGCGCGTGGGCCTGGCCCAGGCCCTGGTCGGGGACCCCGAGATCCTGATCCTCGACGAGCCGACCTCGGGCCTGGACCCCTCGCAGATCGTCGAGATCCGCGAGCTGATCCTGGGCTTCCGCGGCGAGCGGACCGTGCTGGTGAGCAGCCACATCCTGGGCGAGATCGCGCGCACCTGCAGCCGCGTGCTGATCGTCGACCGCGGGCGGCTCGTCGCCGAGGCGGGCCCCGACGACCTCGCCGGGGCCGGCGACCTCGAGGCCCTGTACCTGCGGCTGACCGGACCCGCGCGCGGCCGCGCCGGGGAGGCGCCGTGAAGCGGGCGCTGCGGGCCATCGCCCTGCGGGAGGCCGGTTCCTTCCTGCGCAGCGCCGTCTCTCCAGTGGCGGCGATCGCGTTCCTGCTGCTGACCGGGATCTCCTTCGTCAACATCCTGCTGGAGTACGACGCGCTGTCGCGCTCGGCCCTGTCCTCGGGCCAGAGCGTGCGCGAGGGGTTCACCCTGACGGCCGGCGTCGTGCAGCCGCTGGTCTCGAGCATGGCGCTGTTCCTGATGTTCGTGATGCCCGCGATCACGATGCGCATGTTCGCCGAGGAGTACCGCTCCGGCCGCTACGGCCTCGTGATGACCTACCCCGTGTCCGAGCCGACGTGGGTGGCGGGCAAGTTCGCCGCGGCCTGGGCGCTGGGTCTGATCCTGCTGGCCGCGGCGTGCGCGAACCTGCTGATGCTCAGCAGCCTGGCGGCGCCCGACCTCGGCGCGCTGGCGGCGGCGCTGCTGGGGCTGGCCCTGGCCGCGGCCATGATGGCGTCCTGGGGCCTCTTCTTCTCGACGCTGCAGCCGTACCAGATCGTCAGCTACATCCTGTCGTTCAGCTTCCTGACGCTGCTGTTCACCGCCGGCAACCTCGAGCCCTACCTGCCGGACGCCCTGGCGCCGCTGGCGAGCCGCCTGTCGCTGCCCGAGCGCTTCGCGCGCTTCGCGCGGGGCGCCGTCGACGCCCGCGACATCCTGTACTTCACGGCCTGGACGGCGCTCGGCCTGGCCGCCAGCTCGGCCGCGCTCGCGGGGCGCCGGCTCGCCGGCGCGCGCCGCGCCGCGCGGTGGGCGACGCCCCTGGTGCTGGCGGCCCTGCTCGTGGTGCTGGACCTGTTCGCCGCGCGCGCGCCGCTGGTCTGGGACTGGACCCGCGACCGCGGCAACAGCCTGTCCCCGCAGACGCTGCGCGTCCTGTCGGTCCTGGACCGGGACGTCGAGGTCGCGGCCTTCTACCAGCCCCTGGACCCGCGCCGCCGCGCCGTCGAGGCCATGCTCGCGTCGTTCCACGACCGCATGCCGGGCCTCGCCTACCGGGTCTTCGATCCCGAGACCGACCTCGCGCGCGTCCAGGAGTACGGCGTGACCACCGAGCGGTCCGTCATCGTCACCTCCGGGGAGCGCCGCCGCAGCCTGCTGGATCCCGACGAGAACGCGCTGGTCAACGCGGTCTACCGCGTCGTCAGCGGGACGCGCCCCGTCGTCTACCACGTCCAGGGCCACGGCGAGCGGCGGCTCGACGACCGCGACCGCACCGGCATGTCCGCCTGCGCCGAGGCCGTCGGCCGCGAGGGCTACGTCCTGCGCACCCTGCTGCTGCCCGCCGCGCCGGAGATTCCCGCCGACGCGGCGGTCGTCGTGCTGGCCAGCCCCCGCACCGAGTTTTCGGCCGCCGAGCTCGCGGCGCTCGACCGCTACGTGGCCCGCGGCGGCGCGCTGCTGCTGCTGCTCGATCCCGGCACGCCCGCGTCCCTGGCGGAATGGCTGCGCCGGTTCAACGTCGGCCTGCGCGGCGATTTCCTGGTCACGGCCTCGCGCGCCAACGCCCAGCTGCGCGTCGACGAGCTGTTCATGATCACCGACGCCTACGGCCCGCACGAGATCACGCGCGGGCTCGAGGGGATGGTCACGCTGTTCCCGTTCTGCCAGTCGCTCGCGCCGCTGGCGGCGACCATGCGGGGCGTCGATGCCCGCACGCTGATCCTCTCGGACGAGAGCAGCTGGTCGGAAGCCGATCCGGCGGCCATCGCGCGGGGGCGCCCGGTGTTCGACGAGGGCCTCGACCAGCCGGGTCCGCTGCCCTTCGCCGTCGCGCTGACAGTGGACCGCGACCCGTCCGCGTCGCCGGATCCCCTCGCGACTCCCGAGACCCCGGCCGACACCGAAGTCACCCGCCGGCTGCGCGAGATCGAGAGCGCCGACGCCGGCGGGCCGCGCTCGGTGATCCGCGAGCCGCAGGACTCCCGCCTCGTGGTCTTCGGCGACGCCGACTTCGCGGCCAACTCGACCCTGAACCTCTACGGCAACCGCGACCTGCTGCTCAACACCCTGGGCTGGCTGTCCCGCGACCAGGTCCTGATCGCGGCGCGCGCGCCCGGGGCCGGCGGCGAACCCCTGGTGCTGACCGCCCTGCAGCGCCGTCTCGCGGGCTGGATCTGCATCGGGGTCTGGCCCCTGCTCGTCGGCCTGCTGGCGACGGTGGCCGTCGTGCGCCGCCGCCGCCACCACTGACCCGTCCGCCGGCCAGCGCGCCCGGACGCCGGAGGCCAGCGATGAACTTCCGACCCGGCCTGCTGCCCCGCGGCTTCTGGATCCTGCTGCCGGTCCTCGCGATCGCGACGCTGCTCTACGTGCGCGGCGGCGGCCCGCGGGACGAAGCCGGCGCCGGCCGCCTCTTCCGCTTCCCGCTCGATGCGCTGCAATCCTGCGAGATCAGCGGGCCGGACCGGCACGTGGTGCTGCGGCGCACCGCGCAGGGCTGGAGCCTGGACGGAGACGTCCGGGACACGCCGGATCCCCGGTCGGTGGCCCGCCTCATCGAGACCCTGCAGACGACGGAACGCTCGGACGCGATCGCGGGCGACGCTCAGGACCCGGCCTACGGGCTGGACGGTCCGGATGCCTGGCGGCTGGCGGTGGCGACGCCGGACGGGCGCGGCGCCGTGACGATCGGCCGCCGCAACCCCGTCACGGGCCACAGCTATGTCCGCGACGACGGGGATGACCGGGTCTCCATGGTGGCCGCGGCGCTGCCCTCGTTCCTGGCCACGCTGCCCGACGCCCTGCGGGCCCGCGACCTGTGGCCGCTCTTCGAACCTGCGGCCATCGACACCGTGCGCGTGCGGAGCGGGGGCGCTCCCGCGGCCGACGTCTTCGTCCGCGACGGCGGCGGGCGCTGGTGGCTGCGCCGGCCGGCCGACGGTCTGGCCCGGGCCGTCGCCGCGCAGCGGTACCAGACCCATCGCGACGACCGCCGGCGCGAGGCCGACGGCGTCGTCTGGTACCGGGCGCGCGACCACGCCCTGCGCAACCTGCTGTCGCTGCTGGCGGATGTCCGGGTCCTGGAGTTCGGCGCGGCGGCGGCGGATGAAACGGCGGAGCTCGTCGTGATCGCTTCCGGCTCCGACGGGCGGCGGCACGAAGTCGCCTTCACCGGGCCGGCCGGCGACGAGCACGTCCGGGGACGCCGCGACGGCGGCCGCGCCCCCTTGGTCATGACCGACCAGCTCCAGCGCAGCTGGAGCCCCGGCCTGCCGTCGTGCCTGCACCTGGGGTTGCTGACCGCCACGCTGGCGGCCGCGGACTCGTTCGCGCTGGCGTCGCCGGGGCTCGGCGAACTCCTGGCCGTGAGATCCGGCGACGGCTGGCGCGTGGCGCGGCCGGCCGGGCTGCCCCGGCTCGACGAGCTGGCGGGCGACGTCGTGGTGCTGTTCGACCGCACGGAGATCCGGGACGTCCGGGCGCCGGCGGCCGGAAGCCGCGACTCGCTGGACGGGGGAGGGCCGGTCTACGTCCTGACGGCCTGGCTGCCGGCTTCGCCCGACCTGCCGGCCGCCGAGACGGTCGAGGTCCGGCTGGGCGTGGTCGGGGGGAGCGCCGCGGCCCTGGTGGGCGCCGCGACGGCAAGCGAAAGGGCGCCCGGCGGGGGCGCCCTGTTCACGATCGATGCGGAGATCCTGACGACCTTGCGGACCTTCCTGCTCGCGGCCGCCGGAGGCCGCTGAACCCGCCTCAGGACGAGGGCTGGGTCAGCGAGGCCACCAGGAGGTTGCCGTCCTCGATGGGCACCAGCGGCATCATCATCGCCATCTCGTGCGTGCCGCTGCCAGCGGGCTGCGAACCCAGGCAGTAGCTGTAGAGGGCCGCGGTGGCCTGGTAGGAGGCCAGGTGCTCGCGCTCGATGGGCTCGGAGGCGGGCAGCTCCAGCGTGCGCGGGTTGACCCAGGTGCCGTCCCGTCGGACGCGATAGTCCAGGTGCGGGCCGGTCGCGGTGCCCGTGGCGCCGACGTAGCCGATGACCTCGCCCTGGCGCACCCGCGCGCCCCGGCGCACGCCGTCGGCGAAGCGCGAGAGGTGCAGGTAGTAGGTCTCATACGAGCGGTTGCTGTGCACGATCTTCACGTAGCGCCCGTTGCCCCCCTCGAAGGCCGCTTCGGCCACCACACCGTTGCCGCCGGCGCGCACCGGCGTGCCGACCGGGGCGGCGTAGTCGACGCCGTAGTGGGGCATGTAGCGGCCGTGGACCGGGTGCAGGCGCCGCGACGAGAACTCGCTGGAGATGCGGGCGTACTCGATCGGGGCCCGCAGCAGCTGCTTCTCGAGGCTGCGGCCGACCTGGTCGTAGTAGCCGATGCTGCCGTCGGGCTGCACGAAGCGGTAGCCGCGGTGGGTGTGGTCGGCGCTGGTGTACTCCACGGCCAGGATCGGACCCGTGCGCAGGAACTTGCCGTCGCGGCGGATCTCCTCGTACAGCACGCGGAAGGAATCGCCGCGGCGCATGTCGCGGCGGAAGTCCATCTCCCAGCCCAGGATGTCGCCCAGCTTCGAAGCCAGGGCGGCCGGCGCTCCGGCTTCCTGCAGGCTCTCGAACAGCGAGGCGTTGACGATGCCGCAGACCACGGTCGGGATGCGCTCGACCGGGTAGGTCAGTTCGAAGGCGTCGTAGGATCCGTCCACCCGGCGCTGCATCGTGATGTAGGATTCCTGGTCCTCGAGGTCGAAGCGCAGGCGCTCGACCTTCCCGTCCGCTCCCATGGCGAAGTGGAAGACGTCGCCGCGGCGGACCTTGCTCAGGTTGCGGTAGGGCTTGCAGGACTGCACCAGGGCGATGATGTCGGCGTGGTCGCCCCCGAAGGCCCGCAGGGCGTCGTAGAAGGTCTCGTTGCGCTTCAGGACGAGCTGACGCTCGGACGCCTCGGCAGACAACTCGGGCAGGCTGCCGACGTCGTAGCCGATCATGGACGCGGGCATGCCGGGGTCGACGGAGTCGGCCTCCGGGCGGGAGTCGGGCCGGTAGCCGGGATCGAGCAGGACGGCGGCATGGTCGCCGCTGAAACTCGAGGGAGGGGCCGATGGCAGGATGTCCGCCAGTGCATAAAGCACGGCAGCCGAAGAGAATATCGCCGCGAGGGCGAAGGAACGGCGCTGGGTGATGGATCGGAGCAGGACGGGCCTCCTTGCAAGGGGCGGGTTAATGGCACAAGATGACCGTCGGGCACCGGTTTGATCAAGACTTTTCTTGCTGACCGACTGGGTAAAATCACCCAATCTGGGGCAAGTTGCCAGCAATCCTGGGAGTATCCATGCCAGAGCAAGTCCGGGACCGTAAAAGGACCCTCCTCGAACTCCACGTCCACCTGGAAGGTTCCCTCTCTCCGGGATTCCTGCGGACCCTCGCGGAGCGCTACGGGCAGCCTGGTGTGCCGGCGGCCTGCCTGACGCCGGACGGGTCCCGCTACCTGCCGGTCGCGGGCTTCGCCCAGTTCCTGGAGCGCTACAAGGCGGTCGTCTCCCTGCTGCGAACGCCACGGGACTACCACGAGGCGGCGCTCGGACTCGGGGCGGCCCTGGCCGGGCAGGGGGTGATCTACGCCGAAGTGACCGTGGGGTACGGGGTCCTGCACCGCCAGGGCGTGTCCGTGGCGCCGGTCCAGCTCGCGCTGTACGAGGCCGCGGCGCAGGTGGCGCAGGAGCGGGGGGTGCGGATGCTCTGGCAGGCCGATGCGGTGCGGCAGTGGGGAGTGGACGCGGCCTGGAAGGCTTTGGAGGCGGCGTTGCGCTGCGGACCCGGGTTGGGGGTCGTCGCCTTCGGTGTGGGGGGGGACGAGACCGCGTTGCCGGCCGGCGACTTCGCGCCGCTGCTGGCGGCGGCGGCGCGGGAGGGCTTCGGCACGACGCTGCACGCCGGGGAGACCGGCGGCGCGGAGTCGGTGCGCGAGGCGGTGCTGGCCGGGGCGCAGCGGATCGGGCACGCGACGGCGGCGGGGGCGGCGCCGGATGTCCTGGAGTTGATGGCGGGGGCGGGGGTGTTCGCGGAGCTTTGTCCGGGGAGCAACGTGGCGACGGGGGCTGTCGCTTGTATTCAGGAGCATCCGTTGCGGGCGTTTCTCGAGGCGGGGGTGCCCTGTTGCCTGAACACCGATGATCCGGGGTTGTTCGGGCTCAGTTTGAGGGGGGAGTACGCTAGGGCGCGGGAGGTGCATGGGCTCTCGGAAGTTGAGGAGCGGCGGATGCAACAGGAGGCGTTGGCGGCCTGCTTTGCTCCGATAGAGATTCGTGCTGACATTGGCACCAAGCTCGTGGGTGATTCGTGAATGATCCAGTATTCCATCAAGATGAAAGTATTGCGCCAATCTCTAATTAAAGAAATGTGAATTGAAGCCGCTCTGAACGTCTGCCGGCAGCGCGCCTATGCGATCATCCAATACCAAGTTCGATATATACCAATCTCCTGCATCTGATCAAAATATTAAACTTTAGAGGTATCATAGTGCTTAAATTCAGGTAAACTCAGTAGCCATTAATGTCCTGGATTCAAAGCGAAAAATATTCTCGCTTGTAAGCGCGTGATAGTGCTACACTCTATTTATTGTCGAGCAAACTCGATTACTCATAAGTTGTATTCGTGCCTACAAAAGGTCTCAAATCTAGAAGGAAATCCCAACTATGAGAAAGGAAGTTAGCAATGGATGGTGTCACACTCATCGTAAAGCCAACCGTTGACTGTAATCTCCGATGCCAATACTGTTACGAAGGAGACAGCCCATATGTTGGTACTCGTATGTCGAAAGAAACGCTTCGCCATGGGATCTTAAAGTTTGTCGATCACAATGCAGATGTTGGTGAGACTCAGTTCATTTGGCATGGTGGCGAGGTTCTGCTAATGGGGCAGAAATTTTTCGAAGATATTTGCAGAGTGCAAGACGAGCGGCCCAATCATCGATTCCACAATTGTCTGCAAACAAACGGAACACTTCTAACCGAGACTATGTCAAACTTTTTTGACAAACACAATTTTTCCGTTGGAATTAGCATTGATGGACCCGCTGCCCTGCATGATTTGCATCGGCCATATGCGAACGGAAATCCATCCTTTTCCGATAGCACGCGTGGGTTGCCGTTGTGCCGCAAGCCAGGGCCGAATGGACGTCGCGGGTACAGGCTCGATAGCGCCCTCGCGGTGATGACACGCGAAACATTAAATGATTTGAACTCTTTCTATGAGTATTTCTCCAATAGAACCCTAAATGTTCGCATCAATCCAGTTTTCTACGAAGGACGCGGGCGCACGGCAAAAAAGACTTTGGGTATTTCAAGCGTTGAGTGTTCCGCTGCATTGATTTGGCTTTTTGATCGTTGGATGAAGGATTCGTCTCGCTCTATGAGGATTGAGCCGTTCTTTGAAATGATCGGGAATCTCGTTCTAGGACGAGCTAATGGCTGTGTGTTTCAGAGCGATTGCTTTAGACGGTTTTTAGAAATTGCCCCTAACGGAGATGTATATCCGTGTACCGGATCGGCATCAGCGACATTTTTACTTGGTAACGTCAATAGTGGTATTGTTGATGACATGTTACATAACGGCGTGTTGGATACATTTGAGAAAGCAAGGTCTGTATCAATTCGGCAATGTCGTGATTGCTCATACTTGAACATATGCAATGCAGGGTGCATTCGAAAGTCATATATGCGACGGAAACGCCTCAGTGATCGGGATTACTATTGTGGTGCGTATAAAGCAGTCTATAGGCACATTGATAATTGGCTTCAAGGTGAGTTAGGGGCTGATTATCGAACCGCTGGGATTGCATCAGCTTTAGATACCCGAAATGATTTACTTTGTGAAGTAATAAAAGATAGATCCGCTGGTGCCGCTGGAGCAAATAATTGTGCGGATCTCACAGATTGGGGACAGTGGAGCGGTAACTGGGCGTCTGATTGGGGTAATACATACACTTCTTGTTACTAGCTATTGCCAATGAACGTGCATAGCTGGGTGATGATGTATTACATCCGCGACTTCGTCTGACAGTTCGTGTACTGTACTATGAACTTTCAGACTAGGAAATCAGCGGATGACACAAGTCGAAGTAGCGGTTGCCGGCCTAGCCGGCGGCGAAGGCCTCGTCCGGGGCGGCGCGGTCCAGGGGAGTCAGGTCGGCTTCGGTCCAGGCGGGCACGCGTCCCTCGAAATACTTGTGCGCGAAGGTGAACACGCGGTTGATGAGGTTGCCGAAGTTGTTGCCCAGCTCGTTGTCGGAGCGCGACTGCAGG
>JAUSBL010000026.1 GCA_030658975.1 Candidatus Latescibacterota bacterium
CGGACGCCGGCGCGCCCACCAGCGACTGCGGCCGCGCCAGCCAGACCCGCCGCGGCTGCGGCCCGGATTCCAGCGTGTCCTGGCGCGTCCAGGCGAACAGCGGCTCGCCCTGGGCCGTCAACTCCATCGCGACGTGCCAGCCCAGGGTGCGCCGCTCCTGGTCGGCGAGGACCGCGCTGCGGTCCTGCCACACGCCGCCGCCGCGTCGGCGGTACTCGAGGTGGGTGCGGCCGGGCACCATCCAGTCGTTGTAAGTGAACTGGACCCAGAAGGCGTGGACCTCGTCGCCCGCACCCCAGGCGACCTGCGGCGACTGCGGCCAGTCGTAACCGTCATGCCCGGTCATCAGCGTGACCGGCGCCGACCAGTTGCCGCCATCGTCCTGCTCGCTGTAGTGGATCGTGTTGCAGGGGCACGTCGGTTGCGGTCCCAGCGAGAGCACCGCCTGGCGGCCGTCGGTGTGGCCTCGGGCGTCGCACGCGGTGCCGTAGCATTCCACCGGCAGCATCGACGCGGCATCCCAGCCTCCTTCGAAGAAGCCGGTGCGATAGGCGAGGCGCGTGAACTCGGGGAAGTAGTAGACGCGCGGCACGGGCTGCAGCGCGTGCGGAACCTGCGCGACCTGGACGCCCGCCCATTCGGTCAGGCCCTCGGCCAGCAGTTCCGGCGCATCGAAGCCGCCCTTGTGCAGGCGCACGAACCAGTGGTCCACCCCAGAACCGTCGGGCACCGTGAGTCCCAGCCAGCCGACGTTCCAGCCCGGATCGGCGCAGCCCTGCAGATCGAGCTGCGCAGCGGCGAGATCCAGGCCCACGGGGATCACGTCCGGGGGATCCCCCCAGCCGGACTCGCCGCCGTACCGGTACCGGAGGCCCTGCCCGTCGGCCCAGACCAGCAGGAACCCGCGCCAGGTCCAGGCGACGACGGGCCGGTGGCCGGGTCCCAGGTACTCCGGCGGATGCTCGACGATCGCATCGCCGACGTAGGCGTCGACGAACCGCGTCCAGACGCCGACCCCCGCCTCCTCCCAGGCGATCACCGCCGCGCCGTCCGGCGAGACCGCCAGCGCCGGATGATCGGCGTCGGCCTGGTTCTCGCTGATCTCCATGGACACCCAGTCGGCCGCGGCCGGACCGCCCGCGAGCACGAGCGCGCACAGCGTCGCCAAACAACGCACGGTCATCACGCCCTCCCCCCCGGCAAGAGCCCACGCGGTGATCCTAGCACAACCCCCGGGAGCCGGATCGCGCAGTTGTGTCGTGCGCCGGATCTGCTAATCTGTCGAGACGAAGCCCGGCACCGGAGCCAGCCACAGGACAGATCCGGAAGGCGGCCCGGACCGGCGCAACTTCATGGCAAGCACGGAGGTACCGTCATGGCGGAAAAGGGCAGCAAGGACAAGGGCAACCGCGAGACCCGCAAGAAGCCGCAGCATACCGCGAAGGAGAAAAAGGCGCTGAAGAAGGAGAAACAGTCGAAGAAGCCGGAATGAAACCCGTCCGCAGCGTCGTCGAACGGTTGCTGTGGCTGTACCACGCCGCCCGGGACCCGGCCTCGTCCATCTGGACGAAGCTGGCGATCTTCGGCGCGCTGGCTTATCTGCTGTTCCCCCTGGACGCGGTGGCCGACCCGACGCCGCTGGTCGGCCTGCTCGACGATGTCGGCGTGGTCGCGGCGGCGATCGCCTACGTGTCCCGCCGCCTCCCGCCGGGCGTCAGGGAGCGCACCGCGCGCACGCTGAGCCGCTGGTTCGGCGCCCCGCGCTCCGGCGGCGCCGGCTCGGGAGGCCCGTCTTGACGCTCGCCAAGCTGCCGATCTCGCTGGTGGTGGTCGCCTGCGACGAGGAGCGAAACCTCGGGCGATGCCTCGACGCCGCAGAGTTCTGCGCCGAGCGGCTGGTCGTCGACTCCGGCTCCGTCGACCGCACCGTCGAAATCGCGCGCGAACGCGGCGCCCGCGTGCTGACCCGCGCCTGGACCGGCTACCGCGACCAGAAGAACTTCGGCGTCGAGCAGGCCGCCCAACCATGGATCCTCTGCCTGGACGCCGACGAGGTCGTCACCCCCGCGCTGCGCGCCTCGATCGAGGCCGCCTTCCGCGGCGGCGATCCCACCGCCGACGCCTTCGAGCTGAACCGCCACGGCGTCTACGCCGGCCGCCTCATCAACCACTCCGGCTGGTACCCCGAGTGGCGCACGTTCCTGTACCGCAAGGGCAGCGCCGTCTGGTCCGGCCGCGAGCCCCACCCCGGTGTGGAGTTCCGCGGTCGCGTCCGCGCCCGCCTCGACGGCGACCTGCTCCACTACACCTACGCCGACCTCGCCGAGCACCTGCAAAAGAACGTCGCCTCGGCCCGCGCCGCCGCCGCCGCCATGCACGAGGACGGCCGCCGCGCCCGCTGGACCGACCTGCTGGTGCGCCCCAAGTTCGCGCTGCTGCGCCGCCTGGTGCTGCAGCGCGCCTATCTGGACGGCTTCCGCGGTCTCTGCATCGCCGCGATGGCCGGCGTCTACACCTTCCTGAAGTACGCTTTCCTCAAGGAACTGCAGGACCGGCCGCCCTCCGGGCCCCGTTAGGAGCACCCATGCGTCGCCCGCCGTGCCGGCTTCTCCTGCTCGTCTGTGCCGTGGTGTTGCTGACGGCCGCTTCAGCGAGCGCGCAGAGCGACTGGACGCTGCTGACCCGCCTGTTCATGACCGGCGTCTCGGATGGCTCCGAACCCGCCGGCTACAAGGTCTACAGCGCATTCGGCCTGGAGGTGGGCGTGCGACGGGATCTCGGGCGGAGCTTCGGACTCGAACTGGACCTCGGCCCGCAGTCCCGCGAGGTCGAACTGCTCGACGGCACCGACCCCGTGCCCAACCTCGGCTCACTCGAGGTGTTGCCGCTGGTCCTGCTGGCCCGCTGGACGCCGGACCTGCACGGCGCCGTGCGCCCCTACCTGGGCGTCGGCGGCGCCTTCACGGTCTTCTGGGAGAAGAGCGGCGCATTGAACTCCACCGAGATCCCGACCGAACTCGGCGCCGTGGTCCAACTCGGTGCGGACATCGCACTCTCGCCGCGCCTGTGCGCCAATCTCGACCTCAGATCCCAGAGTCTGACCGCCGACATCGCCGACTCGGGTGTCCCGCTCGCGACCCTGCGCATCCACCCCACGACGCTGGCCGTCGGGCTGGGCTACCGGTTCTGACCGCGGGGAGCACCCATGCCGTTCAGGACCTTCTCCGGCGTGACCGGCAGTTCCCGCACCCGCGCCCCCACCGCCGCCGCCACCGCGTTGGCGATCGCCGCCGGCGGCGTGTCGATCCCGATCTCCCCGACGCTCTTGGCCCCGTAGGGTCCGCTCGGCTCGTGGCTCTCCACCAGCTCCGCGCGGATCGAAGGGATGTCCTCGCGCCCGGGGATCTTGTAGCTCATCAGGTCGCGCGTCCGCAGGTGCCCCTGCGGCCCGTACACGACCTCCTCCCACAGCGCCATGCCGATGCCCTGCGCCAGCCCGCCCTCGACCTGCACCAGCGCCAGGTTGGGGTTGATGGCCTGGCCGCAGTCCACCACCGCCACGTAATCCACGAGCGTGACCTCGCCGGTGGCCGCGTCCACCTCGACCTCGGCGAAGGCGGCCATGTAAGGCGGCGGCGACTTCTCGCAGAGGTGGCTGCCGGTGGTCATCAGCTGCTTCTGGTGTTCGTTGTAGAGCAGCTTCGCCGACAGGTCCCGCAACGTGATCGCGCCGTCCGGCCCGCGCACCTCGTTGCCGTCGAACGTCGCCAGCGCCGGCTCGCACCCCAGCGACCGCGCCCCCTCGACCAGGATCTCCTGCCGCATCTTCAGCGCCGCGGTCTGCACGGCGTGGCCAGAGACGTAGGTCGTGCTCGAGGCGTAGGCGCCGGTGTCGAAGGGCGTGCGGTCGGTGTCCGAGGCGTAGACGATGATGTCGCCGGTCGCCACGCCGAGGGTCTCGGCCGCGATCTGCGCCAGGATCGTGTCGCTGCCGGTGCCGAGGTCCGTCGCCCCGATCAGCAGGTTGAAGGAGCCGAAGTCGTTGAGCTTGAGCGTCGCGGCCGCCATGTCGATGGTCGGGATGCCCGAGCCCTGCATCGCCAGGGCCATGCCCAGGCCGCGGAACACGCCGGGCGCCACCTCGCGCCGCGGCCCCTTGGCGTCCCAGCCGATCAGCTCCTTGCCGCGGCGGATGCATTCGGGCAGCTTGCAGCTCTCGATGATCATCTCCACGCCCTCGGTGCCCTCGCCCATGATGGCGAAGATGGGCGAGGTCTCCCCCTCGGCGATCATGTTCTTCTCGCGCAGTGCGACCGGGTCCAGTCCCAGCTCGTCGGCCAGCTCATCCAGCGCCGACTCCAGGGCGAAGTTGCCCTGGATCGCGCCGTAGCCGCGGTACGCGCCGCCGGGCACGCGGTTGGTGTAGACCGTGCGGCCGCCGAAGCGCACCGCCTCGACCTTGTTGTAGAGCGGCAACGTCTTGGCGCCGGCCACCATGAACACCGTCAGGGCGTGCTCGCCGTAGGCCCCGGTGTCGGACAGCACCTCGAGGTCGATGGCGCGCAGCGTGCCGTCGCGGTCGGCGCCCAGGGTCACGTCCAGGCGCATCGGGTGGCGCGTGTTGGTGGCCTCGAAGACCTCGCGCCGCGTGTAGACCATCTTGGCGGGCCGGCCCGTGCGCAGCGTCGCCAGCGCGCAGTACAGCTCGCCGTGGAGCATCTGCTTGCCGCCGAAGCCGCCGCCGATGCGCGGCTTCACGACGCGGATCTCCTTGACCTCGCGCTCCAGCGCGCGCGCCATGATGCGTCGCACGTGCCACGGCGTCTGCGTCGAACTCATGACGTTCAGCCGTCCGTGCACGTCCAGCCAGGTGCAGGCGCAGTGGGGCTCCAGCGCCACGTGCTGCTGGGCCTGCGTGTAGTAGCGCCGCCGCAGCACGACCTCGGCCCCCGCGACGACCGCATCCACGTCCCCCACGTGCATGCTGTAGGCGCTGGCGACGTTGCGCCGCGGCTCGAAGCCGATCGGGAAGTTCTCGTGGATCTCGGGCTCGGGGTGCAGGACCACGGGATTGTCCAGGGAGGTCTCGAAGTCGAGCACCGGGGCGAGCACCTCGTACTCCACGCGCACCGCACGCACCGCCTCGCGGGCCTGCTCCTCGGTCTCGGCCGCGACGATGGCGGCCTCGTCGCCCACGTGGCGCACGTACTCGTCCAGGATGAAACGGTCGCGGGGCGAGGGCTCGGGGTGGCCCTGGCCGGCGCGCGTCACCGCGACCCGCGGCACGTCCTTCCAGGTGAAGACGGCCAGCACCCCGGGCAGGGCCAGCGCCGCGGTCGCGTCGATCGAAAGGATGCGCGCGTGGGCGTGCGGGCTGCGCACCGCCACCACGCACAGCGCCTCGCGCGGCGCCAGATCGTCGGTGTAGGCAGGCGTGCCGCGCACCAGGCCCAGGGCGTCGATCTTGGGCAGGGACCTGCCGACTTCGCTCATGCCGCCGGCTTGTTTCATCGCGCCTCCTGCAGGTAACGGCGGATCGCGCGGGTCTGGCTGACGTAGCCGCCGCACCGGCAGAGGTTGCCGGCCAGGTAGTGGTTGATCGCGGCCTCGTCCGGGTCCGCCAGCTCGCGGCTCATCGCCACCACCGCGACCACCAGGCCGGGCGCGCAGAAGCCGCACTGGTCGGCCCCCTCGGCCGCCAGGCAGGCGCCCAGGCGCGCCGCCTCGCCGGGCAGGCCCTCGACCGTGGTCACCGCGCGGCCGTCGGCGCGCGGCGCGGGCACGGCGCAGGACGGTACCGGCATACCGTCCAGCAGCACCGTGCAGGTGCCGCAGGAGGCGGTATCGCAGCCGCGCTTGACGCTCAGCACGCCGTGGCGGCGCAGGGCGTCCAGCAGCGCCTCGCCCGGCTCGACGTCCCAGTCCGCGCGTCGTCCGTTCAGTTCCAGGGAGATGTTCACGCCAGGACCTCCTCGACCGCGCGCGCGACCAGCGTGCCGCAGACGCGCCGGCGGTAGGCGGCCGACGCGCGCAGGTCGTCGCCGAAGTCCAGTTCCGCGGCCGCGGCGGCGCCCGCACCGGACGCGTCGCCGGCGCCCGCCGCGGCCATGGCCGCGAAGGCGAGCCGCGCAGCGCCGGGCCGCGCGCCCACCGCGATGCGCACCGCGTCGCCGCGCCGCACCGCCGCCGCGTTCAGCACCGCGAAGTCGGCCCGTACCCGTGTCAGGTCCTGCCAGGCGCCGCGCTGCGGCACCGCCGGCACCACCACTTCCACCAGCACGTCGCGCACCAGCGCCTTGTCGGCCAGGAACTGCTCCAGCGGCTTGCGCCCGCCGCGCTCCAGCACCACGTCGGCCCCCAGAGCCAGCAGCGCCGTCGTCAGGTTGGCGAACGCGTAGCGCCCCGCCACCGTTCCTCCCACCGTGACGATGTTGCGCACCTGCACGCCGACGATGTTCCCCACGCACCGCGCCAGCAGCCCCCCGCAGTAGTTGCGCGCCGCAGGATCGGTCTCCAGCCGCCGGTAGGTGACCATGGCCCCGATCCGCAACGCCTCCGACTCCTCGCGCAGGTAGTCGAGCCCCGCCTCGCAGAGATCGACGGCCGTCTCGTACCCCCGTGAAGCCAACCTCAGGTAAGCCCCGCCCCCCACCAGCGCGGCGCGCTCGTCCCCCTCGATCAACGCCAGCGCCTCGGCCGGCGACCGTGGCTTCAAATAGGCGCGGACAGCCATGCAACACCCCTTCCGGTCATCCCAACGGGCGTCCCTGAACATGCGATCGCAGATCTGCAGTGTAACATCCGCGTTCAAAGGCTCCAAGAACCGCCTGTTCTCCATTGAGCGCAGGGGTGGAAGCGCGAACCGCAGCCGAAGCCCTCAGTTCACGAGCAGCAGCAGTCCCTTGAGGTATTCACCCTCGCGATGCCCCAGCATCCAGGGATGGTCCGGCCCGCCCGACAACCGTCGCAGCACGCGCGCGCGGCGACCGGCGGCCAGCACCGCCTCCTGCGCCACCTGCTGGAACCGCAGCAGGCTCATCGCCTGGCTGCAGGAGAACGTGAGCAGCAGGCCGCCGGGCGCCAGCTTGTCGATGCCCAGGCGGTTGATCTCGCGGTAGCCGCGCTCGGCCCCGTCGAGCTCGCGCTGCGAGCGGGCGAACTTCGGCGGGTCGAGGATCACCAGGTCGTAGCGGTCGCGGCCCGGGCGCAGGAAGCGGAACACGTCCTCGCGCTGCACCAGGCCGGCCGCCTCGGGGAAGCCGTTGCGCCGCAGGTTGCGTTCCGCCGCCGCGCAGGCCGACTTCGAGGCGTCCACCGACACCACGTTCCCGGCGCCGCCGGCGGCCGCCGCCATCGAGAAGCCGCCCGTGTAGGCGAAGCAGTTCAGCACGCGGCGGTCGCGGGCCAGGGTGCCGACGAGCGCGCGGTTCTCGCGCTGGTCGAGGTACAGGCCGGTCTTGTGGCCGGCTTCGGGCGAGGTTTCGTAGACCAGGCCGTTCTCGCGCACCAGCACCGGATCGGTCAGCGCGCCCGACAGCAGTCCCCGGGCCGCTTCGAGCCCCTCGTCGGTGCGGGTCCGCGAGTCGCTGCGCTCGAAGACGAAGGTCGGCGCGAGGTGTTCGGTCAGCGCGGCGATCACGTCCTGCCGCCAGCGCTCGGCGCCCGCGGTCAGGAACTGCAGGACCAGGCCCGTCCCGTAGCGGTCGATGATCAGACCGGGCAGGCTGTCGCCCTCGGAGTTCACCAGGCGGTAGCAGTCGGTCCGCTCCTCGCCATGGCGACCCGGGGTCCCGCCGTTTGCAATGGGCCCGCCATCACCGAGGCCCAGGGCCGTGCGCGCGGCGACGGCCTCGCCCAGCCGTTCGTGCAGCAGGCGGCGCGTCACCGGTCCGTCGAGGCTCACGACCCGGCCCGCCAGCAGCGACCGCGTGTTGACGTAGCCCCAGCCCAGCGCGGCGCCGTCCTCGGTCACGAACGCGCACGGATCGCCCGGCGCGTGGTAGCCCATCACGCGGGCGATCGAACCCTTGAAGATCCAGGGATGCCGACCGGGCTCCGCGTCCTCGCGGCCCGGTTTCACGACGACGGTGCAGGTGGCTCGCGAGGTCGTCATGGTGTCATTCCGCGACGCTCGCCGAAGCTGCCGGCGCGGCGGCGCATTTCCCGGACGCGAGACGGCGCCACACCTCGTCGATGAAGTGCCGGCGCCCGCCGGCCACGAACTCCGCCGCGTGGTGCCAGAAGTCCCCCTCGACGCGGCAGCGGAAGCTGATCTTCTGACCGATCAGATCCTCGTTCGAATGGACGCGGATGCATTCGGTGTAGACGCCGTCACGGTAGGACCAGTCGCCCGCGCCGCCCTCGAACTTGCCGGCGGCCCGCCCCGTGGTGGCGAAGGCGTCGTCGGTCAGGATCTTGACGATGTCGCCGGGGCCCGCGGTCTCGACCGCCGGGAACTGGTGACCTCCGGCGCTCACCAGGACCCAGGTGCCGCGCAGGTCGGGGGACGTGCCGGCGCACCCGGTCAGCAGCAACACGGCCGCCAGGGCGACGGCGCCGCCGGAGCAAAGCGACGTTTTCTGCACGGGCCGACCTCCTCGATGGGTGACACCGGTATGGGAACAGGTCGCCCCTGCGCGGTCAAGTGCATCCTCGGCGCCTCCCCTGCGTATGAGACCTCCGACACCCGTTCCAGGGAGACCCGCGATGACATCCCGTTTCGGCCCGCTGTTGGCCGTCCTGTGCCTGACCGCAGCTGCGGCCGCCCACGCCCAGATCCCGGACGGCCCCTTTCTGGGACAGGGCGACCCGCCCACCGTCCCCGCGCTGTTCGCACCGGGCATCGTCAACCTCGGCCTCGCGACGCGCGATGTGGCGATGACTCCCGAAGGCGATGAGATCTACTTCGGGGTCAGCGTCGGCGAGTTCGTGCTGAGCACCGTGCTGGTCTCCCGCCGGTTGGAAAGCGGCTGGACGCGGCCGGAAGTGGCGTCCTTCGCCGCCGACCCCAGATATAGGGTCATGGAGCCGTGCATCAGCCCCGACGGCAGGCTGCTCTTCTTCGCCAGCGACCGGCCCCGCAATGGCGACGGGCCGGCCCGCCCCGACCACGACATCTGGTTCGCCGAACGGGGCCCCGGCGGCTGGGGCGAGCCGCGGCCCGTGCCCGGCGGCGTCAACAGCGAGGCGCCCGACTTCTACCCCAGCGTGGCCCGCAACGGCACCCTCTACTTCACCCGCGACGATACGACGTCCGGCGTCAGCGAGCTGCGCCGCGCCACCCGCGCCGGCGGGGTCTGGAACGAATCGGAGCGCCTGCCCGACGCCCTGCAGCTGGGCCGTTCCCGTTTCAACGCCTGGGTCGACCCCGACGAGCGCTTCCTGATCGTGCCCGCCTACGGCATGCCCGACACCCGCGGCGGCACCGACTATTACCTGGTCCGGCGCGTGGGGGACGGATGGAGCGCACCGGCCAACCTGGGCGACGCCGTCAACACCGCCGACCGCAGCGAATACTCCGCCTGCCTGTCGCCGGACGGGCGGGCGTTGTTCTTCATGTCGGCCCGCAACGACCTGGCCGCCCGCGCCTCCCGGCCCCTGACCCTGGAAGCCCTGCGCTCCCTGAACGACGCCCCGGGCAACGGCCGCTCTGCGATCTGGTGGGTCGATGCCGGCTTGCTCGAGGAACTGGCGCCGTGATGGAACGAACCCGTCATCGCCGGTCACAGGGCATGAAGTTGAATTTTCGAAAGGGATTTATCTTGACGTTTGGTCGGTTCGTGGTATCATGGTGCCTGTTCTCGGCTGGGGGGCCGGGAATGACCTTACCATTTGTGAATTCGCATGCTTTTGACGTCGATTTTTGTCGATGTCGCTATAGACTACCTGAGAAGTCTCCTTTATGATGGAGCACTCTCACGGATGATCAAGCAGCGAAGCGCTTGCAGATGATGGTGCGGAGCACCCAGTGGGAACGAACATCAGAGGGGTCCGGTCGAAGATCATGGTCAATTTCAATGACAACACTCAAACGATTCTGCAGCAACCGAATTTGCTCGCGAACACCGGCCATGAAACTGCGCGTCTGTTTCGTGACCTGGAGCGCCGGGCGCCCCGTACCGAGCCCCGGCACTCGCCGCTCTACCTCGGCGCGCGGCGCGTCAGCGATATCGGCGTGTCCGTGATCGCGCTGTCCCTGTTCGCGGCCCTGCTGCCGATCATCGCCCTGGCGATCGTCGTGGATTCACGCGGCCCGATCTTTTATTCCCAGACCCGCATCGGCCGCAACCTGCGCCGCCGCAACGCCGGCCACACGACCTGCGAGCGCCGCAAGGTGATCTACCCGGGCCGCCCCTTCCGCATCTGGAAGCTGCGTTCCATGCGGACCGACGCCGAGCGCAACGGCCCCCAGCTGGCCCAGGCCAGCGACGCCCGCATCACCCGGGTCGGCCGTTTCCTGCGCCAGACGCGCCTGGACGAGGTGCCCCAGTTCTGGAACGTCCTGCGGGGCGAGATGACCCTGATCGGCCCCCGCCCCGAGCGGCTCTGCTTCGTGCGCCAGTACGAGGCCACGGTGCCCGGCTACCTGGCCCGGCTGGACGCCCTGCCGGGCATCACGGGCCTGGCCCAGGTGAACAACGGCTACGACGAGGATCTGCGTTCCATCCAGCGCAAGTTGCGCCTGGACACCTTCTACATCGCGAGGGCGGGCTGGACGCTGGATCTGCGCATCCTTTTGTCCACAGTCCGCGTGGTCCTGACGGGCGAGGGCGCGCGCTGACGCGCCCTACCCCGATTCCCGACTTTTCCTGCCTGATTTTTTGCACCAACCTCTCTTTTTGATCTATTATTGTAGGCTGTAGTTGTGGAGGCCCTCGCCCCTCCCCCCGGAACACCGCTCATGGGACCCGGTCCCATGCCTCCAATCACCCGATCCGTGAGGATGGGAATGATGACCAGAGTCGGAATCCAGAACATGTCCCGGCTGCGCTCCGTGCTGCGCGCCGCCGTCCCGGCGCTGTTGCTGACCGTCGCCCTGCTGACGGTCCTGAGCCTGAACGCCGCGGCCGCCGACCGTACGGCCAGCCCCGCCGCCTCCGCCGGCCTGCGCCCCCTGGCGAACATCGAGGTCTTCGCGGCCGACACCGTCGACCGCGACCAGGCCCTGGCCGAGGACGACGTCCGCGCGCGCGACGGCGAGCCGCCCCGCTTCGCGATTCCCCAGCAGGCCTTCATCGCGCCCGACACCCACGGCACCTGGGAGGTCCTGAACGAGAGCACCCGGCTGTGGCGCCTGCGCATCTCCAGCCCCGGCGCGGTGTCGCTGAACCTCGGGTTCACGCGCTACGTCATGCCCGCGAACGGCCGCCTGCTGATCTACCCGGCCGACCTGTCGCAGCCGGCGATCGCCTTCACCGCCGCCGACAACCGCGACCACGGCCAGCTCTGGACGCCCATCATCCCCGGCGCCGAGATGGTCGTCGAAGTGCAGATCGCGGCCAAGGCCGTGGCCGACCTGGAGCTCGAGCTGACTTCGGTGAACGTGGGCTACAAGACTTTCGGCGAGACCCTCGTCGACAAGTCGGGCGCCTGCAACGTCGACGTCGTCTGCCCCGATGGCGACGGCTGGCGGGACGACATCCAGTCGGTGGCCGTGATCTCCACCGGCGGCAGCACCTTCTGCTCCGGCTTCATGGTCAACAACACCGCCCAGGACGAGCGCTCCTTCTTCATGACGGCCTACCACTGCGGGATCCACACCTCGCAGGCGCCGACACTGGTCACCTACTGGAACTTCAACAGCCCGACCTGCGGCCAGCAGGGCGGCGGCTCGCTGGCGCAGTTCCTGACCGGCAGCACCTTCCGCGCCGAGTCCAGCGCGTCGGACTTCACGCTGGTCGAGCTGAACTCGGTGCCCGACGCTTCCTGGAACGTCGCCTACGCGGGCTGGGACCGCGGCACCCAGGATCCTACCTCGGCCACCGCGATCCACCACCCGAGCACCGACGAGAAGAGCATCAGCTTCGAGTACGACGCCCTCACCACGACCACCTACCTGCAGACCGCCGTCCCCGGCGACGGCACGCACCTGCGCGTGGCCGACTGGGACGTGGGCACGACCGAGGGCGGCTCCTCCGGCTCGCCGCTGTTCAACCAGAACCACCACGTCGTTGGCCAGCTGCACGGCGGCTACGCGGCCTGCGGCAACAACCTCGCGGACTGGTACGGGCGCTTCTCCAGGTCCTGGACCGGCGGCGGCACTTCGGCCACGCGCCTGAGCAACTGGCTCGACCCGCTGAACACCGGCGTGCAGACGCTCGACCTGCTGGCTCCCTACGCCAGCGGCCTGCGGGTCGCTCCGGCGTCCGGCCTCTCCACGCAGGGCGACGTCGGCGGCCCGTTTGCGCCCGCGAGCAAGGACTACACGCTGACCAACGCCGGCGACACCACGATCGGCTACCTGGTCGAGGCCGACGTCGCCTGGGTGAGCGTCACCAACCCCGGCGGCACGATCCCCGCGGGCGGCGACGTCGTCGTCACCGTCACGGTCAACGCCGCAGCGAACACGCTGCCGACCGGCGTCCACACCGGCACGCTGTCGTTCACCAACACCACCGACCACGACGGTGACCTCACGGCGCCCCTGTCGCTGCAGGCCGGCCTGCCCGAGCTGGTCTACGGGTTCGACATGAGCACCAACCCCGGCTGGACCGTCGAGGGCCAGTGGGCCTGGGGCGTGCCGACCGGTCTCGGCGGCGAGCACGGCGAGAACGATCCCACCGGCGGCTGGAACGGCGGCGCGGTCTACGGCTACAACCTGGCCGGCGACTACGCCAACAGCATGCCCGAACGCCACCTCACCACGACCGCCCTGGACTGCAGCGGCTTGTCGGCGGTCACCCTGAAGTTCCAGCGCTGGCTCAACGTCGAGCAGCCTGCGTACGACCACGCCTACGTGCGCGTCAGCAACGACGGCGTGAGCTGGACCACGGTCTGGCAGAACAACTCCGAGATCGTCGAGTCCGCCTGGTCGCTCGTCGAGTACAACATCTCGGCGGTGGCCGACGGGCAGGCCACGGTCTACGTGCGCTGGACCATGGGGACCACCGACTCCAGCTGGCTGTACTCGGGCTGGAACATCGATGAAGTCCAGATCTGGGGCCTCCAGCGCTCCCAGGGCACCGGCGCCGGCGACCTGCCGCAGGCGGACCGCGTGAACCTGCGCGCCGTGTCGCCCAACCCGTTCAATCCGCGCACCGAGGTCCGCTTCGACCTGCCGTCGGCCGGCCCGGCCCGACTGTCGGTCTACGACGTGCGCGGCCACCTGGTGAAGATCCTGAGCCACGGCGAGCTGCCCGCGGGCGAGCACGCCGCCATCTGGGACGGCACCGACACCCAGGGCCGCGCCATGAGCAGCGGCAGCTACGTCTTCCGTCTGGAGGCGGGCGCTGTCGTCCGCACCCAGAAGGGCCTGCTCGTGAGATGACGGGCGCCGGCAGGGCGCCGAGAATACCGCGAAGCGCGGCGGCGGCGGGATCCGGCAGGGTCCCGCCGCCGTGCGTCGGGGGCCGAACCGCCTTGGAAACCGCGCCCATTCGTGGTAGAATGGGATCAATCCCTCGGGGTACCGACGGAGCATCTCGCAGGACATCCCGAGGGCGCCAGCCTGGGAGGGATGCCATGGCCGTCAAGATCTACAGCGCACCGTACTACACCACCACGGTGCCGGACGTGCCCGGCGAGGCCTGCCGATTGTTGGCCCGCTTCGCCCGGGACGAAGTGAACCTGCTCGCCTTCACCGCGCTCCCGATCGGCACGGGCGAGACCCAGCTCGTGATCTACCCGCTGAACACCACCTGGCTCGCCGACGTCGCGCGTCGCACCGGTCTGGTGCTCAACGGGCCCCACCACGCGTTCCTGGTGCAGGGAGACGATGAACTCGGCGCCCTGGTGAAGATCCACCACCGCCTCTGCGACGCCGAGATCAACGTCGTCACCTCCACCGGACTCTCGGACGGCAAGGGTGGCTACCGGTACCTGATGCACGTGCACCCGCAGGATTTCGCGCGGGCGTCCGACGTGCTCGGCGCCACGCACATCCCGTCGCGGTGGGACAATTTCGAGCTGAAGATCCCGCGCCACTTCGAGGCGTCGATGTAGGCGGAGGCCGGCGGGGAGAGGGCGCTCAGGCGGCGTGGGCGATGTGTGCCCGCGTCAGGTAGGTCCGCAATTCCGAATCGGCGAGCCGGCGGTCCAGCCGATGCTCGTGACCCATCACGGCTTTCAGGATCGGCACCGACGCGTGCTTCAGCAGCGCGCGCAGCGATTCGCGCGCCGCCGGCGTCTGCTGCACCCAGCGCGACCGCACCAGCAGCAGCGCCATGTGCTCGAGCCAGGCCTGGGCCGGGCTGGACGCCTCGCGGCCGGCCGGGCCGTGGATGCGGCCGCGGTCCATGAACTCGTCGATGAGCCCGTGCGCCTCGTCCACCAGCGCCTCGTGCGAGAGGTGGTCGAGGTGGGTCGAACCCTCGCCGCGCCAGACGGCGCCCAGGAATTCGGCGGCGGTGCGTCCGGGCGCCGCGGTCCAGCCGCGGCCGACAGCGCCGGTGTGGGTGTCCGACGAGGCGGTCAGGGGCAGGCCGCGCTCGGCGGCCAGGCCGGCGGTGATCAGGTTCTGGGCGGGCGTTCGCGCGGCGTTCAGTTCGAGCACCGGGAAGCGCGCGGCGATTTCCGGCACGCGCGCGAAGTCCACCTGCCCGCGTCTCAACTCGGCGCGCTCCCACCAGGTCGGGTGGTTGTACTGGTAGAGGATGCCGTGCTCCTGGCAGAACAGGCACAGCTCGTCCAGCGTGCGCACCGCGGCGCGCAGCCGCGCGTAGGTGTCCGGGTCCAGGCCGTAGAGATTGGTGTGGATCGTAAAACCGATGCCGGGGTCCAGCAGCGTGTGCTCGACGGCGGGAATCACCAGGTCGCGGTCGGCCTCGGGCAGCTCGCGCACCAGCGCTTCCCAGCCGGCCATCGTGTCGTGGTCGGTGAGCGCGAACCAGTCCAGGCGTCTCTCGGGATCAGGGTGCCCCAGCGCCGCCTCGAACAGGGCGCGCGGATGCAGCGCCGCGAGGTCGGGCACGTCGAACGAGAATGACGAATGGACGTGAAGGTCCGCTTTGCTGAAGGTGTCGCGCATGGGGCCTCAAACTAGGCTGGTACGGGTGCGGCGCCAGGGAATTTCCCGGCGATCGATGAAGTGCAGCGATCGCAACGCATTAGAATTCCTCTACGCAGGATCCGGCGGCAGGTTCCCCTCCCCGGCGGGCGGATTCTGCAAGTCGCTGATCCGGATGGCGATGCGGGAGGTGGCAAGACCGTCGATGATGCCCAGCCGGGCTTCCGCCAGCGCCCTCTGCCGCGGCCGGCGCTCACCGAACAGGGCAAGGACCGTACCGGCCAGATTCCCAGGATCGGATTCGGGCACGACCGCGAGCGTCTCGTCGCGCGAGGGCTGCAGGTCCGGCGGCCAGGCCGCGTCCGCGACGCCGGAGATCAGCACCGCGGGGGTGTCGAAGAGCAGGGCCTCCCAGAACACGCCCGACAAGTCGGCGATCACCGCGCTCGCTTCGGCCACGTGGACGAACGACCGGCCGTCGGCGGGCAGCGTCCGGGCGCCGACGGCACGCGCGTAGCGCCTCACGTCCTGCGGCGAGGACAGCGGATGCGGCGCGAGCACGAGGTCCGCTTCGTGGGCCAGCCGGCGCAGCGGCTCGCGCCAGCGGCGCGACATCAGCAGACCGCGCTCTTCGGCGTGGGGGCCCCAGGTCGGCAGCAGCAGGATCTGCGGCCGTCCGGCCGGCGGCGGGTTCGTGAACGCGCCGCCGTCCCGCAGGAAGCCGTCGCAGTGCAGGTAGGCGTCGGGCGCGAACGACCAGTCGTGGACGGTCAGGTTGCCGCTAGCGACCGTCCCGGACCCGTCGGCCGCGAGCGCCGCGCGCCGGCGGGCCGCGTCGGCGCTCGTGCCCGGCTTGCCGCTGCGCCCGTGCGAGAGCGCGACCAGCGCGATGGGCCGCGGCGAATCGCGCAGCACCGGCGCCATGGCGTCGAAGTTGAAGTGAGCGGTGACGATCACATCCAGCCCGTAATGCGCGATCGAAGCCGCCGCGACGGCCGCTTCCTGATCCTCGCGCAGCAGGGCGCAGGGCGCGTCCGGGAAGTGTCGGCGCACCAGTTCTCGCCCCCCCTCACCCACGAACCAGACGCCGCCGATCCGCGCGTAGAGGTCCCGCAGGTGGTCGAAGATGTGGGTCCGGCTCCACCCCGGACGGCTGCTGTACAGCCACCAGCCCACGTCGGGCACCGCAGCCCGCAGCCGCGTGCTGTCGATCCCGGGGGTGTGCGGCAACAGCACGAGCTGCAGGCCGAGCCGCGCGATGAGTTCCTCGCCCCAGCGTCGCCGGTAGACCGCGGGATCCCAGTCGTCGCCGTGGAAGACGAGCTTCACCCCGTGATCGCGGCACAGGCGGGCCCGGTCGCTGCCCACGACCACCGTGTGCGCGATCCCCAGGTCGCGGACCGCGGCCGCGCGCTCGAGTTCGGAGTTGGCGGGCTGGACGCCCTTGTACCGGCGCACCTCTTCGTCGGTGTGCACGCCGACCACCAGACGGTCGCACATCCCGGCCGCCCGCCGCAGCAGGTTGAGATGGCCCACGTGGCAGAAGTCGAACACGCCGAGGGTGAGGCCCACCACGGGCCGGCTCCGGCGCCGCCCCAGCCGGGCGAAGTCGATCCACCCGCGGGCTTTCGCCAGCGAGGCAGCGATGTGAACATGGTAAGTCATGACCAGCTTATCATCGGCCGATGCCGGAGATAATCAAGTCCGGGATCGCCGCAGGGCCGCCTCAATGGCGACCAGCACATGTTGCAGGGCCGACCCTGCGACATCCCAGTTGGACGAGCGGCTAGATCTTGCGCATGCCGGCCGGAGCCAGGCTCCAGCGATTCTTGAGTCCGCGCAGAGTCAGGGCCTGGTAGACGGCGCCCACACCGACCAGGGCATAGACGACACGGGCAAGGATGGCCGTGTTGCCGCCGAACAGTGCTGCCACCAGATCGAAGCCGAACAGGCCCCAGAGACCCCAGTTCAGCCCACCCACGATCAAAAGAACCACAGCGATGATGTCGACGGATTTCATGATTCCTCTCCTTCGCTCCAAGTGTTATGGCCACCGGCCTTTTGTATCTCTTATGTACAGTACAGTACATATACAATCAAGATCTGTCAAGTCTGCTCTTGCCCTGAAGACAGGATGTCTGTTTCCTATTGCAAAACAATCACTTCTGGGGGACTTACCCATGTGCGGACGCTTCACTTTGACCCTGACACCCGAGGAAACCGCGCAACTGCTGGCCCTGGACGCCGCGTTGGACGCGGAACTCGGGCTGCGCCCGCGCTGGAACATCGCGCCGGGCCAGGACCTGCCGGCCGCCGTCCAGGACACACCGGACACGCCACGCATGCTGCGCAACCTGAATTGGGGTCTGGTGCCGCGCTGGTCGCGCGGCCCCGACGACGGCATCCGCCCGATCAACGCCCGCGGCGAGACGGTCGCCGACAAACCTTCGTTCCGCGACGCCTTCCGGCGCCGCCGCTGCCTGGTCCCCGCCGACGGTTTCTACGAGTGGCAGCGCCAGGGCGGCAGGAAGCAGCCCTGGCTCTTCCGCCTGAAGGACGAGCCAGGCTTCGCCATGGCCGGCATCTGGGAAACCTGGACGCCGCCGTCCGGCTCCGCCCTGCACACCTGCGCCCTGCTGACCACCGAAGCCAACGACCTCATGCGCCCCATCCACGACCGCATGCCCGTCATCCTGCACCGCGCCGATTTCGCGTCCTGGCTCACCGCCCCACCCGAAGCCGCACCCGGCCTGCGCGACCTGCTGCGCCCCTACCCCGCCGACCTCATGACCGCCTGGCCCGTCTCCCCCCTCGTCAACACCCCGCGCAACGACGGCCCGCAGTTGGCCGAACCGTTCAAGCCGACCGATGCAGGCGAACAGTACCGCCTCCTCGACTGACCGGCTCCCGCCCCTGACCGGGAAATCGTTCCCGTCACTTCTGCATGATCACCTCGCTCTGTTCATCCACATCCACTGCGTCGGGGGTGTCGAGAGGGTTCCGGCGCCAGGAGGGCGCCGGAGCCCGAACGTCAAGCGCGCCGGGCACAGGACGTGCCCGGCGCGCGCCCCCCGACGCAGCGGATGTGGATGGACAGAGCGCAGGGAATCCATGCAGAAGGCGCCGGGACGATCTCCCGATCAGGAGCGGGCTGGTACTGTAACAATCTTGATGAGGTTCGTGCGTCCTGCTTCGTGCAAGGGCAGCCCGGCGGTGACGACCACCGAGTCACCGGGCGCAACGTGTCCGGCGTCGAGCGCGAGGCGCAGCGCGTCGCGTTCCATCACCTCGAGCGTGTCACCCTCGGGCGTGAAGAAGGGTATGGCTCCCCAGATGAGGGCGAGGCGGCGGCAGACCGCGGCGTTGTCGGTCATCGCCAGCAGGGGCTGCGGCGGGCGCGACTTGGCGACCAGGCGCGTCGTGCTGCCGCTGGTGGTCATGGTGATGATGGCGGCGGCGCCGATCTCGGCGGCCATGCGGCAGGCGGCGCGGGCCACCGCCTCGTCGCTGTTCAGGCCCGCGCTCGAGGGGAAGCGCGCGTTCCAGCCGGCGTAAGGGAAGGATTCCTCCGCGCTCGCGGCGATGCGCGCCATGGTGCGCACGGCCTCCACCGGGTACTGCCCGACGGCGGTCTCCTCCGAGAGCATCACCGCATCGCTGCCGTCGAGGATGGCGTTGGCCACGTCCGAGACCTCGGCGCGCGTGGGGCGCGGGCTCTCGACCATCGAGCGCAGCATCTGCGTGGCCGTGATCACCGGCACGCCGGCGGCGTTGGCCTTGTAGATCAGGGATTTCTGCACGCCGGGCACGTGCTCCAGCGGGATCTCGACGCCCAGGTCGCCGCGAGCCACCATCAGCCCGTCGACCACCCGCAGGATCTCGTCGATGTTCGCGATGGCCTCGCGCTGCTCGATCTTGGCGATGATGGGCCGCCGGGTCCCGATCTCGTCCATCGCGGCGCGGCAGGCCAGGACGTCCGACGCGTTGCGCACGAACGACAGGGCCACGTAGTCGACGTTCTCGGCCAGTCCGAAGCGCAGGTCCTCCAGATCCTTGTCGTCGAGGATCGGGGCGCTGATCGTGCCGCTCGGCAGGTTGATCCCCTTGTTCGCACTCAGCTCGCCGCCGGTCTCGACGCGGCAGACGACGTCAGGACCTTCGATCTTTTCCACCTTCAGGCAGAGGGCCCCGTCGGCCAGCAGCAGCGTGTCGCCGAGGACCACGTCGCGGGGCAGATCCTTGTAGTCGACCGACACCACACGCTCGTCGCCGGGCACGTCGCGCGCGGTCAGGGTGAACAGGTCGCCCCGGCGCAGGGTCACCGGACCGTCCGCGAAGCCGCCGATGCGGATCTTCGGGCCGGCGAGGTCCTGCAGGATGGCCACCGGCCGTCCCGCCGCGTCCGCCGCGGCGCGCACGTCGCGGATGGCCTTGCGCTTCACGTCCAGAGTGCCGTGGCTGAAGTTCAGGCGCACCACGTCCAGGCCGGCGCGGATCAGCTCGAGCAGCATCTCCGGTTCCCGCGTGGCCGGACCCAGCGTGGCGACGATCTTCGTGCGGCGCATCGGGACTCCTTAAGCAGGTGGTTGCGGGCCCGCGCCGTCGGGAGGCGACTGCCCGTCGCGCGGCCACAGGCGCCACTCCTCGCCGTACTGCGCCAGGAACTCGGGGCCCAGCGCGCGGGCCGTCACGTAGACCGGCAGCAGGATCACGGTGCCGAGGTACGGGATCGCCAGCACGAGCCAGCCGACGCAGCAGGTCAGCAGCCCCAGCGCGGCGATCGCCGCGCCGACGACCAGGGTCAGCAGCAGCCAGAACAGGGCGAACAGCACGGCCTGGTCGACGTGCTCGCGCACCAGGGGCAGCGTGCGGCGCCACGCCGCCTGCACCCCGGAGCCGTCGCGGTACATCACGGGCACCACGAACTGGTCGGTCCAGAAGGAGATCAGGGCGGCCGCGACCGCCAGCACGATCCCCAGCATCGCCAGCAGGACCGCGCCCGCGATGCCGAGGCCGCGCAGGCTCTCGGTGGTGGCCGCGCCTATCACCAGCAGCAGCCCGGGCAGGATCAGGGCCAGCGCGAAGGCGCCCGCCACGACCTGGAAGGCCAGGCGCCAGAGGAAGAGCGAGTCGCCCTGCTTCGCGAAACGCCGCCACGGCTCGCTCACGCGGGCGCGCCGGTGTACGACGTTGTCCAGGAAGCAGAACTCGCCGCGGGAGCTGAGCCAGGTCAGCAACACCGCCAGCAGCAAAGCCAGCACGCCCAGCCCGGCCAGGATCCCCAGGCCGAGCCCGCCGAGCTCGTGGCCGAAGAAGTCGAAGAGGCGAAGCTCGTCCAGGTTCGTCAACCGCCAATCCCGGTCCTTGATGGTGACGAGGTCGCGGTCCCAGGAGCCGCCCAGGCCGGCGTTGTCCCAGAGGCGGGCCAGCCAGGCCGTGAACCCCAGCACGAACCACGTCTCGAGGCTCGCCCCCGTCAGGAGCATGCCGCGGGCGCGGGCCCAGGCCCGGTGCAGCGGCGCCGCGTAGCCGACGATCATGAGTCAACCCCCTGCTTGCGGAAGGGACGGCAACGGTGCGATGATTCCACGTCCGGCCCCGACGTTCAACCTGCATTCACGGCGCCGAACACCGGGAGACCGCCTTGGGAGAATTCTACGCCCTGCTCTGCGCCGTGGTCTGGGCCGTCGCGGTCATCCTGCTGAAGCGTTCCGGCGAGACCGTCTCGCCGTTCGCGCTGAACCTGTTCCGGGTCGGCATCAGCTGCGTGCTGCTGGTCGCCACGACGCTGGTGTCCGGCCAGGGTCTGGTGCGCGACGCGCCGCTGCGCGACGTGCTGACCCTGATGGCCAGCGGCATCATCGCCATCGCGGTGGCCGACACCCTGTTCCACCGCTGCCTGAACATCGTCGGGGCGGGCGTCACGGCCATCGTCGACTGCCTGTACTCGCCGCTGGTGGTGCTGTTCGCCTTCCTGCTGATCGGCGAGCGCCTGAACGCGTGGCAGCTGGCGGGCATGGTGACGGTGATCGCCGCGGTGCTGGTCGCTTCCGGTCACCCGGCCCCCGCCGGCGTGCCGCCGCGGGCCCTGTTGAAGGGTTCGCTGATGGGCATGGCCGCGATGGCGGCCGTCGCCCTGGGCGTCGTCGTCGCCAAACCTGTGCTGGAGCGGCAGCCCGTGCTGTGGTCCACGACCGTGCGGCAGCTGGGCGCGCTGGCCGTGATGGTGCCGATGGCCGCGATCTCGCCACAGCGCCGCCGTTACCTGGACGCGTTCCGGCCGAGCCCGTCCTGGCGCTTCAGCCTGCCGGCCACGATCCTGGGCTCGTACCTGGCGCTGATGTTCTGGCTCGCAGGCATGAAGTACACCCAGGCCGGCGCCGCCGCGATCCTGAACCAGACCAGCACGATCTACGTGCTGATCCTGGCCTCGTTCTTCCTGCACGAGCCGTTCACGCGGCGCAAGCTGGCGGCCTCGGCGCTGGCGGTCGCCGGGATCCTGATGGTCACCTCGAGCTGATGGCGCCCCGCCGCGCCGGAGGACCCATGACCCACCCGCTCGCACCCGCCCGCGCCGCCGTGATCTGCCTCGCGCTGGGAGGTCTCCTGTCCGGAAACGCCGCGGCCGCGCCGACTCCCGTGGAACGCATCATCGCCGCCGCCCTGGCCGACAGTTCCGCCCACGAACTGCTGACCGACCTCTGCGACACCGCGGGTCCGCGCCTGAACGGTTCGGACGGCCAGCGCCGGGCCGTCGACTGGGCCGTGCGCCGGCTGCGCGCGGGCGGGCTGGACGGCGCGCGCGCCGAGCCGGTGATGGTGCCGCACTGGGTGCGCGGCCGCGAGTCCTGCACGCTGCTGGCGCCCTACGAACAGCCACTGGCGATGCTGGGGCTGGGCGGCAGCGTGGGCACGCCGCCGGGCGGGATCACGGCCGAGGTCCTGGCCGTGCGCGACTTCGACGAGCTGGAAGCGCGCGCCGCCGAGGCCGCCGGGCGCCTCGTGCTGTTCGATCCGCCGTGGGAGGGGTACGGCAAGACCGTACAGTACCGGGGCCGCGGCGCCGTCGCCGCCGCCCGCCACGGCGCCGTCGGCTGCCTGATCCGCTCGGTCACCGACCGCAGCCTGGCCACGCCGCACACCGGCATCATGCGCTACGACAAGGGCGACACCATCCCGCGGATCCCCGCCGCCGCGCTGAGCGTGGAGGACGCGGCCCTGCTGACCCGCCTGGCGCGCCGCGGTCCGGTGCGCGTGCGCCTGGAGATGGCCGCCGCCCAGCTGCCCGACGCGCAGAGCGCCAACGTGGTCGCCGACCTGACTGGCCGCGAGCTGCCGGACGAGATCGTCCTGGCCGGCGCCCACCTCGACTCGTGGGACGTCGGCAGCGGCGCCCACGACGACGGCGCCGGCTGCGCCATCGTCATGGAGGCCGCCTTCCTGCTGAAACGCCTGGGCCTGGCACCGCGCCGCACGCTGCGCGTGGTGCTCTTCGCCGACGAGGAGATGACCCAGCAGGGAGGACGCGGCTACGCCCGCGACCACGCCGACGAGTTGCCGCGGCACCGCGCGGCGCTGGAGTGCGACTCGGGCGGCTACGCCCCGGCCGGCTTCACGGTCCAGGCCGATTCGGCCACCGTCGCGCGTTTCGCCGCGCTGGCCGCGCCGCTGGCGCCGCTGGGCGCGGACGCGGTGACCCCGGGCGGCGGCGGCGTCGACATCTCGTTCCTGGCGGACGCCGGCGTGCCGCTGATCGGCCACCGCGTCCACGGCGAGCACTACTTCGACGTCCACCACAGCCCGGCCGACACCGTGGAGAAGGTCGACCCCGCGCAGCTGCAGCGGAACGTGGCGGCGGTCGCCGCGCTGCTGTGGGCGATCGCCGAAGCGCCCTAGGCTCAGTACGGGCCGACAGACTTCGCGCGGGTTGACCGGCGTCCCGCCGTGGTCCATGCTCTCAGGGCACCCACTCCCGGAGGATCCGCCATGCGTCGCCTGCTGCTGGCCTGCCTCGTCGCCGCCGCGGTCCCGCTGACCGCCCTCGCCCAGAACGCCCCCGTTGCCGACGGCGCCGGGCTCGGCGCGGTCCTCGACGCCCTCGAGGACCTCGGCCACCGCCTCGACGCGCTGCAGAAGCAGGTCGACGACGGACTCTGGTTCGACCGCGTCGGCGACGTCGCCCACGTCGACAAGGTGCGCCTCTGCGGCCCCCCGAAGTGGAAGGAGACGAACCCCACGGGCATCGGCGCCGGCAACCCGCTGAAGTTCTGGGCCTACGTCTTCATCCCCCGCGATCTCGATCCCGGCCGCCAGGCGCCGCTGCTGGTGCTGTCGCACGGCGGCGTCCACGCCGACTTCACGACCTACCACACGCACATCGTGCGCGAACTGCTCGCCCAGGGCTACGTGGTGGTGGCGCCGGAGTACCGCGGCAGCACGGGCTACGGCCGCGGCATGTACGAGAGCATCGACTACGGCGGGCTGGAGGTCGAGGACGCCCACGCCTGCCGCGCCTACGTCCTGGAGAACTACGATTTCGTCGATCCGGGCCGCGTGGGCACGATCGGCTGGAGCCACGGCGGTCTGATCAGCCTGATGAGCGTCTTCGAGCACCCCGGCGACTACGCCTGCGCCTACGCGGGCGTACCGGTCAGCGACCTCGTCGCGCGCCTGGGCTACCTGGGCCAGGAATACCGGGACGACTTCTCGGCCGACTACCACATCGGGCAGTCGGTCGGCGAGAACATCCCCGAGTACAAGCGCCGCTCGCCCGTGTGGAACGCCCACAAGCTCGAGACGCCGCTGCTGGTGCTGTCCAACACCTCGGACGAGGACGTCAACGTGCTGGAGGTCGAGCACCTGATCCGGGCCCTGAAGGCCGAGGGCAAGCAGTTCGAATACGAGATCTACGAGGCCGCGCCCGGCGGCCACAGCTTCGACCGTCTCGACACGAAGGGCGCGCAGGAGATCCGGCTGCGGGTCTACCGCTTCCTGGCGAAACACCTGAAGCCGCCGCGCACCTTCGCGAACGTGGAGCAGCTCCACGCCGCGGGGTACGTGCAGCCATGACCATCCACCCGCGACTCCGCAAAACGGCGCGCCGCCTCGGGGGTCCCGTCCTCGGCGGCGCGCTCGGCTATCTCTGGCACTACTGGCAGCACTGCAGCGGCGCGACCTGACGGATCAGCGCCAACCCGGTCGTCGCGGTCCTCTGGGGCGCGGCGATCGGGTGGCTGCTGACCTCCGGGAGGGGTCGCCGCGACTGACGACTGACATCACCGCGCCGGCAGTTCGAGCAGTTTCTTGCGGGTGTAGGGGATCAGCCCTCCCGCGTCGATGATCGCCTGGCGCGCAGGCGGCAGCGGCTCGGCGGCGAATTC
This sequence comes from Candidatus Latescibacterota bacterium, assembly GCA_030658975.1. Taxonomy (GTDB): domain Bacteria; phylum Krumholzibacteriota; class Krumholzibacteriia; order LZORAL124-64-63; family LZORAL124-64-63; genus PNOJ01. Next base: position 24,544 of record JAUSBL010000026.1, read on the forward strand.
CTTGCCGCTGGTCTTGTTCAGCACCCCGCCGGAAACGAGCTCGAGCTCGTCCCCCTCCTGCGCCTCGATGGTCGGGCAGATGACCAGGTTCAGGCCGAGGTTGATGGCGTTCTGCAGGAAGATGCGCGCGATGCTCCGCGCGACGATGACGAGCTCGTGGCCCCGGATGGTGCTCACCGCCTGTTCGCGGCTCGAGCCGCAGCCGAAGTTCTCGTCGGCGACGATAACGCTGCCGGCCGGGATCGCCTTGGCCTTGAGCTGCGCGTTGAACTCCGTGCGGTCGTTGAAACAGAACTGCGGCGTTTCGGTCGGGAGGACCGTGGCCATGAACCGTCCGGGATAGATGTCGTCGGTGCTGATGTCCTTCCCGAGCTTCAGTACGACCTTGCCCATGTCAGCGACCTCCTGAGCGCGGATCGGTGATGACGCCGGTGATGGCGCTGGCCGCGGCGACGGCCGAACTGCACAGGTAGACCTCGGATTTCGGGTTGCCCATGCGGCCCTTGAAGTTGCGGTTGGTGGTGGCGAGCGCCACTTCCTCGTCCCCGAGCGCCCCCTGGTGGATGCCCAGGCACGGTCCGCAGCCCGAGTTCATCACCACGGCGCCGGCCCTCATGAACTCCTGCAGGTAGCCGGCCTCGAGCGCCTGGGAGTAGATCCGCCCGGAGGCGGGGAAGACCAGCATGCGCGTGCCCGGAGCGACCTGCTTGCCCTTGAGGATCCCGGCGGCGATCTCGAGATCGTCCAGGCGGCCGTTCGTGCAGCTGCCGATCACGATCTGCTGGACGGCCTTGCCGGCGACCTCGCCGATCGGCTTCACGTTGTCGACCGTGTGCGGGCAGGCGATCTGCGGTTCGAGCCGGGACACGTCGACCTCGATGACCTTCTCGTAGACGGCGTCGGCGTCCGGCTGGACCGGCGCGAGGGACCCGGTGACGCCGGCCTCCTGGCGCAGGTAGCGCTCGGTCTCTGCGTCGGCGGGCACGATGCCGCTCGTGGCGCCGGCCTCGACGCTCATGTTGCAGATGGTGAGGCGTCCGCTCGTCGACATCGCCTCGATCGTGTCGCCGTGGAACTCGAGCACGCGGAAATTGGCGCCCTGGGCCGTGAGCCGGCCGATCAGGTGCAGGATCAGGTCCTTCGGCCCGACGTGCTCCTGGAACCTGCCGTTGACGACGACCTTGATGGTCGGCGGCACCTCGATGTTGAGCGCGACGCCGAGCGTCCAGACCGAGGCCATCTCGGTGGCGCCGATGCCGAAGGCGAAGCAACCCAGAGCCCCGTGGCTGGTCGTGTGGCTGTCGGTGCCGACGACGACGAAACCGGGCCGCACGTAGCCGCGCTCCGGCAGGATCTGGTGGCAGATGCCGCCGAGGTCGCCGCGGATGTCGTGGAACTTGGCGATGCCGTGGCGCGCCACGAAGCCGCGGATGAGCTTCTGGTTGGTGGCGGTCTTGGGCCCCTCGGCCGGCACCCGATGGTCGAAGATGATGGCGATGCGGTCGGGGTCCCAGGGCTTGGGCTCGCGATCCGTGCCCTGATGGATCTCGTTGAACTGGTTGATGACCAGGGCCGCGTTCTCGTGCGACATGGCGAGATCGACGCGCGGCTCCACGATATCCAGGGCCCTGACGGCTTTCGCGCCCGCCGCCCTGGCCAGGATCTTCTCGACGACTGTCATTCCCATCGTGACTCCTCGTGACGTCCGGGGTTTCAGATGACTGCCTTCTGCTTGAGTTCGGCGAGCTGTTCCGCGGTGAAGCCCAAGCGGCCGAGGATCTCGGCGTTGTGCTGCCCGAGCGTCGGCGGCGGCGTGGTGACCGGGCCCGACTCGCCGTCGAACAGGGCGGTGAGGCCGAAGACCTCGATGTCGCCCAGGCCGGGCACGTTCACCTTCTGCAGGACCCCGCGGTGCGCGATCTGGGGCTGGCGCAGGGCCTGCCTCAGGCTCAGGATGTCGCCGCTCGGCACGTCGCGCGCGTTCAGGGCCTCGACCCAGTGCAGCGTCGTCCCCTCGACGAGGCGCGCCTCGAGGAGCGGCGTCAGGGCCCGGCGGTTCTTCTTGCGGGTGTCGCGCTCCTGGAAGCGCGGATCGGCTTTCAGTTCCGCGAGTTCGAGGACGTCGCAGACCGCCTCCCACTGCTCCTGCTTGTTGGCGGCGATGTTGATGTGACCGTCGAGCGTCCGGAAGGTGCCGCTGGGCGCGGCCGTGAAGTTGTCGTTGCCCATGACCTGCGGCTCCTGGCCGCCGATCAGGAGATTCGCGGCCACCCAGCCCATGAGCGGCATGATCGAGTCGAGGAGCGCGACGTCGATGAACCGGCCCTCGCCGGTCCGCTGGCGGTGGAAGAGGGCGGCCATCACCGCGAACGCCGCGTTCAAACCGCCCACGGTGTCGCAGACGGGGAAGCCGGCGCGCAGCGGCGTCAGCCGCTCGTCGCCGTTGATCGCCATCTCGCCGGAGAGTCCCTGGATGATCTGGTCGTAGGCCGGCTTGTCGGCGTCCGGGCCGGTCTGGCCGAAGCCGGAGATCGCGCAGTAGACGAGAGCCGGGTTGATCCCGCGCAGGACGTCGTAGCCGAGCCCGAGACGGTCCATGACGCCGGGACGGAAGTTCTCGATCACCACGTCGACGTCCTCGACGAGCCGTTTGAAGATCTCCTTGCCTTCCGGCGACTTGGTGTTGAGGGTGACCGACTTCTTGTTGCAGTTCTGCGCCAGGAAGCTCGTACCCATCAGCTGCTTGTTGTACTCGGGGACGATCCCGAGCTTGCGGGCCAGGTCGCCGTCCCTGGGGTTCTCGATCTTGACGACCTCGGCGCCCAGGAGCGCCAGGTGGAGCGAGGCGAACGGGCCGGAGAGCACGTTCGTGAGGTCGAGCACCTTGAGGCCGTCGAGCATGCGTTTCTGTTCGGTCATCGGAACACCTGCCTAGTAGGGTAGCGGGCCGGTCCTGTGGACCCGGCCCGGCATCTCACGTCCGAAATGCGCCGCGACCTCGCGGGCCACGGCGACGATCCCTTCGAGACCGATCTCCGCGCGCAGGCCGCCGCGCCGCAGGGCGTGGACCAGATCCTCGGTGGCCACGTTGCCGGCCGCGACCTTGGTGAACGGGCAGCCGCCCAGACCGGCGAACGAGGTCTCGAAGCTGGTGACCCCCGACTCCATCGCGGCGTAGATGTTGGCCATGCCGAGGCCGTAGGTGTCGTGGAAGTGGCACGTGCAGCGGATCTCCGGCGCGAGCTGCAGGATCTTGCCGAACAACCGGCGCACCTGCCCCGGGTGCGCGTGACCGGCGGTGTCGGCGAGGCTGATGCTCGTGAGCCCGGCCTCGAGGTAGGCGCGCACGATGTCGAGGACCCGCTCCTCCGGGATCGGGCCCTCGAAGCCGCAGCCGAAGGCGCTCTGCACCGAGACCTGGACTTTCTTGCCGGCCGCGACCGCCTCCCGGGCCGCGGCGATGATGCGGCGCTGCGCCTCCCCGGAGCCCATGCCGGTGTTCTTCTGGCTGTGGGTCTCGGAGGCCGAGACGCCGAGGCAGAACAGGTCGACGCCGCACGCGAATCCGCGCTCGAGGCCCTTCTCGTTGAGCACGAGGCCCGAGAGGATCGTCCCGCCCCTGGACTGCGCGTCGAGAGCGCGGAAGAGCTCGTCCGTGTCGGCCATCTGCGGCACCTTCTCCGGATGCACGAACGAGCCCACCTGGACGATGTCCAGGCCCGCGGCGACGAGCGACCGGATCCACGCGAGCTTCCGGTCGGTCGGGACCACCTGCTTCTCGACCTGCAGGCCGTCCCGGGGGCCGACCTCGTGGATGATGATCTCGGCCATCGCGCTACACCTTCCTGGCGATCGCCTCGCCCATCTCCAGGGTCGTGGCGCTGCCGCCCATGTCGTAGGTGCGCACGTCGCCTTCGGCGATGATCCGGGTGACCGCCTTCTCGAGCCGGGCGCCCTTGTCGGTCTCGCCCAGCCAATCCAGCATCATCTTGCCGGCGAGAATGGTGGCGATGGGGTTCACCTTGTTCTGGCCGGCGTACTTGGGCGCGCTGCCGTGGCTCGGCTCGAACACGGCGAGCTTCTCGCCGATGTTGCCGGAGCAGCCGAAGCCGAGGCCGCCCACCATCTGCGCGGCGAGGTCGCTGACGATGTCGCCGAACATGTTGGTGGCGACGAGCACGCCGTAGCTCTTGGGATTCTTGAGCAGCCACATGCAGATGGCGTCGATGTTCGCGTCGTCCATCTGGATCCCCGGGTAGTCCTTGGCGACGCGCTTCCCGGTCTCCAGGAACATGCCCTCGGTCGCCCGCACCACGTTGGCCTTGTGGATCACGGTGACCTTGGGGTAGTTGAACTTCTTGGCGTACTCGAACGCGGCGCGGATGATCCGTTCGCAGCCCTTCTTCGTGTTGATCTTGCAGGTGATGGCGTAGTCGCTGCCCGGCAGCTTGGCGAAATGGCCGAACGGCTTGCTGAGCCGGCCCAGGACGTCGACGAGCTCGTCCGGGACCGGGCTGAACTCGACGCCGGCATAGAGATCTTCCGTGTTCTCCCGGAAGACCACCAGATCGATGCCCTCCGCGTAGTTGAGGGGGTTGCCCGGGTAGGCCTTGCAGGGCCGCAGGCAGGTGTAGAGGTCGAACAGCTGCCGCATGCGGACGATGGGGCTGCGGTAGACCAGGCCCTTGCCCTGCAGTTCAGGAACGAGTTCGCGCTCCGCGTCCTTCACGGGCTTGGAGGTGATGGCGCCGAACAGGGCCGCGTCGCAGTTGCCCAGGAGATCGACGGTGCGCTGGGGAAAGGCGTCGCCCTCCTTGCACCAGAACTCCCACCCGATGTCGCCGTGCACATAGGCGGCGTCGAACTTGAGGGCGTCGAGGCAGATCCTGGTCGCATCCATGACCTCGATGCCGACGCCGTCACCGGGCAACCATGCGATCTTGTACTTGCTCATGGAACCTCCTTGGGACCCGGGATTGGCTGACTGTTTTCAGCCAATCCATGCGTTATCGGAATGATCGACGGGACTTCCGCAAACGACACTGCCTGTCTAAGATGTACCTTTCTCGTTGCTATAATGCGAATTATGTCCTATGATTCCCCAAGCCGCAAACGATGTTTTATCAGAAACCAATGCGATTATATCATGACCGTGAAGCGAATCCTGCCCTCACTCACCGCGCTCCAGTACTTCGAGGCTTCCGTGCGCCATATGAGCTTCACCCGGGCGGCGCGCGAACTGAACGTCACGCAGAGCGCGGTGAGCCGCCAGATCCGGCAACTCGAGGAGTATGTGGGGAGGCCGCTGTTCCGGCGTCTCAAGCAGCGGCTGGTCCTGACCGAACCCGGTGAAACCTACGCCGCCGCCGTGCGCGATCTGCTCGACCGCGCCGAGGCGGCGACTCTCCAGCTGATGGCCTACGGCAGCGGCGGCGGCGTGCTGACCATCGCCTTGCTGCCTACCTTCGGATCGCGGTGGCTCGTCCCCCGGCTCGGCGACTTCACCTCGCGGTACCCCGACATCCAGCTCAACCTGGTGACGCAGGTGAGGCCGTTCGACTTCGCGGGCAGCGAGATCGACGTGGCCATCCACTTCGGCCGCGAGATCTGGCCGGGTGCGATCTGCCGCCAGTTGATGGGCGAGATCGTCGTGCCGGTGGCGGCGCCGTCGCTGCTCGGAGGCGCCAGCCTGGCGCACCCCCAGGACGTGGGCCGTTACACGCTCCTGCAGCACATGACCCGGCCGCAGGCCTGGCAGGAGTGGCTCCGCGCCTGCGGAGTGGAGGACATCGACGGCCGCATGGGGCCGCGATTCGAACAGTTCCACATGGTCATCCAGGCCGCCATCGCCGGGCTCGGGCTCGCGGTCCTGCCGCGTTTCCTGATCCAGGACGAGATCGCGGGCGGTCGGCTCGTCGTCGCGATCGACCGGCCGGTGAGGAGCGAGCACGCCTACTACCTCGTCCATCCCGAACGCAAGGCGGACCTCCACCGCGTCACGGTGTTCCGCGACTGGCTGCTGGAGCTGTGCGCGACGCAGGTTGACGACCTCTAGGACATATCCGAAGCGGCACCGGGGCGCCGCGGTCGGGTGGCTGCTGACCTCCGGGTGGGGTCGCCGCGATGGACTACTTCGTCAGGACCATCTTGCAGGCGGACCGTTCCGTTCCCGTCCTCACTTCGCAGCAGTACACGCCGCTCGGCAGGGCGCGACCGGCGTCGTCACGACCGTCCCACCGCAACCTCATCACGCCGGCGGGACGGGGCGCGCCGCTCAGCAGCACGCGCCGCAGTTTGCCGCCGGCATCGTAGACCCGCGCCGAAACCAGGCAGTCGGACGTCAGCGCGATTTCAATCTCGGTGGCGGGATTGAACGGGTTGGGGTTCGCTTTCACTTCGAAGGGCGCCGGGGGAGCCGACGCCGATCCGCTCCCCGTGGGATCGGCGATGGGATCATAGACGTAGACCGCGCCGGCGTTGAGGGCGAGGTCGCTGTCCTTGTCGGCGCCGACCACGACACATCCGCCGTCGATGCCGACCGCGACGCCGAAATCGTCGTTCTGATTGCCGCCCGTGGCGGCCAGCCTCAGCAGTTCGGCACCCGTCGCGACGTTGAAGACGTAGGACAACCCCGCCCGCGGCGTGCTGTAGCCCTGCTGGGAGGCGCCGATCACCGCCAGTTCGCCTGAGAGCGCGACAGAACTGCCGAACCAGTCTTCGTAGTCGGCGTCCGCAGCGGTCAGCTTGCGCAGCTCGACGCCGGTGGCGACATCGAAGACGTAGGCCGCGCCGGCGTCGTCTTCCCCGCCGCCCCAGTAGGCGCCGACCAGCAGGGTGCGGCCGCAGAGCGCCACCGCATTGCCGAAACGGTCGTAGGCGCCCTGGTCGCTGGCGGTCAACCGCCAGATCTCGACGCCGGTCCGCGGATCGAAGACGTAGACCGCGCCGCAGTCCGTCCTGCCGACGGCGTCCCACATGGGAGCGCCGATCACCGCGAACGAGTCCGATACCGCCACCGCGTACCCGAACTGGTCCTGCCGGCCGTAGTCCGCAGCGATCAGCTTGAACAGTTCCACGCCGGTATCCGGATCGAACAGGTACGCCGCGCCACTGTCGTAGATCGTGACGCTGGAATCGCAGTAGCGGGCGCCCACCAGGACGAACGAGTCCGAGACGGCCACGGCGCAGCCGAACTGATCGTTCGCGGCGGCGTCGGCTGCCGTGAGCTTCCGGTGCTGGATCCCGTCGTCGGCCCCGAAGAGATAGGCCGCGCCCGTATCGGTGGCGGAGTGGTCGTCCCGCAGCGCACCAATCACGGCACGCTGCCCGCAGAGCCCCACCGCACAGCCGAAGTAGTCGCCGCCGGCGGCGTCCGCGGCCCTCAGCTTGCGGACTTCGACGTACCCCCCCAGATCCAGGACGTAGGCACAGCCGGAATCGCCGCCATCGTCGTCGTTGGCCTGCGCTCCGATCAGGGCAAAGCCGTCCGACACGGCGAGGCTGCAGCCGAAGCGGTCGCCGAACGCTGCGTCGGTGGCCTGGATCTTGGTTTCGGCCGGTGTCGCCGCCGCCGTGACGGCGCAGGCCAGGCACGCGAGCAAGGTCGTCATCAGGATTCCGATGGGTGACTTCGCATGATGGTTCGACATGGCCCCCCCCCATGAACAGTAAGGTCGCATGCTGCCGTCCCCCGGATGTCCAGAGTGATGTCCGGACGGGATGCGCGGCATCCATTCTACGCCCGCCACACCGGAAACGGAAGACGGGGCCGCGTGTGAACACGCGGCCCCGTCCCCTGGCGAATCCGGATTCCGAAAGTCGCCGGCGCCGAGGCGCCGGCGGCCGTCTCACCTGACGAGCATCATGTTGCGCTGCTGCGAGTTCCCGCCCGTCTGCAGACGGTAGACGTACGCCCCGCTGGCGGCGTGCCCTCCCCGATCGTCGCGCCCGTCCCAGACGACGGCGTGCTCGCCGGCGGACTGGTTCCCTTCCACGAGGCTGCGCACCTGCCGCCCGCGCACGTCGTAGATCCGCAGGCTCACCGGCCCGGCCTGCGGCAGCGAGAAGCGGATGACGGTGGACGGGTTGAAGGGGTTCGGCGCGTTCTGCGCCAGCGTCGCGGCGCGGGCGGGCGTCGCGTCGCCCGCGCCGGTCGGGCTGCCGACCTGGATCGACAGGTTGTCGACGACCCAGCCCCAGCCGTTGACGGCGCCGTCGGCGTAGAACCGCCAGCGCAGCAGGATCGTGTCGCGCACGGCGAAGGCGTCGTGCAGGTCGAACACGTGCGGCCGCAGCAGCGAGGAACTGCCGGGCGTGCCGTTGTTCCAGGCGGTGACCCAGGCGGCGTCGCGACGGCAGTCGTAGCCGTCGGCGATCGGCAGCCACGTGACTCCGTCCTTGCTGCCCTCGAGGATCACGTAGTCCCAGAAATCGTTGTCGCCGAAGACGCTGCCGGACTCGCCCGGCTCGACCAGGACGACCTCGTCGAAGGAGACGTAGGCGTTCTCCTGGGCGACGACGATCGGCACGGCGAGCGTTGCCGTGTAGGCGGCGTTGTCGGGATAGTCGTGCGGGAAGTGCAGGGCGCCGCCGCTGAAGCCGGCGTAGCCGCCGATCGTGAAACCGTCGCCGACGAAGTCGCCCGACGTGTTGAAGGCGTTCGTGTAGGCGGAGACCGGCGTGGCGAACACGAACACCTCGAGCTCGCGGGTCACCGAATCGTAGGCCACGCCGTCGCGGAAGGCGCGCACGAAGACGAGGCGCTGGCCGGCGCTCAGCACGGGCAGCTGGACCAGGGCGTCCTGCTGGAAGCCGCTGGCGGGCAGGGTGGCGCGACGGACGCCGTCGACGAAGACCTGGGTCGAGTCGTACGGCGACCGCAGGTTCAAATCGGCGCTCAGCAGGCCGTCGGGTCCCTGGTAGAGCGCGTCGATGAGCGGCTTGTAGGTCTTGCCCGCCGTGAGCGCGGGGAACTTCACGCTCCAGATGCCGCGACCGTGACTGCCGATCACCACTTCGTCCTCGACCTCGGTCATCGACCAGATCGCCACGGCGGGCAGGCCGTTGTCGGCGAGATCCCAGCTGGCGCCGCCGTCGAGCGACTCGACGAGGCCGATCTCCGTGCCGGCCCAGAGGTGGTCGGGGTCGTCCGAGAACACCTGCAGGTCGTACACCGCCACGTCGGGGAAGCCGTTGGTGCTGGGGCTTCCGCCCGCGAAGCCCGTGATGTCGTTCCAGGTCTGGCCCAGGTCGTCCGTCTTGAGGATCTTGGGCCGCCCCGCGAAGCTGAACAGGACGTAGGCGACGGCGGGGTCGGTCGGGTGGGTGGCCAGGCCCGAGATGCCGCCCATGGTCGCCATCGTGTAGTTCGGCACCACGGCGAAGTTGAGGCCGCCGTTGGTCGAGACGTGGATGCGCCCGCTGCCGTCCATGCGGGCGCCCGCCCAGACGACGTCGGGGTCGGCCCGCGAGACCTTCACGGCGTGGAAGCTGCTGATCGAACTCCAGGTCGCCCCCGCGATCGGCGTGAGCGACCAGTTGCCGCCGAAGTCCGTCGAACGCCACACGCCGCTGCCGCCCACGGCGAACAGCAGGTCGGGCGCCTGGTTGGTCTTGGCGATCTTGGTGATGAAGGGGGCCAGGCTGGAGCCGGTGTCGCTCAGGCCGCCGGTGGCGCCGTTCCAGCTCTGGCCGCCGTCGAGCGAGCGCAGCAGGCCGTTGTACTGGTAGCCGCCGATCATCTTCAGCGGGTCGTCGAAATGCCACGAGGTCTCGTAGCCGTCGCCGCCGATGGCGAAGGTCCAGGGGGTGAGCCGGTCCGGACCGGGCGCCGAGAACCAGGTGCCGTTGTCCTGCATGCCGCCGAAGTAGGCGCTGGCGCCGGGGCGCTTGTCGACGCCGTAGAACTGGGTGGTGGTCATGCCGTCGATGGGGGCGCTCCAGTTGGCGGCCTGGCTCGCCGACACGCCGACGCCGCCGTCGTTGGTGTTCAGCAGGCGCCACGAGCCGCCGCCGTCCGGGATCACCACCAGGCCGTGGTGGTCCACGTGGACGGGCCCGACGCTCAGCTGGGTGGTGGTGCGGCTGGTGCCCGACAGCGTGATCCGCCACAGCCGGACGCCGCCGACGTAGACGATGTTCGTGTCGGTCGGGTGGCAGACGATGGTGTTGTCGTACCAGCCCTGCGCGCCGAGCCAGTTGGGCTCCGAACCGCTCTCGAAGGTCTCCGACCAGTTCGCGCCGGCGTTGGTCGAGATCCAGAGCTCGGAGTGGCTCGCGCCCTCGGCGGCGGCGTAGAGGCGGCTCGTGTTGACCGGAGAAATGGCCAGCTCGAAACGGCCGCTCAGGTCGGCGATGCCGGTGTTGGCGTAGGCCCAGGTGTTGCCGGCGTTGGTCGACTTCAGGACGCCGCCCTCGTCGACGGTCGCGTACAGCACGTTGAAGTTGCCGGGCGTGGCCACGATCTGCTGGATCTTCTTGACCCGGCCGAAGGTGCCGATGTCGGTGATCGCGTGCACCTCGGTCCAGTTCGCGCCGCCGTCGGTCGACTTGAAGATGCTCGAGCGCTGCAGCACCGAATCCTTGTAGCGCCCGACGGTCGTCACGGCCAGCACGACATTGGCGTTCGCGGGATCGACCACGATCCGGGCCACGTTGTTGAAGGCCGGGTCGTCGACGGTCGCCGGCAGGTGCGACCAGGTCAGGCCGCGGTCGGTCGATTTGAGGATGCCGTTGCCGTTGATGGTGTCGACGTTGAAGAAGCTCTCGCCGGTGCCGGCGTACAGGACGTCGTGGTTGCTCGCGGCCATGGCCAGCGCCTGGACGGACAGCACCGGGAAGTCCGGCGTCAGGTCGGTCCAGGTGGCCCCGCCGTCGGCGGTCTTCCACACGCCGCCGCCCGCGGTGCCGATGTACCAGGTCTGGGCGGCAGGGTCGTCGGGATCGACGACGATCGCGCGCGCCCGGCCGGCGACGTTGCCGGGCCCGCGGCTCTCCCAGGCCAGCGTCGTGGCGGGTGTGCGCTTCGCCGCGCGCGCCTTGCCCAGCTCGCGGACGAGGTAGCCCGCCTCGTACTCGGGTTCCTTGCGGTCGGCCGGGATGCGCATCTCGTTCATCAGCCGCGCGAACTCCTCGGGCGCCTCGAAGGCCGGCAGGCCGGCGAGCTTGCGCTCGATGCGGTCGATCCGGTGCCCGGCCTTGAAGCGGTCGGCCGATCCGGGTGCGGCGTGGTCGCGTCGCAACTCCTGCCGCGCGAGCTCGCGCGCGAAGGGGTCGTCGACTTCACGGACGCCCGAGCCGGCGAGGAAGGCCACAGCTGCGATCGCGAGCACGCCCGCGACGGTCAGCAGGGAGGGGATTCGCGAGTAACGCATTGCACTACCTCGAGTTGAGGGGGCGATCGGGCACGGCATGAATGACGGGTGCTATCAATATATCAAGAAATCGATCCCGCTACAACAGCGGTGAACCGTCGAAGAAGTCCACGATTCCGGTCTCCAGCGAATAATCCGCGCCGACGACCAGCAGCCCGTCCTCGCGGATGAGCTTCTCGAGGATGACCGACCCGTGCCGCAGGTGGTCTGCGGAGACGCGGATGTTCGCCCGCACCGCCTGTTGCACCAGCTCCGCAGGACGCAGCCCCGGTTCCGCCGACAGCAGGGATTCCACCGAGGGCCGGATGCGATCGACGATCGCGCGCAGGTTCCACGAGTGGGCGTCGGGCGGCCGCCCCAGGGTCTCGAGCGTGGCCAGGATCGCGCCGCATTCGGAATGGCCCAGCACCACGACCAGGCGCGTGCCGTACTGCTCCGCCGCGAACTCGACACTGCCGACCTGCGACGGGGCGACGATGTTGCCAGCGACCCGGATGACGAACAGGTCGCCGAGTCCCTGGTCGAAGACGAGTTCCGCCGGCACCCGCGAATCGGAGCAGCCGAGGATGATGGCGTGCGGCTCCTGGCCGGTCGTCAGTTCGAGGCGCCGGGCCCGCCGCTCGTGCGGGTCGCAGTTGCGGACCTCGCTCACGAAGCGACGGTTGCCTTCCCGCAGGCGCTCAAGCGCCTCGTGCGCCGATATCATCGTGGACCTCCGTTTCGCGGACCGCCGCCCTCGCGATGCCCTTCAGCATACCACCGAACACCAGCTGGTGCACCGGGAAGAGCGCGTACCAGTAGACCCGGCCGAAGAGCCCCACCGGGTCGAAGATCGCGGTCTGCCGGATCGTCGAGTCCCGGCCGTCGCCCTCGACCTCGAATTCCAGCCACGCCCGCCCGGGGAGCTTCATCTCGGCGGCGAGCCGCAGGCGGCGGCCGGGCTCCAGCGTCTCGACGCGCCACCAGTCGACGGCGTCGCCCACGCGCAGCGTCTTCGGCGAGGTCCTTCCCCGCCTGACGCCCACGCCGCCGACGAGCAGGTCGAGGAACCCCCGCAGCCGCCACAACGGATTCCAGGCGTACCACCCCGTGGCGCCGCCGATCCTCTCGACGGGCGCGAAGGCGGCCGCGGGCGGGACCTTCACGTTCCTCGTGCGCGAATCCACCAGCCGGGAACCGAACTGCACGCCGCCCCACGCCGGCGGCGCTCCCGACGAGGACAGGGCGTCGGACCAGCGCGTCGCCGCGTAGTGGCGCTCCTCGCTGGCGAAAGCCCGGCGCACCGCTTCATCGACACCCACCGGTCTCACGGCGAAGGCCGTGAGCGCGGCGTCGTCCCGGACCACCGTGGGGTGGATGATGCTCTCGATGAGCTTGCGGCCGATCCGCGCGTACAACGGCGTGACCAGCCCCAGCCACAGGCTGGACAGGTGCGGCGTCAGGACCGGCACCGGGATCATGCGCAGCCGCAGCCCGCGGTGCCGCGCGTATACGCGCATGATGTCCGCGTAGGACACCTGGTCGGCGCCGCCGATCTCGTACACGCGGCACGCGGCGACGGGCAGCGCCAGGCCGGCCACCAGGTATTCCAGCAGGTCGTCGATCGCGATGGGCTGGGCCGGCACCTTGACCCATTTCGGCGTGATCATGAGCGGCAGGCGCTCCACCAGCGAGCGGATCATCTCGAACGACAGGCTCCCGGAGCCGATGACGATCGACGCGCGGAACTCCAGCACCGGCACACCCGACTCCCGCAGGATCCGCCCGACCTCCTGGCGGCTGCGCAGGTGGGGCGACAGATCCTCCTCCTCGCAGCCCAGTCCGCCCAGGTAGATGACGCGCTCGACCCCCGCCGCCTTCGCCGCCGCGCCGAAGTTCCGTGCCGCCAGCCGGTCCGCCTCGACGAAGGACCCGCTCGCGCCCATCGAGTGGACCAGGTAGAAGGCCGCGCGCATCCCGCGCAGGGCGGCGTCGAGGCTCGGCCGATCCAGGACGTCCCCGGCGACGACCTCCGTCAAAGGCCCGACCCTCGGCCGGAGCGCCTCCGGCCGCCTGGCCAGGCAGCGCACGCTCCAACCACGATCCTCCAGCAGCTTCAGCAGGCGGCCGCCGACGTAGCCGCTGGCGCCGGTCAACAGGACGCTTCCGGTCGGCGCGGCGGCGGCGTTCGTGGCATCCAGCCCGTTCAAGCGGGCACATCGATGAGTACGAATTCCGCACGTTCGCGCGCCGCGATGGCCAGGATCCCCGCGGCGTCGATGCGGGCCTGGTCGTTCGCGTCCATTTCCCTGCCGTCGACCAGGAGGCTCCCGGTCTTCGAGTACACGAAGATCCGCCGGTCGGCGGCGACCTCGTGCGTGACGACGTGGCCCGCGTCCAGGTTGCAGCGGTGGATGACGGCGTCGGCGTGCAGGGTGACGGCGCCGGCGTCGCCCCGCCCGGAGGCCACGGGACGCAGCCGGTTGCGCCAGTCGGCGGGGTCGAAGGTCCGCTGGTCGTAGGAGGGCGTCAGGCCCTTGCGCTCCGGGAAGATCCAGATCTGGTAGATGTGGACGGGTTCCGTCCCCAGGTTGTGCTCGGAGTGGGTCAGCCCCGAACCGGCGGACATGCGCTGCACGTCGCCCGCCCTGATCACGGCCCGGTTCCCCATACTGTCCTGGTGGGTCATCTCGCCCCGCAGGACCAGCGTCACGATCTCCATTTCCCGGTGGGGATGCATCGGGAACCCCGTCCCGGGCGCGATGATGTCGTCGTTGAACACGCGCAGGGACCCGAAGCGCACGTTCTGCGGATCGTGGTAGTCGGAGAACGCGAAAAGCCAGTAGGACTGCAGCCAGCCGATATCCGAGAAATGGCGCCGTTCCGCCTTGACGATCTCGGTCATGATGCCTTCCCCTCGCGGGCGGTGCGGGCGGCGAGGAGGTCGACGTACGCCCCCTCGACCAGCTGGGCCGCCCGGACGCCCAGCCTGTCCATCAACGCGTGAGCCTCGTCGATCCCCGCCGCGGCGTCCTCGTCGTCCCGCAGGACGACTTCCAGCTCCAGGAAATCGCCCAGCCCCTCGACGCGGTCCAGGTGCACACGCGTGCGGCCGACGAGGTACACGGTGCGGTGCTTCACGACCCGGCCGGTCACCCCGATCGACTGCGCCAGCAGCCGCCGCAGGTCGCCGGGAGCGGCGGTCGGTGCGATCAGGTAGTGCGATTCCTTGGGACCCTGCCGGTCGGCACGCCGGTAGAAGATGAGTTCGCCCCGGTCCTCGGAAAAGGTGCGCAGCTTCAGGCGGCCGTCCGCGCACCGGAAGAACGTGTCGTCCTGGTCGATCTCCTCGGGACCGCCGGTCGCCAGGGCGGCGACCCTGGGCAACAGTTCCGGGATGCCCGCCAGACGGGCCTTGATCTCGGTGTTCCTGGCCACCGCCCACCTCCAGCCCGTCTCCAGCTACACGTCTTCCGGGATCAGGAACCAGCGCATGGCGGTCTCGAAGTCCGTGAACGCGTCCACGGAGAAGCCGCGGTTGTGCGAGCACGTCTCGAGGAAGGCCGCGGCATCGAACGATGCACCCTCGTGCACGAGCAGCGCCACCTTGCGGCGGAAGGTGTCGCCGTGCGCGAACAGCTCCGATGCGAGCTGGTACAGGTCGAACGTCGACATGCGCCATTGCGTGTCGCGGAAGTCGATCAGCAGATCGAAATCCACGGGGTGGCGGTCGGCCTTGGCGATGTCCACGAGGAGCTGCCGGCTCGTGGCCATGTCGATGACCCCCTCGGGGGTGATCTCCAGGAAATCCCCGGTCGTGACGATCTTGATCTTGGTAGCCATGGGACGGCCCTTCCGTTCATGGAATGATACGATCCTAGCCGCCGGCCTCCGGCCCCGCATCCACACCCGCATCCACCAGGACGCGGTTCTTCCCGCTGCGCTTGACCTGGTAGAGCGCCGCATCCGCCCTCTCCACGAGGTCCCGCGACGTCCCGGTTTTCGTCCCGCACGACGCCACGCCGATGCTGACGGTCACGACCCGGCCGTCGGGCAGGCGTTCCGCCAGTTCCCGGTTCAGCCGGACGGCGATGGCGCCGGCCTCCGTTACGTCGGTCATCGGCAGGATGACCGCGAACTCCTCGCCGCCGTAGCGGCAGCAGACGTCCGCCTCCCTGGAGACGCTCATGAGCTTCCTGCCCATCGCGGCCAGGATCATGTCGCCCTGCCGGTGTCCGAAAGTGTCGTTGACCGCCTTGAAGTCGTCGATGTCGATCAGGACCAGGGAGACCGGCGTGCCGTAGCGCACGTATCGCCTCACCTCGAAGTCGATCTGCTGATAGAAATAGGTATGGTTGAAGAGGTCCGTCAGGCCGTCACGCAGCGAGAGCTCGACGATCCCGTCGAGGTGCTCTTCGTCCACCAGCGTGGCGGAATCCATGTGGGCCGTGATGTTCGACAGGTAGTCCAGGGCGGCGACGACGATCCTGACGTTCCGGCCCAGGGTCCCGGACAGCTCGAATTTGTGGTGCAGGATCGCCCGCCAGTGGTCTTCGGCATCGTCCGGCGAGAAGTACCGGTGCGTGATCGCATAGAGGATGTCGGAATAGTAGCTCGGGCCGCGGCTCTGCTCCAGGCCGTCGAGCAGGTCTTTCTCGGCAGCCGAAAGCGGCCGGTCCCCGGCCAGGGCGGACACCAGATCCAGAGAGAGCGCGCCGAGGCCCAGGATCCACCAGCGACGATCGGCGTCGGCTTCGTCGGCGAACTGCGGCAGGTCGTACGGAACAGTCATGACGGGGCCCTCCTGATTACTCGCCGTGCGCACCGCCGCCGATCGCCGGCCCGCGACGGAGGTTGCGGTCAGACGACCGCTCCGAACAGCTTCCCGACCGCCGCCGTGCACGCCATGGCCGCCACGCCCCAGAAGGCGACCCGCACGGCCCCACGGACGATCGGGGCGCCGCCGAGACGCGCCGCGACTCCCCCCAGGACGATCAACAGGATCAGGGTCGAAGTCACGACCATCGGGGTGAGCCACGCCAGGGGAACGAAGGCGGCGAAGAGCGCGGGCGGCGCCGCCCCCACGGCGAAGGATGCCGCCGAGGCCAACGCTGCCTGGAGCGGGCGGGCCCGCGTCGCCTCGTGGATGCCGAGCTCGTCGCGGGCGTGGGCGCCGAGGGCGTCGTGGGCCGTCAACTGGTCCGCCACCGCGAGCGCCAGGACCGGGTCGAGCCCGCGGCCGGTGTAGATCCCCGCCAGTTCGTTCCGTTCGGCTTCCGGCGTTTCGTCGAGCTCGCGACGCTCCCGGGCGAGGTCGGCCTGCTCGGTGTCCGCCTGGGAACTCACCGATACGTACTCGCCGGCCGCCATCGAAAGGGTGCCGGCCACAAGTCCCGCGGCCGCCGCCACCAGCACGGCCGCCCGCCCCGGTCCGGCCGCGGCCACGCCCACGACCAGGCTGCTCGTGGAGATCAGGCCGTCGTTGGCCCCCAGGACGGAGGCGCGCAGCCAGCCGATCCGGTTGCTACGGTGCTTTTCGCCGTGCATGACTGTCTCCGGTCGGGGCCTGCCGCCGTTGGGACATGCTCACCAATATACTCACAACCGGTGCCGGGCGACCGTGGGGCGATCCACGACGGGCTTGACATCCAAGCTGATTGTCGTCATATTCCTATCTGCGATTCACCTGCAAATAGGAATGATTGTCAATGACTGACAGCCCAGAAATCCTGAGCCGGCTCGCGAGATACCAGGCGGCCGCCAAGGCGGCGGGCGTCAAGCTGACCCACCAGCGCCTGGAGATCTTCCGCGAGGTGGCTTCGAGCCTGGAGCACCCGGACGCCGAGTCCGTCTTCCGCGCCGTGCAGATCCGGCTGCCGACAGTGTCGCTGGACACCGTTTACCGGACCCTCTGGCTGCTCCACGACCTCGGACTGGTCGCCACGCTCGGACCGCGCCGCGGGAGCGTGCGCTTCGACGCCAACCTCGAACCGCACCACCACTACGTCTGCACGCGCTGCGGGCTGGCGCGGGACTTCACGAGCGCCGAGCTCGACGTCATGCGCATCCCCGACGCCGTGCAGACGTTCGGCAGCATCGTCACGACGCACGTCGAAGTGCGCGGCGTCTGCGGGGGCTGCGCCGCGAAATCCGCCGCGGCGGGACAACCCGACCTTCCCCCGTCGGGACAGGAAGCGAGGAGAGAGACATGACGAAGAAGAAGAAACTGACCACCAACGCCGGAGCGCCCGTCGTTGACAACCAGAACATCATGACTGCGGGTCCGCGCGGACCGGCGCTGCTGCAGGACGTGTGGTACCTGGAGAAGCTCGCCCACTTCGACCGCGAGGTGATCCCCGAACGCCGCATGCACGCCAAGGGCTCGGGCGCCTTCGGCACCTTCACGGTCACCCACGACATCAGCCGCTACACCAGGGCCGCGGTTTTCGCGGCCGTCGGCAAGAAAACCGACCTGTTCGTGCGCTTCTCGACCGTGGCCGGGGAACGCGGCGCGGCCGACGCCGAGCGCGACATCCGCGGCTTCGCCATCAAGTTCTACACCGAGGAGGGGAACTGGGACCTCGTCGGCAACAACACGCCGGTCTTCTTCCTGCGCGACCCCCTGAAGTTCCCCGACCTCAACCACGCGATCAAGCGCGATCCGCGCACCAACCTGCGCAGCGCCCGCAACAACTGGGACTTCTGGACCTCGCTGCCCGAGGCGCTGCACCAGGTCACCATCACCATGAGCGACCGCGGCATCCCCCGTTCCTTCCGCCACATGCACGGCTTCGGCAGCCATACCTTCAGCTTCATCAGCGCGACGAACGACCG
>JAUSBL010000030.1 GCA_030658975.1 Candidatus Latescibacterota bacterium
GCAAATAAACGAAGGCAGTTTTGACAGGATTTACAGGATTTTTCAATTATTCCCGGTGACCGGCCAGTAGAATCATGTTAATCCGCTTACGTTTCAATGCCGGCCTTCTTCAAGTGCCAGAGCTTCAGCGGAGGCGCCCCTGTCTGCCCCGGGAAAAAACGGAAAGTAAAACAAAACCATAAGAGAACGGAAACATTCATTCAATGAAAAATATTCTGTCATTCTGCCTTGTCTTGATGGCATTGTCGGCCCCGGCCCTGGCGGCCGGGGATAAGCCCGGGCTGAAGGTGGGCGACCCGGCTCCCCCCATAGTTTTGAAGAACCTGGACGGAGGATCCACCTTTTATCTCCGCGATTACTGCGGCCAGCCCCGCACCCCCCGCACCCGCCAGGAACGGGACGTGGTGGTCTTAAGCTTCTTCACCACTTGGTGCGAGAACTGCAAGAAGGAGATACCCTGCCTGCAGGAGATGGCCTCGCGTTTGGCAGGGGACAGCATCCGGTTCTACCTGGTGAACGTGGGCGAGGCCCGGGACACGGTCGAGGCCTACATCTTCCAGCGGGTGATCTCGCTGCCCATCCTGCATGACGAGTTCTCGGTGACCTCCCAGAAATACAAGGCCAGCAGCCTGCCCACTTTGGTGGTGATAGACAAGGCCGGCAACATCGCCGAATATCATGTGGGCTTTCAGGCCGGTTACGAGAAGGAGCTGGAGGCCAAGCTGAATCTGCTGCTGGGTAAGACCAGGCCCGAAAGCCTGGCGGCCCGGCCCGACAGCGCGGCGGCGGATACGGTCAAGGCCAAGCCCAAGGTCAAAGTCAAGAAGAGCAAGGCCAAAAAGGTATAACAAGACAAACACTTTATAGGTGAGGTTAAAATGAATTTTAAAATAATTTTGGAAAAAGACGAGGATGGTTATTATGTAGCCACATGTCCGGCATTATCCGGCTGCATTTCGCAAGGCGCTACCGAGCAAGAAGCGCTGAAAAACATAAAAGAGGCGATCACCCTGCACCTCACCTGTCTTTCGGAAGACGGACTGCCTTTTGTTAAAAGACAGCAGACAAAAGAAGTATTGCTTAACGTGGGATTATGACCAAACTTCCTGTAATTTCCGGAAAGCAGTTGATAAAGGCGTTGCAAAAAGACGGCTATTATATAAGAGACCAGCAGGGCAGCCACGTCCATCTTCGGCATCCGATAAAGCCGCCTTTGACTGTTCCCAATCATAAGACCATTGCCAGAGGAACGCTAAAAGCCATAATAAAAGTGAGTTCCATTTCGATGGCGGGATTACTGGAGCTTTTAGGGAAATAGCTGAGGCCAAGCCTAAGGTTAAGAGAAAGAAAATAAAAATATCTAAACAACACAGGGTAAGGTAAAAATAAAATGTCCATTTTACAAAACAAAGATCCCGAGATCTACCAGTCTATAATCGACGAAACCAGGCGCCAGGAATACGGCCTGGAGCTGATAGCCTCCGAGAACTTCGTCTCCGAGGCGGTGCTGGAGGCCCAGGGCTCGGTGATGACCAACAAATACGCCGAGGGCTATCCCGGCAAGCGCTACTACGGAGGCTGCGAGTTCGTGGACGTGGCCGAGAATATAGCCCGGGACCGGGCCAAACAGCTGTTCGGCTGCGAATACGCCAACGTCCAGCCCCATTCAGGCTCCACCGCCAACCAGGCGGTCTACTTCACCTACTGCCAGCCGGGCGACACGGTGCTGGGCATGGACCTGGCCCACGGCGGACACCTGACCCACGGCTCGCCGGTCTCCTTCTCCGGCAAGATGTACAAGATAGTATCCTACGGGGTAAAAAAAGAGACCGGCTACATCGACATGGACGACGTGGCCAGAAAGGCCCGGGAACACAAGCCCAAAATGATCATCGTGGGGGCCTCGGCCTACAGCCGGCACTACGAGTTCGCCAAGTTCCGGGAGATTGCCGACGAGGTGGGGGCCTTCCTGTTCGCCGACGTGGCCCATCCGGCCGGGCTGATCGCGGCCGGGCTGCACCCCTCGCCGATCCCCCACTGCCACGTGGTGACCACCACCACCCACAAGACCCTGCGCGGCCCCCGGGGCGGGATGGTGCTGATCGGCAAGGATTCCGAGAACCCCTTCGGCCACAAGATCAAGGTCAAGGCCGGCGAGCGCCTGAAGCTGATGTCCGAGGTAATGGACAGCACGGTGATGCCCGGCATCCAGGGCGGCCCGCTGATGCACGTGATAGCCGCCAAAGCGGTGGCCTTTAAAGAAGCGCTGGACCCTTCGTTCAAGATATATGCCCAGCAGGTGATAAACAACTCCCGGGCCCTGGCCCAGAGCATGGTGGAGCGGGGCTATCAGATCGTCTCTGGCGGCACCGACAACCACGTGATGCTGATAGACCTGACAACCAAGAACATCACCGGCAAGGAGGCCGAGAACGCCCTGCACGCCGCCGGGATCACGGTCAACAAGAACATGGTGCCGTTCGATGCCCGCAGCCCCTTCGTGACCTCCGGCTTCCGGATGGGCACCGCCGCTTTGACCACCCGGGGCATGAAGCAGAACGAGATGAAACTGGTGGCCGGGATGATAGACAAGGTGCTGGCCCATCTTGGTGACGAAAAAACAACACAGGAAGTCACCGGCGAGATCAGGGAACTTTGCCGGGAGTTTCCGCTATACCCCAACCGTTTGAAAGGATAGACCAACATGGCTGAGATAATAAGCCTGGGCCGGGTCCAGTTCGGCGAGGTGGTCACCAAGGCCCTCAAGGAGCGCTGGTCCGGGGTGCTGACCATCGAGAACTCGGAATACACAGAATACGTGGAATTCAAGAACGGCTCGATCGGGGGCTTCTCCTCGGCCGAGCGCAAAAAACTGCTGGGCGAGATCCTGACCGCCGGCGGCCACATCAGCACCGAAGACCTGGACCAGGCCATCGCCACCCAGAAGGCCAAGGGCGGCCGGATCGGCGACATCCTGGTGGAGATGGACCTGATCACCCGCCAGCGGATAGAAGAGGTGCTGGCCATCCACCAGATGAGCATCCTGGCCCAGAGCCTTTCGGCCAAGGACGCCGAGCTTTCCTTTGAGCCGGGGCTGACCCTGGCCGACAAGGGATGAGCAGGGCCCCGAAAACAATGCATCCGGCCGGGACTAAGCTTGTGCGTCCCAGCTGGGACCGGTATTTCATGGAGATCGCGGTGCTGGTGTCCAGCCGGACCACATGTCTCCGCCGCCAGGTGGGGGCGGTGATCGTCAAGGACAAACGACTTTTGTCCACCGGCTACAACGGGGCGCCGGTGGGTCTCAAACACTGCGCCGAACTCGGCTGCCTGCGGGAGAAGCTGGGGGTCAAGTCGGGAGAGAAGCACGAACTGTGCCGGGCCATCCATGCCGAGCAGAACGCCATCATCCAGGCGGCCACCTTCGGGGTGCCGCTCCAGGGGGCCTCGATCTACATCACCCACTTCCCCTGCGTGCTCTGCTCCAAGATGATCATCAATGCCGGGATCAAAAGGATAGTCTATTCCCAGGGATATCCCGACCAGATGTCGCAGGATATATTGAAAGAAGCCAGACTTAAGACAGAGCTTTTAAAACCATAGATGAAACAGACTGCTGAAAATAAAAGGACCAGGAGCTATATCGGGCTGGGCTCCAACCTGGGAAACCGGCTGGGCAACATCCGCTTTGCCCTGGCCGCCATGGGACAGATGCCGGGATCCTCGGTTCTCAGAATGTCCGCGGTCTACGAGACCGAGCCCTTCGGCAATGCCGACCAGCCAAAATTCCTGAATGCGGCGGTGGAGCTGGAGACCAGCCTGGAACCGGCGGTGCTGTTGAAATCTTTGCAGCGGATCGAGCACCATATGGGCCGGGTGCGCCAGGTGAAATGGGAACCGCGGGTGATAGACCTGGACATCCTTTATTTTGGCAACCTGGTGATAGACACCCCGGACCTTAAGGTGCCGCACCCGGAGCTTTCCCTGCGGGGGTTTGTGCTGGTGCCGCTCTGCGACCTGATCCCCGACTTCGAGGACCCCGCCAGCCGGCAGAAGGTGAAGGTACTGCTTAAAAAAATACTCCGGACCAAAGGGGATGTCAAAAAAATGGAGACGGCTAATTTTTAAAACCATTATGGATTCAAAAATACCAAGATACGTGGCCGTAGAAGGCGTGATCGGCGTGGGCAAGACCACGCTGGCCAAACTTTTAGCCGAGAGGTTTCACGCCAAGCGGGTGAACGAGGAGGTGGAGGCCAACCCCTTCCTCTCCAAGTTCTATTCCGACCGCCGGGCTTTTGCCTTCCAGACCCAGATATTCTTCCTGCTCTCCCGCTACAAACAGCAGCAGGGGATCCTGCAGCAGGACCTGTTCGGTCAGCAGATAGTCTCCGATTACCTGTTCGCCAAGGATAAGATCTTTGCCTACCTTAACCTGGACCAGAACGAGATCTCCCTGTACGAGAACCTCTGGAAGCTTTTGGAGCCGGGGATCGTCAAGCCCGATCTGGTGGTCTATCTCCAGGCCGAGATCGACCTGCTGTCCAGGCGGGTCAAGGAACGGGGACGGCCATTTGAACACAACCTTTCCCGGGATTACCTGGCCGAGCTGTCCGAGGCCTACAATCATTTCTTCTTCAATTACACCGAGACCCCGCTGCTGGTGGTCAATGTCAACCAGATAGACGTGGTCAATCATCCCGAGGATTTCGAGGACCTGGTGCAGAAGATCTGCCAGCCCCACCCCGGAACCCGTTATTACGTTCCGGTCAGCTCCCAAAAGGGAAAGAAGAAACCCAAACCGGCGGAGCCCAAGGAGCAGAATCTGCTGCCGGAGTGAGCAAGAGAACCGTTCAGTATTTTGATCGAATGGAATGCCGGGCAGGATCTAATTTTACAAATTCTAATTCGAAATTCGAATAACGAAAAACTAAACAAATACGAATCTATTAATCTCAAGTATCTAAATTGTCCAGGGATTTTTTATTTAGGCCATTGATATTTGTTTAGGGTTCAGTGTTTGGTGCTTAGATTTTATAAGAAACATAATACATCAATCACAAATTAAGGGGGATACCGCTATGATTGACTGGAAGGGATCCTTTGTGGCCTTGGTAACGCCGTTCCGCAACGGGGCTCTGGATGAGCAGGCTTTGGAACGGCTTTTGGATTATCAGATAGCGGCCGGGACCCAGGGAGTGGTGCCCTGCGCCACCACCGGAGAGGGCC
>JAUSBL010000033.1 GCA_030658975.1 Candidatus Latescibacterota bacterium
GGGTCGGGCGCCTGCGAATGGGCCGCCGGCGCCGCGCCGCCCAGCAGGACGACGGCCGCCAGCAGCCGTGACGCGGTCCGCAGCACGGGAAGCCGCACGCCCCGCACCGCCGCTCCTATCGGTAGAGGATCCGGTAGATCAGGACCGCCTGGCGGTCGCGGTCGGCCACGGCCAGCAGGTCGTCGGGGCCGACCGCCACGTCGATGGGCAGTTGCGGCGAGGCCAGCAGGCCCAGCGAGGAATCCGTGCTGAACAGGAGGGTCAGGTCCGGACCGTACGCGTGCACGGCGCGGCCCGCCGGGTCGGCCACGAACAGGTTGCCGTCGGGGTCGGTGTCCAGGCCCTGCGGCGTCAGCAGCGCGTTGTGGCGGTCGAACTCGCCGCCCACCACCTTTTCCAGGTAGCCGAGGCGCGAGAAGTGCTGCAGGCGGCGGTTGGCCCGATCGGCGACGACGAAGCTGCCGTCGTTGAGGAACGCGACCCCGCTGGGCTCCTGGAACTGTTCGCGGTGCGAGCCGGGACCGCCGACCGTCGTCTGGATCGCCAGGAACGAGTCCAGCAGCACCGCCTGGCTCTCCGAGGCGTCGGTGAAGACCAGCCGCCCGTCGACGTCGATGTCGAAGCTCGAGGGCAGCCGGTCGTACCCCGGATCGAGGTGCGCGAAGCTCACGAGCCGGTCCTGGTAGGCGCCGCCGAGGTCGTAGCGCAGCAGGCTGCGCCCCTCCATGTCGAGCACCAGGACCTTGAAGTGGTCGATCTGCACGTCGACGGGGCGGAAGAAGCGGGTCCCCGGGCTGTCGAACTGGAACCAGAGATCGTCGGCGGGGCTGTAGCCGTGGACGCGGCCCGCCTTCTCGTCGCAGATGTAGAGGCTGCCGTCGCCGTACCAGCAGATCCCGGCCAGGCCCTCGAGCGGGTAGTAGGGAGCCGACCGCACGTTTTCGTAGGCGAGCAGGAATTCCAGGGCGTAGGGCCGCGCCACATCGTTGGACGCCGCCGTGCCGGTGTCGGTCGACTCGTTGCCGTCGAATCCGGCGCCGTTCGTCGCGGCGCCGTCGTTGCGCGTGCCCGGCGCCGGGGCGCAGCCGCCGAGGATGGCGGCGCAGCTCAGAACGAGCGCGAGATGACGCATGCGGTGCCCCCGTGTCCGCCCGACGGACGGGACTCGAGGTCGAAGCCGAGGCCGGCGACCTCCAGCAGGTGGTCGCCCGTGCCGGCGCCGCGGACCGCGTCGTAGGCGGACACGGCGCGGTTGACGATCGCGAACAGGATCATGAAGTCGCGGCGGTCGTAGGCGCGGTTCGCGTCGGCGCGCAGGTTCTGGTAGTTCTCCCGGTGGTCCCCGCTGCGCCAGAACCAGCCTTCGGCGGGATCGAGCAGCCCGGGCGCCGTGGCGGGATCGCGGCCCTCGGCGCGGGCCTCCATCATCAGGGCGGTATTGAACTCCTCGCTCTCCATGTAGCGGCCCACGGCCCGCCAGTAGTTCTCGGTGTGCACGGGGTCCCGCACCCCGGCGAAGATCTGCGCGTATTCGCGCGAGTCCTCGCTGTAGCCGGTGGCCTGCGAGTGGAACACGAAGTAGGCGGTCCACACCGCGGCTTCGGCGCCGGCGAAGGCCAGGGCGCGGTCGCGGTCCCCGTTGTAGAGCTGGCCCGCCCCGGGCAGCGCCAGCGACAGCAGACCCGCGGTGAACTTGCGCCCGAGTTGGCGCGGGCCGGCGTTCGTCGGCTCGCGCCGCACGCCGCCCACCGACGGGCCGCCCCCGAGTTCCTGCACGTCCCAGCGGGACGAGACGGCGGCTAGGCCGCTCGTCGCCCGCTGCGCGGCCAGCAGGTCACGGGAGGGATCGGCCGCCGCCGGCGACGCGCAGGCCGCCGCCGTCAGAGCCGCCGTGATCACGATCCGTCGCAGGGACATGTGCATGACTTGCCGCCTCGTCAGTAGGAGATGGAAACGCCCAGCCGGCTGGAGGTCAGCCCGCGGGGCTCGGCGATGAGGGCCAGGTCGTGGCCGGCCACGTTCATGGCGGCCGAGCGGCCGCCCGAGAAGACGCCCTGCAGGTAGGCCACCTGGACCATGCTGAACAGGCGGGTGAACATGTTCACGTAGAGCAGCGTGTCGCGCCGGTCGAACGCCTCGTTGGAATCCTGCCGCAGCGCGCGGTAGGCCTCGCGGTGGGCCGAAACGCGCACGTCCTTCAGGATGCGGGTGTTCAGGTCCGTGTAGTCGTCCCACGTCGGGTCGGTCTGCTGCCACCAGTTCACCGGCCAGGCGCGCGGGTCGGAGAAGTCGTCCCAGCCGAAGACGAACTGGTCCCACTTGCCCGCGTTCTCGTAGTACTCGCGCTCGTCGGCCTCGCGCGAGACCCACAGCGACAGGTCCGTGTAGGCGTTCACATTGTAGAAGAAGGTGCCGGCGAGCTCGTCGTTGTCGCCGAAGGCGGCGGCCAGGCGCGCCTCGGTCCAGTGCGCGTCGAGGTAGTCGTAGTAGTCCTGCCGCTTCTGGTTGCCCTGGTCGTGGTAGCTCTTCACGCCGATCCAGGAAGCGACGTCCAGCGCCATCATGGCATAGCCCCGCTTGTAGCCGAGACTCGCTTCGCCGAGGCCCGGCACCAGGAGCGAGTACAGCACGGGCCGCAGCGAGCCGTCGCCGCCGCCGGCAGACGAAGGCGCCAGGCGCGTGCCGCCGATGTCACCCTGCGGCAGGGAGGCGCGCTGCAGCGTGGGCGGCTGCCCCTCGGCCCGGCCCAGGAGCCAGCCGGCGCGCTCCCGTCCCTCGGCGCCGGCGGTGGCTGCGGCCGTCCACAGCACGAGCAACATGGTGACGATCAGTCTCGCTCGCATCTCTTCACTCCCTCACGCGGTTCGGGTCCGCGGTACGTGTTCCGGTCAGCGCTCCACCGCGAGGCGGAGCAGTCGGGTGACGTGCCCCTCGGCGGCGGGCGCCGTCAGGCGGACGAGGTAGACGCCCGAGGACAGGGTATCCGGGCTCCAGCGGATCTCCTCGACCGTGCCGTCGCCACCGTCGTGCCGCAGCTCGGCGACGCTCTCCCCTTCCAGATTGAGCACCGACAGGCGGGCTTCACCGGGACGCGCGCTCCAGTAGCGGAAGGCGACGTCGCGCCCGCGCAGGGGGTTGGGATAGGCGATGAAACGGTCGCGCTCCGCGGCGAGGGTCGACAGGGCGCCCAGATCGCGAGGTTCGCCGACGCGCCCGTCGCGCCCGGGGCCGCCCAGGGGGCCGAGCCAGCACGAAGTCGCCACGACGTCGCGCGTCGCGGCGCCGGGCAGCCAGCCGACCGCCGAACCGGCGACCGGCACGCCGCCCAGGCCGGGCGCCGATCTGCCGCCCGGGTCCGCGAGCCAGAGCACGCGTCCGAGTGCGGGGTCCTCGCCCGCGACCAGCGCCGCGCCGCCGGTGTCGCCCCACTGCAGCGGCGAACGGGGCAGCAGGCGTCCCGTCGCGTCCCAGACCAGCAGGTGACCGGCGTCGGTGGTGGCGAGGGCTTCGTTGCGCCCGTCCCCGTCGACGTCGAAGACGACCACGGCGCCGTCGAAGGCCGCCGGCGCGGCGAAGGGGAACTGCGCCGAGAGTTCGAGGGGGAAGCCGGCCAGCGGCACGCCCGTGGCCGCGCAGGCGACCAGGTGCGTCGCGGTCGCCAGGACCACGTCGTCGTGACCGTCGCCGTCGAGATCGGCCACCGCGGGTTCGCCCGCCGGGGCGCCGCGCTGCGGCAGGGGCCAGGCCGCCGTCGCCGGCGCGAGGTGCGGGGCGAACACCACCGACACCGCGGCGCCGTCGCGGCCGATGACGACCACCCGCGCCGTGACGCCGTCCTCGAGCACGGCGACGCGGTAGCCGTCGGCGGCCGGAGCCAGGCCGAGGCGGCCGGTGCTCGCGCCGCCCCCGCCGAGCCCTTCGACGGGGATCAGGTACCAGCGGTCGTCGGTCAGCAGCAGGAACCGATCCACGCCGAAGGGGGCGGTCACCAGGCGGGGCGCGGTCAGCACCGCGGCGACCTCCTCGCCCGCCAGGGCGCCGAGATCGATAGGTTCGCCCACGCGCGTGCCCTGTTCGTCCAGCAGCAGGACCCGGCCGGGCCCGGTGCAGCACAGCAGGCGCGCCTCGCCCCCGGGCAGGCGCCCCACCGCCGGACCGTAGGCCAGCGTGTCGGCCACGGCGTACGGGCCCCACAGGCGAGGCCAGGACCCGCCGGCGACGAGGTCGAGGTAAGCGGAGACGTGGCCGCTGCGCTCGCCGACCACCAGCAGGTCGCGGTCGTGGGTCGCGAAGTGCACGACGGCCGGCGGCCCGGCCAGCGGCGCCGTCAGGGCCGCGACGGCTCCGGCCGGCCAGCCCGGTGCGCCCTGCGCCACGGGACGCCCCTCGGCGTCGAAGAGGAAGAGGTAGGCCGGCTCGTCCGTCCCGCCTTCGGTGACGGCAGCGACGGGCAGCGAGGCGCAGGCCACCGCGGGGCCCGCCTGCGACCCGCCGAGCCCTTCGACGAGCCAGGGCGTGACCGATTCCGTCATCAGTCTGCGCGCCGCGGCCGGATCGAGCGCCGCCGGCAGCCGGACCGGATCACCGGCCCGCAGCGGCAGCGTCCGGGCGGTGAACGTCATCGTGGCGCCCTGGGCCGAGATGTCCTCCATCTCGAAGCCGGTCCAGGCCCGCTCGTGCGTCCGGGTCGAGGGTCTCCCCTCCTGGCGCAGCGCCGCCGTCGTGCCGGCGTGGAAGGGGTCGCGCGCCGAGCCGTAGAAGCCGAAGACGTAGGCGTCGTAGACGCCGACGTCCTGGATGCCGTCGGCTTCCAGCAGCCGCAGGCCGTCGCCATCGCCGTTGATCGTGTTGTCGGCGAGGCGTTCCTCGATGCGCGCCTCGTTCACGTGCCAGACCAGCAGGCCGCCGTCCGGCAGGAAGAAGTCGTACATGCCCGTGTTGCGCGAGGCCTCCTCCAGGGGTCCGGGGCCGTCGGGGTCCTCGAGGTCGCCGCCCATGTAGAGGAAGACGCCGGTCGCCTCGTCGCGCACGAAGCCGATGCCGGTCTCGTCCGGCAACTCGTCGCCGCTCAGCGGCACCCAGCGGTTCTCCACCAGGAAGAATTCCCGCGACGAGACGCCGCCCAGGATCGCCTGGGGATAGTCCCGATCGAAATCGTACGGCGTGCCGCCGACCGAGCTGTCGCCGTAGTGCTGCACGTACTGGCTGCGCGGGATCTGGACGGCCGGCAGGTGGATCTCGCGGTCGCCGCCGCCGATGGTCGCGGTCTCCAGCCAGCCCAGGTACCAGCGGTTCCAGGCGCCGAGCGAGGGCGGCAGCAGGCCCGCCACGCTGAAGACGTCGATGGAATCGGGGTACTCGGGGTGGATGTTCAGGCCGACGTTGGCCACCAGGTTCGGGCCGGAGTCCATCAGGTCCCAGAGCCCGACCGCCGGCAGGCCGGTGGTGGTGTCGTAGACGTCGGGCAGGCCCAGCGCGTGGCCGAACTCGTGGTAGAGGGCGCCGGCGATGCTGCCCAGCCAACCGTCCTGGCTGGTGGATTCCGGGATGATCGAGCATTCGCTGATCCGGCCCGGCGCGCCGGTCACGGAGTCGACGCCGAGCAGGGCGACGGGTTCGCCCAGGGTCACGAAGAAGGTCGGGATGTCGTTGGGCGAGTCGCGGTTGATGTCGCTCTGCCAGTCGCCGCCGGCGTGCACGAAGATCACGTAAGCCAGCTCGTTGTCGTCGTCGTAGTCGGCCAGGTTGGCGCTGCCGTCCTGCTGGGTCCCGGCGTCCGCCGCGCCGATGATGTCCTGCACCAGATCTTCCAGCAGCTCGAGGGTCCAGCCGCCGCCGGCGCCCGGACCGTAGTCGGCCATGTCCGACAGGCGGTAGCAGTCCTGCTCACCATCGGGCAGCACGCGTCCCTCGATGGCGAGGCGGCCGCCGGACTGGATGCCGTAGTACTCGCCGAGCCCCTTCAGGTGCGCCTCGAAGTACGCCCGGTCGTGGGGCGGGCGGTCGAAGATCGCGTCGGGGTCCGGCGTCAGCACGAAGTTGCCGTCCGACGTGACGCTCGTCAGGTCGCCGCTGCGGTCGGTGTCGAAGCCGATGCGGACCAGCAGCACCCGCAGCGTCGTCGTCTCGCCGGCCTTGCCCGCCGCAGACGCCCGCACGCCGGGCCGGCGCGAGACGTGCCGCCCCTCGAGCAGGTCGTGGACGGCGTGGAAGCGTTCTTCGAGCGCTTCGAGCCGCCCCTGCGCCGCGGCCCGGGCCCGCTCGCCGCCGGGACCCGCGAAGAGGCGTTCGGGCGCGATCTTCACGACCGGAACCTTGACGGTGGACCCCGCGCCGCCGGCCGGCGCAGCCGCTGCGGCGACCAGCCCGAGGCCCGCGCACAGGGCCAGGACCAGCAGCCGGACCGCGGCGCGGGCCGGTCCGTGCTTGCGCGTTGCGCCGTTGGTCTGCATGCCGTCCATCCCGCCTTCCGGTTCGAGGTGCCGGGACCTCAGAAATCGTAGCCCAGCGAGATGCGGTTCACGTGATCGAGACCCTTGGCCTGCGGCACCGAGGCGTAGCCGAACGTGATGCTCTTGCCGACCCAGCGGTCGAGGGCCAGGCCGAAGCCCCAGGTTGTGTCCTCGATCTCGCCGGTGCCCTTCTTGAAGCCGAAACGCAGGAAGAGGGACTGCGCGTAGGCCAGTTCGGTGCCGGCGCCCCACTCGTTCTCGCCGAAGTCGAGGCCCAGGCCGTAGTCGTCGTTGTCGTCGTCCCAGTTCAGCAGGGGCACGAGGTAGTCCGCGACCAGCACCAGGGACAGCACTTCGCCCTGCACCACGCCGTAGGCGGCGCCGAAGGTGATCTTGCGCGGCAGGGGATCGCTCTGGTCCTCGTCGACGTGCGTGATGTTCGGGCCCAGATTGGCCAGGGCGACGCCGAGATTGGCCTTCAACGCCGGGACCTTCCACAGCAGGCCGGCGTCCACGGCGAAGGTGCTGCCCGAGCCGCCGCGACCGTCCTGCAGCGCCGCGTCGGGCGCCAGGTTGTCGCGGAAGTACTTCACGCCGAGGCCGGCGCCGAGATTCGTCGAGATGCGGGTGCCGTAGGTGAAGCCCATCGCCCACATGTTCGAGGAGAAGATGCCGGTGGACTCGCCGTTGTCGTTGGTGCCTTCCTGGTCGCCCATCGACAGGTAGGTCATGTTGAAGCCGAAGCTGCCGCCCCACTTGCGGGACGCGTAGCCGCCCCAGTACAGGGCGATGTCGTCAGCGAGATCGGGCACGAGCTTCGACTGCATGAACTCCAGACGCCCCGGGGAGACGTCGTTGGCGAAGGCCAGGCCGCCGGGATTCCACCACATGGCGGTGGCGTCCTGCGCCAGGGCGGTGCCGGCCTCACCCATGCCGTTGAAGCGGGCGCCGATGGGGAATTCCAGCGCGATGGCGCCGGCGCCGGACATGGCCAGAGCCGTCCCGGCCGCCGACATCAGGCAGGCGGCCGCGAGCAGCGTCACGAACACGGGTGTCCTCTTCATCGGAACGTCCTTCCGTCCTGGGTTCCGGGGGCCGCGCGGCCCCCGACGTTGGCAACCATGGCAGGCGGGGCCTGCCTCATTTCATGAGCACGATCTTGCCGTTCACCGTCACCGGATGCTGCGCGTCGCCGGCGGCGGCGCCGCGGACCACGTAAAGGTAGACGCCGTTGGCGATCTCGTCGCCGCGCGAATCGCGGCCGTCCCAGGCGAGCACCTGCGGGCCCGCCTCGGAGAAGCTGTGCGTCGTCTGCCAGACCGCCCGCCCGCCCACCGTGAAGATCGTCCAGGTGACGGTCAGCGGGTCGCTCGTCTCGAAGAGCAGGCGCGCGGGACCGGAGGTCGGGTTCGGGAAGACCGAGACGTCCTGCAGGCCGGTGACGGCCTCGGCGACGACGTGGAAAGACAGCGTGTCGCTGCCCACGTTGCCGAGCAGGTCGCTCGCGAACAACGCCACGCGGTGGGGTCCAGGGGCGAGGTTCTCGGGCAGCGGCGTCGAGACGCGCGCCCGCGTGAAGCTGCCGGAGTCGAAGACGAGCCGGTCGGTGACGTTGTTCATCTGGCCGGTGCCGTCGAACTCGAGCAGCACGCTGTTCAGGGGCGTCGTGCCGAGGATGCTGACGCCGCTGCTGTCGGCCAGGTCGGCGCGCAGCTCGGCGCCGGTCTTGACCCGCGTGCTCCCGCCGGCGAAGGCGAGCGCGGTCGCGGGGCCCGTGACGTCGTCGAGGCCGCCGGTCGCGACGCGGGCCGCCGGCAGTTCGAGATAGGCCGCGCGGGAGCCTTCGGGCGCGTCGACGATCAGCCGCAGCCTGCCGTGAACGCCGGTGCGCAGCTGCAGCGGCACCTTGAACGGCACGCGCAGCGTGTCGAGGCCGGCCTCGCCGGTGCCCCGGAAGACGGGCGCGCCGGGCTGCCAGTAGTCGAGGCTGGCGGTGCCGAGCTGGTAGTGGCGGTCGTCGCGCGACTCCTGCACCAGCAGGTCGTACGACGTGCCCGGCCCCGCGGTCAGGCCGTGGTCCGAGAGCACCAGGACGACCTGTTCGCGCCGCCCGGTGCGCAGGCTGTCCGAGGTGGCGGCGTGCAGGACGGGGCCGCCGCCGGGATTGGGCAGCGCCAGCGCCGGGTCGCCGAGCAGGTTGTAGCGGTAGCTGTTGTGCATCATCTGGGTGTTGCTGTCGCCGAGGCCGACCTTCGCCAGCCACAGCGCCGCACCCGGGGCGCGGCCGGGATCGACCACGCGGCCGGGGTAGAGGTTCGCGTAGAAGCGGTCCGAGAGGGGGTCGTTGTAGATGACGTAGCTGACCTGCGAGGCAGCGATCGCCCCGATCGTGCCGCCGGCGGACTGCGACACGAACACCTCGGCCATGCTCTGGCGGACGGCCGAGTCGAAGATGCCCACGTCGCAGCTGAACGCCAGGAAGATGCCGCGGTGCAGGCCGTTGTCCAGGCCGTAGATGTCGTCGGTCAGGAAGAGCTGCTCGTCGGCCAGGGTGTGCTCCGAGCCGTGGCCGATGTAGTGGAAGATCGTGGTGCCCTCGTTCAGGGCGCGTTTGGCCGCCAGGCGCGCCAGCGGCTTGTAGACGCCGCTCGGGGCGGGGTCGTAGTCGATCATCAGCAGCTTCTCGGCGTCGATGGTCAGGGGCACGAAGTGGTCGACCAGTTCGATCGCCTGCAGGGTGTGCACGCGCTCGTAGCTGCCGGGGCTCGACGGCTGCGTGAAGTCGTCGGCCGCGAACACGACCCGGTTGCGCCAGGCGCCCGGCGGGGTGTCCGTCTCGTAGGTGACGATCCGGTCGACCATGCCCGCGGCCTCGTCCAGATCGCGCGCGGTCAGGCGGCCCACCGACAGGTCGGGCACGTCGAGACCGCGCACCGGCGCGTCGAAGGACACCAGGGCGTCGTCCGTGGCGTAGGGGTAGCCCGAGTAGTCGGTCAGCAGGTCGGGGAAGAACGTGCGCGTCCAGGTCGGCAGCAGGTCCTCGAACTGGTTGCGGTAGCCGCGGTAGTCGCGCGAGGCGTCGCCGGCCAGGCAGACGTAGGCCAGCCGGCCGGCGCCGCGCGTCCAGAACCACTTCAGGAAGTTGCGCAGGGCGAACGGGTCCTTCACGCCGGCGCCGAAGGCGTCGTACACGGCTTCTTCGTCCACCGCCAAGGCCGATGGGGCGTGGTCCAGGCCAGGCAGATGGAGCGAGCGGTGGGCGGCCAGGCGCGCCGCGGGCGCCGCCAGGCGCGGGTCGTGCAGCACGATGTAGTCGTCGTCGCCCGAGAGTCGCAGCAGATCGCCAGGCGTGCGCCGGCTGCGGGCGGCCGGGGCCAGGGCTTCGGTCGGGGCAAAGGCGACGAGGTGGACGTCGGTCCCGGGATCGCGCAGCAGCCCCAGCACGATCCGGTTCGCCGCGATGCCCTGCCCCGTCAGCGCCCGCGGCACGTCGGGATCGCTCACGTCCCAGCAGACAGGCGCGGCGCCGGCCGGGTGCGTCAGGACGAGGTCGACGGCCTGTCCCGCCGTGCCGACCTGCTCGCCCCAGTGCGTGACGTCGAGCTGGCCCGCCGCCTTGACGAGCCGTTCCCTCGACAGCACGTCGATGGAGTCGAGGATCAGGGACGGCGATCCGTCGGGGCTCTCCTGGGACAAGGTCAGGCTGTTGAAGCCGTTGCGCACGACGTCCGTCCAGCCCGCCAGCCGGATCCGGAGGCTGTCCTGCTCCTGCCGCACGGTCCAGCTCGCCGTGAGTACCTGACCCTCCGCGTCGCCGCCGTTGAGCCAGGCGCGGGCGGTGTTGATCTCCGACGCGCCTTCCCCGAAGCGGTGGTTGGAACGGACGTCGATCTGCAGAAACAGGCTGTCGGCAAGGGCGGACGGCAGGGAGAGCGGCACGATCTTGCGGTCGAAGATGGCGGTGTCCCAGGCCCAGTTGTCCAGCAGCCGCCCGTAGACTTCCAGGACGTTCTGCTCGAAGTGGTGGCGGGCCAGTTGCACCGTGTCGGGCGCGGCCGCGCCGGGCGGCGCCGCGACGACAGCCATGCGCAGGGGCGCGCCCGGCAGCGGCGACTCGTCGGCGTAGCCCTCCCAGGTCAGCCAGTAGACGCTGCGCCCCGCGTAGGGATGCTCGCGCCACTCGAGCCGGCCGGCGTCGGCGTCGTCGCGGTCGGCCCACGCGTCGGGGCCGACGGCGTAGAAGAGCAGGGCGTCGCCGGAGTCCCAGGTGCCGTCGGCGTCCTCGAGTTTCAGGGCGACTTCGCTCAGGGCGTGCCAGCCGTCCTGCCAGCTCCCCGGCAGCGATCCGTCCTCGGGCACCGGCGTCATGTCGGCGCGGTAGAGGCGCAGTTTGCGGGAGTCGACCGCCGTGGAGCCCACGCCGTCGAGGGCCATGGCGAGGGCCGTGACCCGGTGCACGCCGGTGGTGGCGATCTCCAGCTTGATCCAGTGGTCGGTCAGCAGGAAGGGGTGCTCGCCGTCCTTGTCCGCCGCATCGGCGAGCCGGGCCGCCTGGCCGCGGGCGAGCGCGGAGTAGAGCGCGGGGTTGCGCACCGCGGCGGCGCCGAAGGGGATCCCGCCCTCGTCGGCGGCGACGGCGCCGGCGGCCAGCAGCGCCGCGAAGGCGGCCTCGGGCGCGTGGTCCACGGCGACGGTGACTTCGGCCAGCAGGCCGTCCCCCGTCAGCGGGGACACCTCGAGCGCGGCGACCGGCACGCCGCGCAGCAGGCGCACGTCGCCCAGGCGCACGGCGGCGGCCGGATCGGCCGCCTCGGTGGGAGCGATCGACCACGACGCGGCGAGCACGCGGGCGCGGGGGAAAGTCGTCGGCAGGGCCAGCAGCGCGGCGGCCGTCGGCGCCAGCGCGGAATCCCCGGTCGCCGTGCGCACGACCGGTCCCGGCCGCCGCCACAGCAGATCGGCGACGCGGGGTTCGGACCCGGCGTCCATCGCCAGCGGGAAGACGAAACGCAGCACGGTGCGCTGCGCGTCGGCCGACAGCACTTCGATCCGCGGGGCGCCGGCCGTCGGCTGGCCGGACGTGCCGTCGCCGGTCGCGCCCGACGCGGGCGCCAAGCCCGCCCAGCAGGCGAGCAGCGCGGCGCCCAGCGGCAGCCAACCGCGGCCGGGCCGCGCGCGC
Source organism: Candidatus Latescibacterota bacterium (assembly GCA_030658975.1). Classification (GTDB taxonomy): domain Bacteria; phylum Krumholzibacteriota; class Krumholzibacteriia; order LZORAL124-64-63; family LZORAL124-64-63; genus PNOJ01. Next base: position 11,632 of record JAUSBL010000033.1, read on the forward strand.
CGGGGCATCACAGGCGGCCTTCCCGCGTCGCGGGCAGGGGTGCGGCTTCGTCGATCAGCAGGATCGGGATGTCCTGCTCGACCCGGTAGCGCAGGCGGCAGGCGGCGCAATCCAGCCAGGCATGGTCGGACGGCACGGTCAGGGGTCCCTTGCAACGGGGACAGGCCAGGATCTCCAGGAGCTTCGGACTCAGCACGACGTCCTCCTCGGGACGGGGCGCACCGGCGGCCGGACGAGCCGGGCGGGCGGCGTGACGATCTCCAGGTTCGACAGGACCGGTTCCCTTGACGATGCCGGGGGAACGGAAAGCGACGGCGGGTCTACCCCCGGCGCGTCCGGACAGCCGTCCGATCCGCGTCACGGGGGTAGGATACTTGAAGAGGTTGGCATGACAAGGATAAAGCAAGCCGGCCAGCGTGTCAACGCCGGGACCCGAGGCTCAACCGCCCTGGAAGATCCCCATGGCGAGGAACTTGTCGAGCCGCTGGGTGCGGAGGTCCTCCGCGGGGACGGCGCCCAGCTCGTCGAGGTCGGCGATGATGCGGGACTTGATGACGGCCGCGGTCGCGATGTGGTCGCGGTGGGCGCCGCCGGTCGGTTCCGGCAGGACGGCGTCGATCACGCCGAGGCGCAGGGCGTCGCGGGCGGTGATCTTCATGGCCCGCGCGGCGTCGGCGGCCTTGGTCCGGTCGCGCCAGAGGATCGCCGCGCAGCCTTCGGGGCTGATGACGCTGTAGATGGAATTTTCGAGCATGTAGACGCGGTTGCCCACGCCGATGGCCAGGGCGCCGCCGGAACCGCCCTCCCCCGTGACGAAGACCAGCACCGGCACCGACAGGGCGGCCATGTCGCGCAGGTTGCGGGCGATGGCCTCGCCCTGGCCACGCTCCTCGGCGCCGATGCCGGGATAGGCTCCGGGCGTGTCGATGAAGGTCACGATGGGCCGCTGGTTGCGGGCCGCCAGCTCCATCACCCGCATCGCCTTGCGGTAGCCTTCGGGATGGGCCATGCCGAAGTTGCGGTGGATGTTGCTCTTGGTGTCGCGGCCCTTCTGGTGCCCGATCACCATCACCGGCCGGCGTCCGAGGAAGGCCATGCCCGCGATCAGGGAAGGATCGTCCCGGAAGGCGCGATCCCCGTGCAGCTCGTTGAAACCGTCGAAAATGAGGCGGAGGTAGTCCTGGGTCGTCGGCCGGCGGGGGTGGCGGGCCAACTGCACCCGCTGCCAGTCGTCGAGGCTGTCGAAGATCTCGCGCCCCAGCGACGTCACCCGCTCGCGCAGACGCTGGACCTCGTCGGTCACGTCCAGGCCGCGCAGGCTGGCCGAATCCTCGAGGGTGCGGATGCGCTCCTCGAGCTCCACGATGGGCTTCTCGAATTCCAGCCAGGGTGTCGTCTTGGGGATCATCGGGTGTCGTTGCGTCTCCGGGCTGGCCCGGGGACATTCCCGGACGGTGAAGCGCTGAATCTATCGGCACCGGCCGCCGGGTGTCAAGACCGCCGGCGCGCTCAGGCCCCGGCCGACTGGCGGCGGTAGCCGCCGCCGGGGCGGCGCGCGCTGCCGGCGGGGACCGAACAGCGGAACACGGTGCCGGCGGCGCCCGGCAGGTCGCGCAGGCGGCGCAGGGCGCCCAGCGAGAGCACGACCCGGTGGCTGCGGGATCTCAGCAGCCAGTTCTGCCCTCCCCGCGTGACCTCCACGAGCAGGGGCACCGCGGGGGTGTCGGCGCCCGCGACACCGGCGTCGTCGCGGGCCGAGCGCACGACATCGTCGAGGGCGTCCGCGGCGGCCTCGGCGCCCGGCGCGTCCAGGTCCAGGCGCAGCAGGACCTCGTGGGTCCAGGCCCGCAGCGCCTCGTCGACGGGCACGACGCGGTCGGCGATCACGATGCGGTTGCCGTCGTCGTTGACGCGCATGCGCCCGCCCACGATCAGGATGCCGTCGCCCTGGATCAGCGGCGCCGACTTCTCGTACAGGTCCGCGTAGGCGATCATCTCGATCATCCCGCGCCGGTCCTCGAAGTGGGTGCGGGCGTAGAGGCGCTTGTTGCGGTCGCGGGCCTCGGTGAAGGACGTGACCACGCCGGCCAGGTCGACCCAGGCGCCCTCGCCCAGGACCTTGGCGCGCCGCGTGTCGGAGACCGGGAGCGCGTCCATGAACTCGCGGTACTCGTGGAAGGGATGGCCGGACAGGTAGAAGCCGACGGCCTGCCGCTCCAGGCTCAACTCGTCCAGGGGATCGTGGGGCGCGCAGGCCTCCAGGACGGGCACGACCTCCGCGCCCGCGGCCGCGCCGAAGAGCGAGGCCTGCCCGCGCGTGCGCTCGCGCGCGACGCGCGACCCGTACTGCAGGGCCCGGTCGAGGTTCTGGAGCATCTGGCGGCGGTGCCCGGCGAGGCCGTCCAGCGCGCCGGCGTTGATCAGGCTCTCGACGACCTTGCGGTTGAGCGCGTTGAGGTCGGCCCGCTCGCAGAATTCGAAGAGGTCCCGGAAGTCGCGCCCGAGCTCCGCGCGGGCGCGCACGATCTCCTCGATGGCCTTGCTGCCGACGTTCTTCACCGCGCCCATGCCGAACAGGATCTCGCCGCCGCGCACCCCGAACTCGCAGCTCGCGCTGTTCACGCTGGGCGGCACGATGCGCAGGCCCAGCGCCTTGACCTCGTCGATGAGCTGGGTCACGCGGTCCGACTTGCGCATCTCGGTGCTCATGGTCGCGGCCATGAACGCGGCCGGGTGGTGCGCCTTGAGCCACGCCGTCTGGACCGACAGCACGGCGTAGCTGGCAGAGTGCGACTTGTTGAAGCCGTACTCGGCGAACTCGGCCATGGTGTCGTAGACGGCTTCCGCCAGCGACTGCGGGTACTCGCGCGCGCGCGCGCCATCGACGAACAGCACGCGCATCTGGTCCATCATGTCCTTGTTCTTCTTGCCCATGGCCTTGCGCAGCGTGTCCGCCTGGCCCAGGGAGAAGCCGCCCATGATCGCCGCGATCTGCATCACCTGTTCCTGGTACAGGATGACGCCGTAGGTCTCGCGAAGCACGGGCTCGAGGTCCCTGTGCGGGAAGACGACCCGCTTGCGGCCGTGCTTGCAGTCGACGTAGACCTGGTCCATGTGCGCGTTCAGCGGGCCGGGCCGGAACAGGGCGTTGACGGCGACGATGTCCTCGAACGCCTCGGGACGCATCTTGCGCAGCAGCTCCTGCATGCCCGAACTCTCGAGCTGGAAGACGCCCACGGTCCGGCCCTGCTGCAGCAGGCGGTAGGTCTCGGGGTCGTCCAGCGGCAGGTCCGCGGGCGTCAGGCGCTCGCCGGTCGCCTGCGCCACGAGGTCCAGCGCCTTGTCGATGACCGTCAGGGTGCGCAGCCCCAGGAAGTCCATCTTCAGCAGGCCCATCTTCTCGACCATGCGCATGTCGAACTGGCTGGTGATGTCGTCCTTCGCGGACTTGTACATCGGGATGTGCTCGATCAGCGGCTGCGGCGTGATGAGCACGCCGGCGGCGTGGATGCCGGGGTTGCGCGAGAGCCCCTCGAGCACCAGCGCGTTGCGGATGAGCATGTCGTGCCGCGGCGACTCCTGCCGCACGGCCTTGAAGCCGGGCACCTCCTCCAGCGTCGCCGCCAGCGAGACGCCCGGGCCCTCCGGCACGAGCTTGCTGAGCCGGTCGGCCTCCGCGAAGCTGAAGCCCAGCACGCGCCCCACGTCCTTGATCACGCCGCGCGCGGCCATCGTCCCGAAGGTGATGATCTGCGAGACGTTCTCGCGGCCGTACTTCTCCTCGACGTAGCGGATGATCCGCGGGCGCTTCTCGAAGCAGAAGTCCACGTCGATGTCGGGCATCGAGACGCGTTCGGGGTTCAGGAAGCGCTCGAACAGCAGCTGGTTGCGGATCGGGTCGATGTCGGTGATCCCCAGGCAGTAGCAGACGAGGCTGCCGGCGGCCGAGCCGCGGCCCGGGCCGACCGGGATGTCCATCTCGCGCGCCGCGCGGATGAAGTCCCAGACGATCAGGAAGTAGCCCGCGTAGCCCGTCTCGCGGATGACGCCCAGCTCGTAGTCGAAGCGCGTCTCCAGCTCGGGCGTGATCTGCGCGTAGCGGCGAAGGAGGCCCTCGCGCGCGAGGTGCACCAGGTAGGCGCACTCGTCCGGGAAGCCGTCCGGCAGCGGAAAGGCCGGCAGCAGGAGCTGGCCCAGTTCGAGCTTCAGGTCGCACATGCCGGCGACCCGCAGCGTGTTCTCGCAGGCCTCGGGCCAGTCGCGGAACAACTGCAGCATCTCCTCGGCGGACTTCAGGTAGATCTGGTCGGTGTCGTAGCGCCAGCGGCCGGGATCCTCGAACTGGCGGTTGGTGCCGATGCAGAGCAGCAGGTCGTGGGCCTGCGCGTGCTCGCGCTCGAGGTAGTGGCAGTCGTTGGTGCAGATCAGCCCCACCCCGGCCTGGCGGGCCACCTCGGGCATCAGGCGCCGGACGCGCGCCTCGTCCTCGATACCGTGGTCCTGGATCTCCAGGAAGTAGTTGTCGGCTCCCAGGATGTCGCGGTACTCGGCGGCGGCGCGCGTCGCGCCCGCGACGTCGCCCTGCCGCAGGTAGCGGCTCGGCTCGCCCGACAGGCAGGCGCTCAGCGCGACCAGCCCCTCGCGGTGGGTGTCGAGCAGCCGCTTGTCGATGCGCGGCTTGTGGTAGAAGCCGTCGAGGTAGCCCCGCGAGGACAGCTTCATGAGGTTGCGCCAGCCCGTGCGGTCGCGGGCCAGCAGCACGGTGTGGTGGGGCCGGCCGCCGGCCTCGGCGCTGCGGTCGCGGTGGTCCGGGACGACGTAGGCCTCCATGCCCAGGATCGGCTTGATGCCGGCCTTGCCGCAGGCCAGGTAGAATTCCACGGCGCCGAACAGGTTGCCGTGGTCGGTCAGCGCGACCGCCGGCATGCCGAAGGACGCCGCGCGCTTCGCCAGGGCCTCGGCCTTCATGGCGCCGTCGAGCAGCGAGTAGTCGGAGTGGTTGTGCAGGTGGACGAACGTCGTCGGTGTCATCGGCCTCGGTCCGGGTCGGTCGGGTGGGTGTGGTTCGGATGCGGGTCGTTCGTGCCGTCCGCCGGGGGTCCGCGTCCACCATAGCAGGACCGCCGGGACGCGTCCACCGGGCGGCGCCGAAGCCGGCCTAGGGCCGCAGATCCAGCCGGTAGACGCGCTCGACGGCCAGTCCGGCGCGGTCCCGGGCCGCGACTTCGAGGCGGTGGGCGCCCGCCGCCAGGTCGTCGGGCAGTTCGACGAGCAGGCGGTCTCGCAGGGGATCGGGCTCGGGCGTGAGCGCGGCGCCGTCCAGCGCGACGGTGATCGAGCCGGGGTCGATCCCGCTGCCGCGATCGTCCAGCGGCAGCACCAGGATCTCCCAGCGCGGCGGCGTGACCGCGGGGTCCACGGCGGCCGGGCCGGGACCCACGATCCCCTCGGCCGGACCGGGCCCGAGGTAGGGCGGCGTGCGGTCTTCGAACAGGCCGTAGCGACCCGGTCCCGCGATCTCGACCGTCCAGAGGGCGCCCCCGCGCCGGGGACTGCCGATGCGCCCCCAGGTCGCGTCGCCCCGCTGGATGTAGAGCCCGACGCCGGCGGGCAGCGTGTCGGCCGGAGCGGTCGCGAGCGGCAGCGTCACCGGCTCCCGGCGGCACCAGTCGGGACTGTGCACGTCGAGCGTCCAGCCGAGATGGACCAGTCCCTGGGCCCTCAGGGCGCTGCGCGCCTCGGCCGGCGACAGCCGGCCCGGCACGGCGGCGTAGGGGCCGGGGGCGACGGCGACTTCTCCGGCCGGCCCGCTCGCGCAGAACGGCGTGAGGCGGGTGCCAGGCTCGGCCCCCGCTGACGCCACGGGCGAAGCGCGCCATTCCCCGGACGGTGCGCCGCTCGCGCCTGGTCCGGTCACCGTGAGCCGCCAGACGACCTCGGCCGCGTTCCCGGCGCGATCCTCGGCGCGCAGGCGCACGCTGTGCCCGCCAGGCGTCAGGACGGCGGGATCGCGCGACCACTCCCCGCCGCGGCGGCCCGCCTGGCGGTTGCCCTCGCGCCGCATGAGCCAGCGTTCGCGACCGGACGGCAGTTGCAGCCATTCCAGACGCATGAAGCCCTGGGCGGTCAGGTCGAAGACGTCGTTGCGCGCCTCGTAGACCAGCGAGTCGTCCAGGGTCACCGTCAGGCGCCAGGGTTCCAACAGGTGGCCCGCGGCGTCGGCCGTCTCGTTGACGCGGGCCGTGAAGGCGACGGGACCGTCCACCGTCAGCGGCGGCAGCGTCCCGTGCAGCGGGGCTCCCGTCTCGTACAGGCGCGCGCCGTCCGCCCCCGCGACGCGCACGCCGGGCGCCGCGGGCAGGCAGCGCACGGCCAGGATCGTCGGGGCGATCGTGTCCGGCGGGGCGAAGCCCCACGCCAGGGGATCCAAGGGCAGGTTGTCGGCATCGCGCACCTCGAAGTGCAGGTGCGGCCCCAGCGTGCCGCTCTGGCCGGAGAGGGCCAGGACCTCGCCGCGCCGCACGCGGTGGCGCCCGGCCGGCAGCGTGAGGTCGGCTTCGCCGGCGCCGCGCCGCCGCAGGTCGGCGCGCACCAGTTCGCGCCAGGGATCCGCCAGGCGCTCGAGGTGGGCGTAGACGTAGTTCCGGCCCGAATCGCCGCGCAGGTAGACGACCCAGCCGTAGCCGAAGGGCGCGACGCGCAGCCGGCTGATCCAGCCGTCCTCGGCGGCGCGGACCGGCAGCCCGCAGCGGCCGCCCGTCTTGAGGTCGATCCCGGCGTGGAAGCGGCCGAGGCGGTGCTCCATGAAGTTCGAGGTCAGGTGGCGGGTGGGCAGGTCCAGGGGCCAGAGCGGGTCCGCCGGTGCGACGGGCTGCGCCGGTACGATGGGCTGCGCTGGTACGATGGGTTGCGCTGGCGCCGCACGCGGGCCGCCGCAGGCGAGCAGGGCCGCGACGAGCGCGGCGACGGACAGCGTACGGGCGGGGTGCCGGAACATCTCCACCTCCGGGTGAGGGTGGCAACGGTAGCCGCGTCCCGCGGCGATGTCCAGCAAACGCCTTTTTCCTGGCCCGTTGCACCCCGCCGTGCTAGATTTCCGAGTTCGTGCCGACCCGGCGCAGCCCCGTTCCGCGGGGTCGGCGCCGCGCCGTACAACGTCGTTCCGATACCAGGAGATCCACGATGTTCCAGCTTCTGCGGTCCAGGGCGAAGTTCTTCTACTGGATCATCGCCATCAGCTTCATCCTCTTCACCTTCGTGGTGTGGGGCGCCCAGTGCAACGACTCCAACATGGGCGGCGGCTCCGCGCCGCAGGTGCTGGGCAAGATCAACGGCGAGAAGATCTCGGTCTCCGAGTGGGACGACGCGTACCGCGGGTACCTGGCCCAGATGCGCCAGCAGTACGGCGGCGCCGCGCTGACCGCCAACCAGGAGGCCGTCGCCGCGGAGACCGTCTGGCAGTCGCTGCTGCGCTTCAAGCTGGCGAACATGGAGATCGAGGAGCGCGGCCTCGGGCTGGACGACAAGGCGCTCGAGGACCTGATCTGGAACGACCCGCCGATCGAGCTGCGCGCCCAGTTCACCGACAGCACGGGCGTGTTCGACCAGGCGACCTACCGCCAGGCGCTCGAGGATCCGAACTTCAACCTCGACGGCCTGCGCAACTACCTGCGCACGGCGATCCCGCAGCAGCGGCTGATGACGGCCCTCGCCGCCGACGCCACCGTCAGCGAGTCGGAACTGCGCGAGGAATTCACGCGCCAGACGGGCCGCGCCGTCGCCGAGTACGTCGGCGTCGTGCTGAGCGACCTGACGCTGGCCGCCCCGCCCACCGACGCCGAGATCTCGGCCTACTACGCCGCCCATCCCGACGAGTTCGAGGAGACGAAGCGGGTGAACGTCCAGCTCGTGCAGCTGCCGATCGAGCCCAGCGCGGCGGACGACGCCGAAGTCCTGGCCATGGCCGGCGAAGTGCGCCAGGAGATCCTCTCCGGCGAGATCGATTTCGCCCGCGCGGCCGCGCTCTACTCCGAGGACGAAGGTTCGAAGGCCAACGGCGGCGACCTGGGCAGCTTCGACCGCGCCCGCATGGTCCCCGAGTTCTCCAACGCCGCCTTCAGCCTGCCCGTCGGCGAGATCAGCGCGCCGATCAAGACGCAGTTCGGCTACCACCTCATCGAGGTGCTCTCCCGCGACGGCGGCGCGACGGGCCAGGTCCACGCGCGCCACATCCTGTTCAAGGTCACGCCGGGCGCCGACACCGCCGCCACCCTCTACGAGAAGGCCGAGTCCTTCCGTCAGAACGCCCTGGACCAGGGCTTCGCAGCGGCCGCCGCCGCGGCCGGGCTGTCCGTGCAGACGCCGCAGGCGTGCCGCGAGGGCCGCGACATCCCCGGCTACCAGAACACCGTGTCGGGCACGCAGTTCGCCTTCTCGTCGAAGCCCGGCGACGTCAGCCGCGTCCTGGGCGGCGAGGATTCCTACTACGTGGTCACGAACGTCGGGATCCTGCCGGCCGGCCCCGCGCCGCTGGCGGACGTCCAGCCGCAGATCGTCGTGAAGGTCACGCGCGAGAAGAAGCTGGTCCTGGCGGACGCGCAGCTCACACCGGCCGTGGCCGCCCTGAACAGCGGGCGCACCTTCGCCGAGGTCGCGGCGCAGTACGGCCTCGCCCACGCCGTGACCGACACCTTCACCGCCACGGGCAACGTCAGCGGGATCGGCTACAACACCGATTTCAACAAGGCGGCCTTCGCCAACCCGATCGGCTCCCTGGTCCCCCGCGTCGACACGAACCGCGGCCTCTACGCCCTGCGCGTCCTGTGGCGCACGGCGTTCGAAGAGATGGGCTTCCTGGCGCAGCGCCCCTCGCTCGAGCAGAACGTGCTCGGGCGCAAGCAGCAGGAAGTCATCGACGCCTGGTACACGGAACGGCTGGAGAAGGCCAAGATCGAGGACAACCGGGCGGCGCTGCTGAACTGACGTCCGCACCGCGACCGACGACACGAAGGGCCCCGGTCGCCGCTGCCAGGCGACCGGGGCCCTTCTGCGTGATCGCGACGGGAATCAGCCGTCGTCGAAGGGATTGCGGGGCTTGCCGCGTTCGAACTTCAGCAGCCCCTCGCCCATCCCCTTGAGCTTCTCCTGCTGCTTGCGGTCATGGTCCCCGTCTGCGAACAGGCGGCTCATCCGTTCGGCCTCTTCGCGCTTTCGCTGTTCGAACTCGGCCAGGGCCTCGCTCATGGCGCTCCCCTGCTCCTGGTCGAGCTGCTCGAGCAGCTGGTGGTCCCGGATCTCCAGGTGGTTCTCGTAGGCGCTGGCCACCAGGTGCAGGATGCCCAGCTCGTGCAGGGCCGACACCTTCAGGCGCAGGGCCTCCGGGGCCCAGCCCAGCAGCTCGGCGGTCTGCTCCGGCGTCGGCGAGCCGCCGTTGAGGTGGGACAGCACGCGGACGGCCGCCACCACCAGATGTCCTTCGTCGCGGGTCACGTGGGCCACGGCGTCCTCCCGTCCGTTTGTCCGCCGCCATGATGACGCCGGCGCCCGTTCCGCGCAACCCCGCGGTCGCCCGCGGCCGGGATCAATCGTCGATCCGGGCTCCATCTACGAGCCGGGCGCGCAGCCGCGCCGCGCGGTGCTCGTCGCCCAGCTCCAGCGCGTGCGCCAGCGCCCGGCGCGGGTCGCCCAACCGGTGTTCGTAGAGGATCGCCGCTTCGAGGTGGGCCCAGGGCGAGGGGCCGTGCCGCTGCGCGCACTCCGCCAGCAACGTGCCGACGCGCTCCCAGTCGCGCACCCGCTTGAGGATCCGGACGGCGTCCGCGTAGAAGCGCGGCGGCGCCTCCTGCCGTGCCGCGTCGGGCAGCGCGGCGACGATCCAGGCCGCGGCGGCGGACCGCGCCTCCCACGAAGCGTCGGTCCGGCGCTCGCAGAGTCGCGCCAGGGACCAGGCGTCCTGCCAGGGCAGCGGCTGCGGCGCGGGCGGCGCGTCCAGCAGTCGCGATCGCGCGATGGCCGCATCGAGGATCGCGGCCATGCCCTGCAGGTCCCAGAGGTTGTGTTCGCAGACCTCGCGCAGGGTCCCGGTCTCGCCGCGGCGGACGAAGTTCCACCAGGCGGCCGGGATCAGATGGCCGGGGATGTCGTCCGCGCCGCGGTGGGAGCAGCCGGCTTCGATCTCGACGGTCGCCTGGCGGCAATCCGGCAGCCGGCGGCCCCAGAGCCGGCGCGCGACCGGCAGCAGGTCCAGGCCGGCGAGGCCGTCCAGCAGGCCGCGCCGCCGGCACAGGATGCCGCGCGTGCGCAGCAGCGGCAGGTCGAAGGTCTGGCCGTTGTAGGTCACCACCACCGCGAAGCGGGCCGCGAGCTCCGCCAGGCTGCCGAGCAGCGCGTCCTCTGCCGACGGCGTGGTCAGCAGGTACTGCCGGACGCGCAGTCCGTCCTCGTCCCACCAGGCGGTCCCCACGAGGAAGGCCAGGGTGCCCGTGCCGCCGGCCAGCCCGGTGGTCTCGGTGTCCAGCAGCAGGATGCCGCCGCCGGTGACGTCCGCCGGCACCGGCGCGGTCAGGACCCGGGTCAACGGCGCGAGGGAACAGGGGGGCGCGACCCGGACCAGGGCCGAGCGCAGGCAGACGGGGCCCGCGGCCGACGATTCCGTCACGAAACCCAGGGCCGCCAGGGCCGCCTCGTCGGGCGGGGTCGGGGCGCGGTCGTCGTCGCGGGGCTTGTGCAGGGGCTCGAAGCGGGCCAGACGGCTGCGCAGGTCCACGTCAACCCGCCGGCGCGGCCGCGGCCAGCAGCCGGCGGGCGCCCTCGCGCGCGGTCGCGCCGGCGTCGGCCGGCACGCCGACGCAGGCCGGGCAGCCGTGCCCGCACCCGCAGCGGTCGAGATGGCGCAGGGCCGCGGCCGTGATCTCGTCGAACTGCACGAAGATGCGGCGGGCGTAGCCGACGCCGCCGGGGTAGGCGTCGTAGAGGTGGAGGGTCGGCCGGTCGGTGAACGGCGACTTGACCATCGGCAGGGCGTGGATGTCCGAGGGGTCGGCCATGATGAACGCCGGCGCGACGTGCCCGAGCAGGTGCGCCAGACCCTTCAGGGCGTCGCCCAGGTCCAGGCGGGACTCCGCCAGCCAGGCGTGCGCGTCGGCGGGCAGTTCCCACCAGAAGCTCGTGGTGTGCAGTTCCATCTCCGGCAGGTGCACGCGCCCGGCGCCCACGTTCTCGTGGGTGCCCAGCTTGATCTTCTTGTAGACCGTGACCTTGCTCACCAGCCCGATCTCCCCGAGCCCCCTGCGCCCGTACGGCGCGTCGAGCGACTCGTCGTCGGTGAGCGTGCGCAGCTCGGTCTTGCGCTGGGCGTCGGTGTAGTAGTCGACCTGGACGGGCTTGACGTAGGCCTTGCGCCGCTCCCAGTCCAGCTTGTCGACGTGGTACTGCCGCCCGCCGTGGATGTAGACCGCCTCGTCGTGGAGCATCTCCTGGGCCCCGAACAGGTCCATCTCGCCGATGACCAGGCCGCGGGGCTGGTCCGTGTCGATGATCACGACATTCTCCGGCGCGGCGCTGCGCAGGCTGACGTCCTCGGCGGGGTACGTCTCGGCCATCCAGTGGTAGCGGGCGGCGTCGCGGTGCAGGATCCCCTGCTCGGCGAGGTAGTCGAGGATCTCGCCGACGTCGCGGCCGCCGAACTGCTCGCCGGCGTCGAAGGGCAGTTCGAAGGCCGCGCACTTGAGATGGCTGACCAGGATCACGAGGTTGTCGGGATCGACGGCCGCGCTCTCGGGCGCGCGGGCGAAGAACCACTCGGGGTTGGCCACGACGTACTGGTCCAGGGGGCTGCTGGTGGCGACCAGCACGGCCACCGACAGGTTCTGGCTGCGCCCGGCGCGGCCGGCCTGCTGCCAGGTGCTGGCCACCGTGCCGGCGTAGCCGCACATGACGCACACGTCCAGCCGCCCGATGTCGATGCCCAGTTCCAGGGCGTTGGTGCTGACGACCGCCCGCACCGTCCCGTCGCGCAGGCCCTGCTCGATGGCGCGCCGCTCGGTGGGCAGGTAGCCGCCGCGGTAGCCGCGCACCTCGCCGCTGCGGATCCCGGTGCGGCGGCCCGCCCGCGCCAGGTAGGTCAGCAGCAGTTCGACGCGCGTGCGGGAACGGGCGAACACGATCATCTGGGCGTCGGCGGCCAGGAAGCGTTCGGCCAGCGCGCGGGTCTCCTTGACGGCCGAGCGGCGGATCCCGAGCTCGCGGTTGACCACCGGCGGGTTGTAGAAGATGACGTGCTTCTCCCCCTGCGGCGCGCCGTTGTCGTCGATGACGCGCACCTGGCCGCCGGCCAGCTGGGCCGCCAGTTCGCCGGGGTTGGCGATGGTCGCCGAGCAGCCGATGAACAGCGGGTCCGCGCCGTAGAAGCGGGCGATCCGGCGCAGCCGGCGCAGCACGTTCGCCACGTGGCTGCCGAACACGCCGCGGTAGTGGTGGACCTCGTCCACGACCACGTAGCGCAGGTTTTCGAAGAGCTTGACCCACAGGGTGTGGTGCGGCAGGACGCCCTGGTGCAGCATGTCCGGGTTCGTGACCACGATGTGGCCGCTGCTGCGGATCGCCCGGCGGGCCGTCTCGGGCGTGTCGCCGTCGAAGGTGTAGGTTTTGATGTCGGCGCCGAGGTCGGTGATCACGCCGTGGACCTCGTGCATCTGGTCCTGGCTCAGCGCCTTGGTCGGGAAGAGGTAGAGGGCGCGGGCCTGCGGGTCGCGCAGGATCGTGTCCAGCACCGGCAGGTTGTAGCACATCGTCTTGCCGGAGGCCGTGGGCGTGACCACGACGAAGGGCTCGCCCGCGGCGGCGGCCCGGACGGCCTCGGCCTGGTGGGTGTAGAGTCCGGAGATCCCGCGGTCACGCAGCGTCGCGACCAGCCGCGGGTGGAGGCTGTCGGGGAAATCGGCGTACCGCGCGGCGCGCGGCGGCAGCACTTCCCACCGGGTGACGTTGTCCAGGAAGGTCGGATCGGCGCGGAGCCGGTCGAGCAGCTGCGCCAGGTTCACGGCGCCCGCCGATGCGTGCCGACTGCCGGTTGCCTCATCACGACGGTTGCCTCCGGAGCGCGGGCGACGGCCGGTCAGCCGTCCTTGGGCGGCGTGGCGCTGCTGTTGCCGTTGCCGACGTCGGTGCGGAGCGGGTCGGTGCGGGGCGGGTCGCTGCGGAGCGGGTCGCTGCGGACCGTGTCCGTGCGGGCGACGTCGATCTCGCGCTTGACCTCGTCCTTGGCGTCCTGCGTCGCGCGCCGGAACTTCTTGACGGAGGAGCCCAGCGCCTCGGCGATCTCGGGCAGGCGCTTCGGTCCGAAGACCATCAGAACGACGAACGCGATGATCAGCAGCTCGCCCCAGCCGATGCCGCCGAAGACGGCGAGGAACGGTGCCATGTCCCACCCTCCGATCGGTCAGCGGTACCAGCGCAGGATCTGCGAGGCCACGAACACGCCGACCAGACTCATGAAGTTGAAGTGAAGCTTGAAACCGAAGGAGATCTCCAGGATCACCAGGTCCCACTGGTTCAGCTCGGGCCCGAAATCGACCGAGCGCACGAACAGCTGATGGGCGATCGAGCCCTCTTCCAGGAACAGGCCGATGATCTCGCTGAAGATGGCCCCGATCAAGATACCCAGGAACAGGGTGAGCAACACCGTTCCCATGGACTTCCGCATCCGTGCCCTCCCCGGACCCTGACGATTCCCGACCGGCGTGCGGTGCAATATACCCCGTCCCCCGCGCGAAACCAACGGGAATCGCGCCGCGGGCTCCCGGGCTAGAGCCCCGAGCCGCGCAGCGCCTCGGCCAGGGCGGGCCGCAGCTGGGCGTAGGTCTGGTCGAGCGTCTCGGGGATCACTCGCGCGTCCCCGATGACGGTCATGAAGTTGGTGTCCGCCCGCCAGCGCGGCAGCAGGTGGACGTGGAAGTGCCCGGGGATGCCCGCGCCCGCGGCCGCGCCGCCGTTGTAGCCGGCGTTGACGCCGTGGGGCTGGTAGACCGCGCGCACCGCCCGCTCGGCCGCCGCCAGCAGGCGCGCCAGGTCGGTCACCGCCTCCGGTTCGCACTCCGTCAGGCCGCCGACGTGCTCGTTGCACACCAGCAGCAGGTGGCCGCCGTTGTAGGGGTAGCGGTTGAGGATCACGAACCAGTGACGGGAGCGGTGCAGGATGTGCGCCTGCTCGTCGCCGCCGTCCCGGCAGGCGCAGAACACGCACTCCGACCCCCGCCGTTCGCCGTCGCGGACGTAGTCCAGGCGCCAGGGTGTGTACAGGCGGTCCATCGGCGCCCCTCCCGTTCAGCCGCGGCGGCGCAGCAGCGTCTCGGCCGCGGCCAGCTCGTCGACCGTGTTGATGCCGACCACCTCGTCGGGGTCGTCGATGGCCACGGCCTGCACCGCGCGACCGTCCGCCACCAGGTGGGCGATCGTGTCGGTGAGGTAGTACTCGGACTGGTCGTTGTCCGCGCGGAGCCTGGCGAGCGCGGCGAAGAGGTCCGCGGTCCGGTAGCAGAAGACGCCCGTGTTGTACTCGCCGATCGCCAGCTCCTGCGGCGACGCGTCGCGGGCCTCCACGATGCGCAGCAGCCGGCCGGCGCCGTCCTTGATGATGCGGCCGTAGGCGCCGGCGTCCGCGACCACGCAGGTCAGCACCGACGCGCTCGCCTGCGCGTCGACGGTCGCGGCGACCAGGCGGCGCAGGGTGGCCGCGCGCAGCAGGGGGACGTCTCCGGCCAGGACCAGCGTCCAGCCGTCGGCGGCGAGGCTGGGCACGGCGACCTGGACGGCGTGGCCCGTGCCGAGCTGGGGCCGCTGCAGGGCGAAGGCCACGTCGGGGGCGCGGCATGATTCCTCCACCAGTTCCGCCTCGTGCCCCACCACCACCACGGTGCGGGGCACGCCCGCGGCGCGCACGGCGCCCAGGACGTGGTCGAGCAGCGTGCGCCCGCCGATGCGGTGCAGCACCTTCGGCAGATCGGATTTCATGCGGGTGCCCTT
>JAUSBL010000046.1 GCA_030658975.1 Candidatus Latescibacterota bacterium
CGCGTTCGAGGCGGCGGCGGGCCGCGCCCAGGGCCGCGCCGCGCAGGTGCACCAGGCGCTCGTGTCGGCCGCGGACCTGCGCCACCACGGCGGCGCCCAGGGCCGCCGCCGCGCCGGTCAGGTCGCGGCGCGATTCCCCCAGGATCCGCGCGGCTTCCAGGGCGGCGCCGTCGGCCGCCCGGCGCAGGCGCTGGTCGGCGGCGGCGACGCGGTCGACCAGGTCCTGGGCGGCGGCCGTCGGCGTCTTGCAGTGGTGGTGGGCCACGAGGTCGGCGATGCTCAGGTCGATCTCGTGCCCGATGGCCGTGACGACCGGCACGGGGCAGCGCGCGACGGCCTCGGCCACTTCGCGGTGGTCGAACCAGGAGAGGTCGGCCTTCGAACCGCCGCCGCGCGTCACGACGATCACGTCCACCCCCGCCGCGCCCAGCGCGCGCAGGGCCCCGGTCACCTGCCCGACCATCTGCTCGCCCATCATGCGGCAGTCGGCGCGCAGCACCGCGAAGCCGTAGCCCGCGACCGCGAGCCCGGCCAGGAAGTCCTTCTCGGCGGCGCTGCCCACGGAGGTCACCAGACCCACGCGCAGCGGCAGCACCGGGAAGGCCAGGCCGGCGTTGCGCTCGATCAGGCCGGCGGCCTGCAACGCCGTCAGGGTCTCGCGGCGGCGGGCTTCGAGCTGGCCCAGCGTGTACGCCGGGTCGACGGCGACGAGCTTGAACGACAGGCCCCACTTCGGGTGGTAGACCACGACCCCCTGCACGCACACCTCGAGGTTGTCCCGGATCTGGAGCCCGGGATCCGTGCCGTCGAAGTACTTCTCGAGACCGAACTTCTGCCGGTCCCACTGCAGGGCCGCGACGGTGATCTGGTCGACGCTGCCCCGGCTCGCGCCGTGCAGTTCGAAGTAGATGTTCCGGTTGGCGTTGCGCTTGAGCCCGCGCACCTCGCCGCGCACCCAGACCGCGGCCGGGAAGGCGGACTGCAGGGCGGCCTCGATGGCCTCGTTGAGTTCGCCCACCGTGTAGACGCGACGCTCGTCGCCTTCTGCGGCGCGGCGCGGCGCGGCGCTGAACAGATCATCCACGGCCATCTCCGCTCGGGTCAGAGGGTCGAGGCGGCGCGGCGCCAGTCGCCGCGCACGAACCAGACGGTCATGCCGACCGCGTAGACGAAGAACCAGACCAGCACGCCGATCCAGGCCCCGACCAGCCCGCCGTCCAGCACCACGCCGCACAGCCAGGAGGTCGGCAGGAACAGCCCCCACGCCAGCACGACGTCGGTCGTCATGACCTGCCGCGTGGCGCCGGCGCCGCGCAGCGCGCCCGCGAGCGTCAGGCCCACGGCGTCGAACACCTGCACCAGGCCCATCAGGCGCAGGATGGGCCGGCCGGCGGCAGCCACCTCGGCGTCGGTCGTGAACAGGCGCATCAGCGCATCGGGCACGAGCAGGAAGGCCAGACCGAACGCGCCCATCAGCAGCGTCGCGAGCGCCACCCCGCCCCAGCCAGCGCGCACGGCGCCGCGCACGTCGCCGCGTCCGAGCGACTGCCCGACCAGGGTCTGCACCGCCGCGCCGACGCCGATCCCCGGCATGAACGACAGCGCGGCGATCCGCAGCACGACGTTGCCGGCCGCGATCGCCACGATGCCGATGCTGCCGAGGATCACGAAGAACACCAGCACGGCCAGCAGCGCGCCGAGCGACTGGACCGCCGCGGGCCAGGACATCTTCAGCATGGGGCCGACCAGGTCCCAGCGCAGGTTGCCGCGGGCCAGGAAGCGGAAGCGGCGCCGCGGCTCCCGGCCCGCCAGCACCGCCAGGAATGCCAGCAGCGCCAGCCAACTGGCCAGCGTGCTGGCCAGGGCCGCGCCCGCGACCCCCATCTCGGGCGCGCCGAGCCGGCCGAAGATCAGGATCCAGTTCAGCAGGGCGTTGAGCACGTTCATGCCGATGCCCACCGCCATGCCGACGCGGGTCCAGCCGATCCCGTCGCAGGCGGCGCGGATCTGGAAGGCCAGCATGAACGGCAGGGCGCCGGGCAAACGCCACAGGAGATACTCGGCGCCGAGGCGCCGGACCTCGGGGTCGGTCGAGGCCAGCGCCATCCAGAGCCCGGGCGCCAGCATGCCGAACACCGTCACGGCCCCGGCCAGCACGACGGTCAGCAGCCCGGCGGTGAACAGCACGCCGCCGACCTCGCCGTCGCGACGGGCGCCGACCAGCTGCGCGGTCATCGTCTGCACCGCGACGTCGGTCGCCTTCAGCGTGGTGGCGGCGGCGGAGAACAGCAGGGTGGCCACCCCGACCGCGGCCAGCGGGCCCGCGCCGAGCTGCCCCACCATCAGGGTGTCCACCAGCCCCATGAGTGTCTGCGAGACGTTCGCCAGGATCGCGGGCACCGAAAGCGCCAGGATCGTGCGCGCCAGCGCGCGCCGCGAAATCCTGCTGAGCGCCTCGGTCATTTGTCGGCCCGATCCGCCAGGATCTCGAGCGCCCGGGCGATCAGCCGCGCCCCGTAGCCGGTCGCGCCCTTCGGGCCCAGCGGCCCGGGCTTGCCCGCCCACGCGGGCCCGGCGATGTCCAGATGGGCCCAGGGCGTCTCGTCGTCCACGAACTCCGCCAGGAAGGCCGCCGCGGTGCTGGCGCCGGCGCACTTGCCGCCGATGTTCTGGAGGTCGGCAACGCCGCTCTCCATCAGCTTGTGGTGCTCCTTGACCAGCGGCAGGGGCCAGACGCGTTCGAAGGTGTCGCCACCGGCGCGGTCCAGGGCGTCGCCCAGGTCCGTG
>JAUSBL010000048.1 GCA_030658975.1 Candidatus Latescibacterota bacterium
GGCCCTGCGCGGCCTGCTGGCGGCCGACAACACGGGCGGCACCGCGCGCAGCCTGGCGGTCCAGGGCGAACTCTTCGGGCGCACGGTGCAGTTCGAGCACGCCGCCTTCAGCGACTTCATCAGCGACGCCAACACGCCGCAGCGGCGCCGCACGCGCGACACCACGCTGCGTATGGGCGGCGGCCTGCGCCTGGGCGCCCGCCCCTGCACCTACGACCTGAGGCTGCAGGCGACGACCTTCGCCGACCGCGACATCGAGCGCCAGGACGGCGCCGTGCTGCGCCTGGCCACGGGCTGGTCGCGCGCCACCTGGACCGGCAAGCTCGACTACCGGCGCAGCGGCGCCCAGGGCGACGACGACCGCCGCCTGCTCCAGGAGCACCTGCTGAGCAGCTGGTGGGGACCGCTGCTGCTGCGCGGCCAGTTGCGCTCGGGGATCACGCCGGACTTCGGCCTGGAATCGGCCGGCGGCAGCGCGGGCTGGCAGGCCGCGCGCTTCCTGCGTCTGGGCGCCCACGTCGAGCGGGACCTGCAGGACCTCGGCACGACCGGCTACGGAGGCTCGTTGACGCTGCTGCTGGACGGCGTGCAGGTCGCCCTGAGCGGGCACGGCGCTTCCGGCCAGGAGACGTTCTTCAGCGTCGGAGTCTCGACCTCGCTGACCAAGGTGCCCGAGACGATGCGCCTGCACGTGCAGCGCACGCGCCTGACCGGCGGCTACGGCGCCACGGCCCGCGTTTTCCTGGACCGCAACGCCAACGGGCTCTACGACGACCGGGACGAGCCGCTGCCCGACGTGCGCTTCGCCGGCGGCGGCGCAATGCGCCACGCCACGACCGACCGCCTGGGCCTGGCCTACCTGCCGGACCTGCCGGCCTACGACACACGCGATGTCACGCTCGATGTCGAATCGCTCCAGGATCCCTACCTGATCCCCGCCCTGCAGGCCGTGCGCGCCGTCGGCCACCCCGGCGCGCACCTCGCGCTGGAGTTCCCGGTCACCTACTCCGGCGACATCGAAGGGACGATCTTCGTGCAGACGCCGGCCGGGCGCACGCCGCTGCGCAACGTCGGCCTGGAACTGCTGGACCTCAAGCGGCGCACGATCAAGACGACCGTCAGCGAGTTCGACGGCTACTACCTGTTCCAGGGGATCCCGCCGGGATGGTACGAGGTGCACGTGATCGAGAGTTCGCTGGCGCGGCGGAATCTGCGCGCGACGCCGCCGCTGGCCGCCGCCGTGCCGGTCGACGGCGGCGTGGTGGCGGGCAACGATTTCGTGCTGAAGTTCGCGACGTCGGCGACCGTCAACCGCTGATCTCGCTCCAGCGTGGAACCGGTGTGGAACCGGGCCTTCCCCGACAAAAGATCAAGGGCTCGCCGATTCGGCAAGCCCTTGTTCTTCAATGTGTTGGGTGGTGGAGCCTATGAGGATCGAACTCATGACCTCTTGAATGCCATTCAAGCGCTCTCCCAGCTGAGCTAAGGCCCCACCCGACGGCACAATATGAAGCCGGGGCCGGATCCTGTCAAACCCCAATTGGCTCCAACCGCTGCCGGGAAAGCCCCTCCCTTGACGGGAACGGCGCCGCTCCCTATCATCCGCCTTCGTGCCGGAGTGGCGGTATTGGTAGACGCGACGGACTCAAAATCCGTTGCCCCTCGGGGCGCGTGGGTTCAAGTCCCACCTCCGGCACCACCATCTTCGAGGCGGCCCCCCGGCCGCCTTTCTTTTTTCTGCCGGCCACGGCCTTGTCCAGGTCTGCACATCCTGCCGAGACAGGGGTGTCCTGAAGGCCCCGCAGCCAGGATGGCGGAGGGGCCGGAAGGCCAAGCGCTCCGGGCACACGAGGTGCCCGGAGCGCGTCCCCTGTCTCGGCAGGATGTGCAAACCGTTATTTTTGGGACATGAAACCGTAGCGGTAGTCCCGCGGCGGATCAAACGTCTCCTTGATCGTCCGCGGCGTCGTCCACCGGATCAGGTTCAGGTACGAGCCCGCCTTGTCGTTCGTCCCGGAGGCCCGCGAACCGCCGAAGGGCTGCTGCCCCACGACCGCCCCGGTGGGCTTGTCGTTGATGTAGAAGTTGCCGGCGGTGCCGACCAGTTCCTGCTTCATCGTCTCGATCACGCCGCGGTCGCGGGCGAAGACCGCCCCGGTCAGGGCGTAGGTCGAGCCCTTGTCGCAGAGTCGCAGGGCCTTGAGCCAGTCCTTGTCCTGGTAGACGTGGACGGTCAGGACCGGCCCGAAGATCTCCTCGCGCATCGTCACGAAGTCGGGGTCCTTCGCCTCGATCACGGTGGGCTCGATGAACCAGCCCTTGCTGTCGTCGCAGCCGCCGCCGGCGATGATGCGGGCCTGGCCGCGGGCCTTGCGGGCCTGGTCGATGTAGCCCTTGATGCTCCGGTAGGCGCCCTGGTCGATGACCGCACCCATGAAGTTCGTGAAGTCGACGGGGTCGCCCATCCTGATCGAGGCCACTTCGGCGAGCAGGTGCTCGCGCACCTGCGGCCACAGCGAGGCCGGAACGTAGGCGCGGCTGGCCGCCGAGCATTTCTGTCCCTGGTACTCGAAGGCGCCGCGCACCAGCGCCGTCACCAGCGCGACGGGATCGGCCGAGGCGTGGGCGAAGACGAAGTCCTTGCCGCCGGTCTCCCCCACGATGCGCGGGTAGCAGGCGTACTTGCGGATGTTGGCGCCGATGGTGCCCCACATGTTCTGGAAGACCTCGGTGCTGCCGGTGAAGTGCACGCCGCCGAGGTCCGGGTGCTCGATGACCGGGTTGCCCACCTGGCCGCCGCTGCCCGGGATCATGTTGATGACGCCGTCGGGCAGCCCCGCCTCGCGCAGGATCTCCATGATGAACCAGGCCGAGTAGACGGCGCTCGAGGCCGGCTTCCACAGCACCGTGTTGCCCATGAGCGCCGGCGCCGTCGGCAGGTTGCCGGCGATGCTGGTGAAGTTGAAGGGGGTCACGGCGAAGACGAAACCGTCCAGGGGCCGCTGCTCCAGCATGTTCCACATGCCGGGTCCGGACTCCGGCTGCTCGCTCATGATGTCGTGGGCGAAGGCCGGGTTGAAGCGCCAGAAGTCGATCAGCTCGCAGGCGGAGTCGATCTCGGCCTGGTAGGCGGTCTTGCTCTGGCCCAGCATCGTGGCGGCGTTCAGGGTGCTGCGGCGGCGGCCGGCCAGCAGCTCGGCGGCCTTCAGGAAGACCGCGGCCCGCGCCTCCCAGGACAGGGCGGCCCAGTCCTTCTTGGCCTTGCGCGCCGCCGCGGCGGCGGCCTGGACGTGCTTCGCGCCCGCCTTGTGGTAGACGCCGAGCAGATGCCGGTGGTCGTGGGGCATGCGGCAGTCCGCGAGGTCGCCCGTGGCGACGTCCTTGCCGCCGATGACCAGCGGGATCTCGATGCGGGTGCCGGCCAGCTCCTTGAGCTTCGCCTTCAGCGCGGCTTTCTCGGGCGATCCGGGCAGGTAGCCCAGGATGGGTTCGTTCATCGGCAGCGGCGGGATGGGCAGCATCTGGGACATGACGTTCCTCCGTGTCGTGCTGACGGATCGGGTCGCGGAAGGACCGCGGCGCCTGGCGGCAAGCGCCTGCCAAACGATGGACAACCGGCCCGCCGGCCGCAACCCCGGACTGTCCCCCGGCCGCGGTCCCGCCGGAGCCCCGGCCCCCCTCCCCCGCAACTGGTGCTCGCCCGCATCCCGTACTCGCCCTGCGCCGCCATCCCTGCTACATTGGTGGCCGCCTTCAACCTGCAGCGGGAGCGTCATGCCGAACAAGAATCTCCTGAATGTCGAGAGCCACATCCTGGACATGCAGCGCCTGCACCCCAGCGCCAGCGGCGATTTCACGAGTCTGCTGGGGGACATCGCGTTCGCGGCCAAGGTCATCGCCCGCGAGGTGACCCGCGCCGGCCTGGTGGACATCCTGGGCAGCACCGGCGCCAGCAACATCCAGGGCGAGACCGTCCAGAAGCTGGACGACTACGCCAACGCCATCATGCTGAAATTCGTGGGCCGCCGCGGCCAGGTCTGCCTGATGGCGTCCGAGGAGCTGCCCGACCCGGTCCGGATCGACTTCCGCGAGGGCAGCGGCAAGTACGTCGTGGTCTTCGACCCGCTCGACGGCAGCAGCAACATCGACGCGAACGTCTCGATCGGTACGATCTTCAGCATCTACCGCCGCCGCTCGCGCATCGCCGCGATCTGCAACGACGATCTGCTGCAGCCCGGCCGCGAGCTGGCGGCCGCCGGCTACGTGGTGTACGGATCGTCGACGATGTTCGTCCACACCACCGGCCACGGTGTCCACGGCTACACGCTGGACCCCGGGATCGGCGAGTTCCTGCTCAGCCACGAGAACATCAAGATCCCCTTCGCCGCGGGAATCTACTCGGTGAATGAGGGCCACGAACCGCTGTGGTCGCCCGCCGTGCGCGAGGTCGTGCGCCGGCTCAAGTACGGCCGGCAGGAGAGCGGCGGCATGTCCGCCCGCTACATCGGCTCGCTCGTGGCCGACTTCCACCGCAACCTGCTCTACGGCGGCGTCTTCCTCTACCCTCCCACCACCAAGGCCCCCCTGGGCAAACTGCGCCTGCTCTACGAGGCGGCTCCTCTGGCCATGATCGCCGAGAACGCCGGCGGCTACGCAAGCGACGGCGCCGGCCCTATCCTCGACCTCGTGCCGCAGGGCGTGCACCAGCGGACGCCCCTGTACCTGGGCAGCCGCGAGACCGTGCTGTGGATCGAGAAGATGTTGGCCGACCCGGAGTTCGGCTCCGGGAGCAATGGCGGGGGAAGCGGGCGGGCGGTCTAGCTGTCCTTCGTCTGCAGGCCCGTGGTCTGGAGGCCCTTGGTCTCGGTGACCAGAGCCAGGGCCATGGCCTTGCACCGCGGCCGGTGGACCGTGCCGGCGGGGATCAGCATGGCTTCGCCCTGCTTGACCGTGACGGTCGAGCGGTTCATCTCGATGTCGATCATGCCCTCCAGGATGTAGATGAACTCGTCGGACGAGTGGCTGTGGGCGATGTAGTCCCCGCTGTAGCGTACGATGAAGGCGTGGTAGGCGCCGTCCAGCACCGCGATCTCCACGGGACGGAACGGCTGGACCAGGTCGCGGGCCCGCCTCAGGACGGGGATCTTGGGCACGATCGCTCCTTTTCTCGACTCCCTATTCGGACAGCAGGGCGGCCGCCAGTTCCGCCGCCTCGGAACCGGGGAACTCGGCCTGCAGGCGGCCGAGCAGCCTGCGGGCTTCGTCGTCCCGTCCGAGCGCGTGCGCCGAGGCGACGGACTTGTGCAGCGCGTCGGACCGGCGGTCGGAGTCGGGATAACGGTCCAGGAGAGCCTGCAGGCGTTCCAGGGCGCCCTGGTGCTCGCCGTCGTCGGCGTCCATGGCGGCCAGCCAGTACGCAGCGTCGTCGGCCTGCTCGCTGCGCGGGTAGCGGCCCAGGAAATCCTGGAAGCCCTGGCGGGCCGCTGCGAACTCGCCCCGGCCGCGGTCCGCCATGGCCGCGTTGAACAGGGCGCGGCCCTCCTCCGGCAGCGCGCCGAGATCGGCGCCGCCCGGGGGCGGCGGCTTGAACTCGCCGAGCGTGGGGATGCCCAGGCGCGTGGTCAGCAGGTCCACGCGGGCCGAGAGGTTGCGCATGTATTCCTGGTTGTCCGCCTGCTGGCTCGCGGCCTGGTCCAGCCGGGCCAGGATCTGCGAGAGGTTGGCCTGGAGCCGCGCGTCGGTGTCGGGTCCCGACCCCTGGCCGCTGCGCAGCATGGCCAGCAGGGCGGTGACGTCGCGCCTCAGGGCGGTCTGCTCGTCGGCCAGGCGCTGGATCTCGGCCGAGTTGCCGTCGACCGCCGTCTGGAGCGTCTCGAACTGGGGCGCGCACCCGGCAGCGAAGGCTGCCAGGTGCGCTCCGACCAGCAGGAGAATGAACCGGCCCGTGCAGGACGCACGCATGGCGGTCACCTACGGGCGCGCGAAGTGGGCGCGGCGGTTCTTGGCCCAGGCGGCTTCGGTGCCGCCGGTGACGAAGGGACGCTCCTCGCCGTAGCTCGTGACGCGCAGCTGGCTGGCCTTCACGCCCAGGTTCGCCAGGTAGTCGCGCACGGCGGCCGCGCGCTTCTCGCCCAGGGCCAGGTTGTACTCGACCGTGCCGCGCTCGTCGCAGTGGCCCTCGATCAGGTACACGACGTCGCCGTGCTCCTTCATGATCTTCGCGTTCGCGGTCAGCGTGGTCATGGTGGCGGCGCTGAGGGTGTACTCGTCGTAGGCGAAGTACACGTCCTCGATGCCGTACTCCTGCGGCGACATCGTCGCGTAGTTCGTGACGGGCGCCTGCGTCTCGGTGACAGGCGTCTCTTCGACGACCTCCTCGACGGGCGGAGTCGTGACGACAGCCGCCGTGTTGTCCGTGACCGGGACGTCCTTCTTGCCGCCGCAGCCGACGGTCATGAGCAGGGCCGCCAACAACATGCCGATCAGAGCTAGGGTCCGCACCATGGCTATCCGACTCCTTTTCTGAAGTGACTCATCTACCCACCGGATTTCATATTCTAGGCCAAGATAACACGGATTTTCACTGGGACCAATCAGGAGTTGTATCCGGTTCCCCGCCATTCGTCAACTGCCGGATCGAACCGTCCTCGACGTCCAGGACGTAGAGCTTGAACACCCCGGTGCGGTCCGAGGCGAAGACCACGTGGCGGCCGTCCGGCGCCCAGCTCGGATCCTCGCAGTTGCGCCACGAGGCGTCGGTCAGCAGGCGGCGGTTCTCCCCCCCCACGTCGATGAGCATCAGCTGGGTGATCACCTGCTCGCGGCAGGCGTACACGATCCGGTCCCCGCGGGGCGACCACTCGGCCGAGTCGTTGTACTTCCCCTCGAAGGTCAGGCGCCGCCTGCCGGTGCCGTCGGCGTCCATGACGTAGATCTGGGGCGAGCCGGTCCGATCGCTCGTGAAAACGATTTCGCGGCCGCTGGGGGACCAGCTCGGGGAGACCTCGATGGACTCCGACACGGTCAGCCGCCGGATCACGTGGCCCTCCAGGCCCAACCGATAGATGTCCGGCTGGCCGGCCTTCGACAGGGCCACCACCAGTTCCTGCCCGCCGGGGTGCCAGGACGGACCCAGGTTCGAGCCGCTGGTCTCGCCGACCAGTCTCACGGCCCCGGTCGCCGCCTCGAGCATGTAGGTGCCCTGCTGGCCCTGCCGGAAAGACATGAAGGCGACCTGTTTGTTGTCCGGGGACCAGGACGGGAACAGGTTCAGGGTGCGGTTGGAGGTCAGCCGCAGCAGGCCCTCGCCGTCGTAGTCGACGCACCAGATGTCCCGGCGGTCCCCGCTGCCGCGCGCGAAGACGATGCGCGTCAGGCTGATGCCAGGCTCGTCGGTGAGCAGGCGGATGACCTGCTCCACGAAGTGGTGGGCCGTGGCGCGCAACCGGTCGGGCCCCGGCTGGTAGCGCTTGGAGAGCAGGACCTGGCCGCCGGGTTCCGAGAGCAGGCGCAGCGTCAGCGCGGGCGAGGCCGCGTCCCCGGTCGGCAGGCCCTCCAGCACCCCGTCGATGCGGTAGTGTCCCGGCGCCTTGCCGGCGGCCTGGTCGCGCGTCAGCAGGCGGAACAGGCCGCTGTAGTCGAGGTCCGCGCGGATGACGGCGTCGACGGCGCCGGCCGCCGCCCGGGCCTCGGCGCCGCCCGCCTGCACCTCCGCGGGTTGCACCAGGATGTCGGTCAGCTCCGCCGCCGAACGGTCGGCCCGCATGATGTACTCGCCCTGGGCCGCGGCGGGCGCGACGGCCGCCAGCAGGACGAGGGTCATGGCCAGGATGTCGCGCGTGATGTCGTGCCGCATGGTCAATTCCCCGCCGTCAGCGTGAAGATGTAGGTGATGCCGATCCCGCGCCCGGCCATGCCGGCGGGGATCGGCAGGAAGGTGCCGACCGCTTCCACGGCCCGCAGGGCCTCGCGGTCCATCAGGGGCACGCCCGAACTGGCGGTCACCGTCGGCCGCGAGAGGCGGCCGTCCTGCTCGACCTGGAAGTGGACCGAGCAGGTCACCGGCGCCCCGCTGCGGAACCCCAGCTTCCTCGGCTGCCAGTTGCGGGCGATCCGCTGCTCGAGCAGGTCGAGGTAGTACTGGTACTGCGGCGCGACGGTCAC
The DNA here is from genome assembly GCA_030658975.1 of Candidatus Latescibacterota bacterium. Taxonomy (GTDB): domain Bacteria; phylum Krumholzibacteriota; class Krumholzibacteriia; order LZORAL124-64-63; family LZORAL124-64-63; genus PNOJ01. Next base: position 8,164 of record JAUSBL010000048.1, read on the forward strand.
GTCTGCGCCGAGGCGGGGCATGGCCGCGGCCGGCCCGGGCTGCGCCGGCTGGCGGTCCGGGGCGGCCGGCTTCGCCGCCGGCTTGGGGTCGGAGACGACCGGTTTCGCCGCCGGCTTGGCCGCCTCTTTCGGCGCCGGCTTCTTCTCGGCGGCCTTGGGCACGACCGTTGGCCGCACCACCGGTTCGGCGGCGGGCTGCGGCGGCGCCGCCTGGACCTGCGGGCGCGGGCTGGGCAGTTCGGCCAGACGCACCGAGATCGCGCGCTGGCGCGGCATCGGCTGGCGCACCACCTGGGATCCGAACAGCAGCAGCGCCGCGATGAAGAGCGCGTGCAGCAGCAGGGAGGCCGGCAGCGCGCGGTTCACGGACGCTTCCTCTCCCCGAGGTCCTGGTCCGCCACCAGACTCAGATTCGAGAAGCCCTCCTTCTCGATGGCGGCCATGACCTGCAGCACGAAACCGTAGGGCACGTCCTCGTCGGCCCGCAGGTAGACCGGCAGGGTCGCGCGACGGTCGGCGAAGACGCCGAGGCGGGCGGCGAGGTCGGTCATGGCGATCGGCGCGTCGTCGAAGTGGAGCGCGCGCTCCTTCGTCACGGTGATCACCGGCCCCTCCTCGACGACCACCTCGCGGGTCTCGGCCTGCGGCAGGTTGACTTCCACGCCGCCCTGCATGTAGGGGGCGGTGAGGATGAAGATGATCAGCAGGCACAACGAGATGTCCACCAGCGAGGTGATGTTGATCTCGGAGAAGCCGCGGTAGGACGAGCGGCGTCTCATCGGATCTGTTCCTTCTCGTGCGGTTCCGGGCGGCGGACCTGGCCTAGCCTGGCCTCCCCCGCCGACGGCGCCGCGTCCTCCATGATGGTGCGCAGGCGCTCCATCTCGTTGCCCACCAGGTCGATCTTGCGCACGAAAAGGTTGAAGAACACCACGGCAGGCACGGCGGCCGACAGGCCGGCGATGGTCGTGATCAGCGCCTCGGCGATGCCCGGCGCCACGACCGCGAGGTTGGCGCTGCGCAGCACCGACATCTCCCAGAACGCCTGCATCAGACCCCAGACCGTGCCGAGCAAGCCCAGGAAGGGCGCGATGGTGACGGTCGTCGACAAAATGATAAGGTAGCGCTCGAGGTTCTCCGTCTCGGCGTAGGCGACGCGTTCCGCCGCACGCCGCAC
>JAUSBL010000051.1 GCA_030658975.1 Candidatus Latescibacterota bacterium
CCAGCATGAACGCCGCCACGTCCGCGCGCGGCACGCGGACCGTTTCGAAGAAGCTGCCGACGCCGCGGCCGACACGGCGGTCGCCGCGCCCCGGCCCGTCCGTCAGCCCGCCGGGACGCACGATCACCCACGCCGTGCGGCCGGCCTCGATCAGCTTCTCCTGCCGGGCCTTGTCCCAGAAGTAGAAGGGCAGCACGAAGGGGATGACCACGAGCGTGTAGGCGAGGCCGAGCCGCCCGGCGCTGTCGCCGAGGCCGAGGGAGGTGACGCAGACGAAGCGGCGCACGCCGTAGCCCTCCATCGCGCGCTGGAGGTTGCGAGTGCCCTCGGACAGGATGCGCGAGGGCGGGAAGTAGCGCCGGTGGCCCAGCGCGCAGAGGACGGCGTCCTGGCCGTTCACGGCCTCGTCGACGGCGGCGGGGTCCAGCACGTCCCCGACGACGACTCGCAGGCGCGGGTGTTCGAGCGCCAGCGCCCGGGGATCGCGGACCAGGGCCGTGACCTCCAGGTCCCGCGCGAGAGCCTGCTCCAGCAGATGGCGGCCCGTGCCGCCGGTGGCGCCGATGATCAGCACCTTGCGCGGCGGCGACGCGGATACGGGACCCGCGATCGTGGTCCGGGACCGCACGCCGCGGACGGACAGCCCGGCGGTCAGGGCCAGCGAGTAGCCGACCAGCAGCGGCAGCAGGATCATGTCGGCTCCCCCCCGGACGAGCGCATCACAGTTTGCGCCAGTGCTTGGAATCCGGGAGCTTGCGCAGCGCATCCTCCGCGGCGAAGGAGCGGATCAGGCCGCAGTCGGCGCAGACCGCCACGGTGAGCTTGGCCGCGCCCGACCACCAGTTCTGCCCGAGGCCCGGCAGATAGTCGGGGGCGTGGCCGCCGCCGGCGCTGAGGTCTTTCGAGGCGTAGACGCGCCGGCCGTTGCAGCCCGGGCACGTCGAGGATGGCTTCGTCATCTGTCCCCCTTCTCCCGATTCCGGTTGCGTGGATGCCCGGCGGCCGTGCGCTCGTTCCCGCGCTTGAAATTCCCGGTCAGCCGGGCCATGACCTGCTGAAGTTCCGCCTCATCGCCCGCGGCGGCGGTCGCCAGGAAATCCCGGGCCACCGTGCCGCGCAGCGTGGTCGCGCGGCGGCCGCGATGGAGGATCTCGACCTCGCCGTTCTTGCGGGCCCGGAACGTGAAGCCGAGGCCGTCCATCAATCCGTCCCCGCCGACACGGTCGGAGAATCGGTCGTCGAGTCGGCCGCCGCGGCCGCCAGCATCTCGCAGAGGGCGCGGTAGCCGGCGTTCAGGGGCGAGCCTTCGGCGTGGAACTGCACGTCGACACGGCGGCGGCTGCCGGCGGCACGCATCTCGAAGCGGTCGAAGTGCAGGCCGTCGAACGCCTGCGCCATCGCCGGCAGGGCCGGGGCGGCGTGGGCGCGCATGGCATCCCGCCGCGCCAGGTCCTCGCGCCACTGGGACATCGCCGACCCCCGCGCGTAGAGCCAGGCGTGCCCCCGCGGCACGCGCAGGTCGCCGCGCGGCCGCGCCAGCATCGCCCGCAGGACCGCCTGGTCCGAGGCCAGCACCAGGAAATCGCGGCTGACGGCCAGCGCTGGCCCCATCGGCAGGGCCGTCATCTGGAACTCGCCGACCTGCTGCGCGGGCAGGCTGCGGATCAGGCCGAGCATGGCCTCGCCCTCGGCGCCGTCGGACTGCCCGGATGCCATGTCCAGCAGCATGTCCAGCAGCAGGTCGCGCAGGGCGGGGCCGTCGCGGGTGGCGACGGCCAGGACCACCGCCGGTACGCCGCCGCCGGCGGTCTGCAACTGCATCACGTCGATCTCGCCGGCGAGCAGCGGCAGCAGGCGGGCGCGGACCGGAACGCCGGCGAGCGAGGGTTCGCCGTCCCGGTCGAAGCTCAGCCAAGCGGCCTGCGGCCCCGTCGCGGGTCGCGTCAGGAACGGCAGCAACGCCTCCAGGCTGCCGGGGAGATTCTCCAGGGTCGCGAACGCCAGCACGTCGTCCTCGCGGACATAGCGCGCGAAGCGGCAGCGGCCGTCGCGCACGCCGCACAGGGCGGCCAGGATCCCGCCGTCCGCGTGCGGATCCAGGTCCAGTTCCAGGCTCGCGCACGAGCGATCCAACGACGATCGCGACACGAGACGGAGCCGGTCCAGGGCCCGCACGCCGCTGACGTCCAGGAAGTCCTCGAAGTCGCGCGCCTCCTGCGGTTCCTCGCCGCGCATCGCCGCCCGCAGCAGCGGCAGCAGGTCGTCCCGCACCCGGGCCAGGTCCACCTCGTAGGCGCTGCGGGCGTCCGCCCTGAAGACAGGGCCGTCGGCGGCCGCGGCGGGCAGGACGCCGCACAACATCGCCGCAGCGAGCGTCGGCCACCATCGATGAGGCATGCGGGCCATGGGGTTCCTCCACTCCTGGACGAGACCGGTCAGGATGCTTCCGGCGGGTTCGGGGCGAACCTGCGGTTGCGGTAATAGTCGTAATCGGGCACGAGCCGGTCGTACTCGCTGTCCATCAGCGGCGACGAGATCATGAAATCGGCCGACGCCCGGTTGCAGGCGATCGGGATGTTCCAGACCACGGCCATCCGCAGCAGGGCCTTGACGTCCGGGTCATGGGGCTGCGGCTCCAGAGGATCCCAGAAGAAGATCAGGAAGTCGATCTCGTTGCTGGCGATCTTGGCGCCGATCTGCTGGTCGCCGCCGAGCGGGCCGCTCTGCAGCTTCTTGATGCCGAACCCCAGCGCCTCCTCGAGCGCCTTGCCGGTCGTCCCGGTGGCGTAGACGTCGTGGTGCGCGAGCAGGTCGCGGTTGTACAGGGCCCACTCCAGCAGGTCGCGCTTCTTGTTGTCGTGGGCCACCAGCGCGATCCGCTTGTCGTTGAGCATGACGATCCTGGTGTGGGGCATCTCGATCACCTTGTCCGTTTCCGGGGCCGATCCCCATGATCAGGCGTCTGTCTCGACGCGCTCCACGACGATGACGCACTTGGTCGTCAGCGCCGCGACGGCTCCAACGGCCGCGAGCACCGGCGCCAGCAGACCGACGACCACGCCGACGGTCAGCGGGATCTCGATCAGGGACTTGCCTTCCTCGTTCTTGATCGTGATGCGCCGGATGTTGCCGGCGTGCACCAGTTTCTTGACCTCGGCCACGAGCCGGTCGCCGTTGATCTCGAATTCCTCGGTGTGGATCTTCTTCTCTTCCATCAGTCCCCTCCACCGTTCAGTCCTTGCAGCCGCGACCGCGCCGCGTTCAGATTCTGCCGGACCCCCGGGTCATCCGGGCGCCCGGCCGCGACCCGCTCGAAATCCGCGACGGCACCAGCATAATCCGCAGCCTGGAACCGCGCCACGCCCCGCCGGAACAGGGCGTCCGCCCGGCCGGCGCGCGCCGCGGCGAACGCGGGCGCCAGCCGCAGGGCCGCGTCGAAGTCCGCGATCGCCCCGTCGTAGTCGCCGCGCTCGCCTTTCACGACGCCCCGGTTGCCGAAGGCGTCGGCGTAGCGCGGGTCCAGCTGCAGGGCGCGGTCGAGGTCCGCGAGCGCGGCCGCGCGGTCGCCGCGCTCCGCCCAGGCGAGGCCGCGGTTGTTCAGCGCCAGCGGCGTGTCGGGGTACCGGTCCAGCACGTCGTTCCAGAGCGTGATGCTGTCGCGCCAGACGCCGCAGCGCCGGTCGGTCAGGACGCCCAGCAGGACCAGGTACGCGACGAATGCGGCGGTCAGGGGCGCCCGCAACCGGCGCCGGCGCCCGGCGAGACCTTGCAGCCCGAGCGCCAGCAGCAGGAACACGCCGATCGACGCCAGGTAGGCGAAGCGTTCGGCCACGATGAAGTCGCCGACCGGCAGCCACTGCAGCACGGGCAGGATATTCACTCCATAGAACAGGATGGCGAAGGCCGCGGCCGGGTGGCGCCGCAGGGCGAGGACCAGGCCCGCGGCGGCGGCCGCGACGAAGGCGAGGTGCGGCAGGAAGCCGGGCGGCACGCCAGTGCCCATCGCCGGGTACGGGTGGTACGCGGACTGACCCAGGGGCAGGACCAGCTGCGCCGCGTAGTGCGCGAACCCGTAGCCGGCGATCGCCGCCCTCTGCAGCGGCGTGTGGAGTTCCGGGGACCCCAGGAACGCCGCCGAGCGCTGGGCGAGGACCGCCGTCACGCCGGCCGCGAGCGCCAGGATCAGGTAGGGCAGTTTTTCCCGCAGGTAGGCGGACATCGTCGGCCGGGAGGGCTCGTCGCCGGCGCGTCCGGACAGCCGCGGCAGGCGCCGCAGGTACAGGTCCACCGCCAGGATCGCGCCGACCAGGGACACGGCCATCGCTTTGGACAGCAGCGACAACGCGAACAGCAGCACCGACGCGACGTAGAGGCGGCGGCCCGCGCCCGCCGATCGCTGCGCGAAGGCGACGTAGGCGACCAGCGAGCCCAGGTAGAACAGCGCGTACAGCACGTCCTTGCGCTGCGCGGCCCAGGCCACCGATTCCACGAGCAGGGGATGCACGGCGAACAGGGCGGCGGTCGCGGCCGCGAGCCACGGCCCGCGTTCCCGCGCCAACAGCAGCCGGACGAGGTGGAACACCAGCAACGTGTTGAGCGCGTGCAGCAGCAGATTGACGGCGTGGAACACGCGGGGGTCGGGGCCGGCCAGCCGGTGGTCCAGCGCGAGGGACAGCAGCGTGAGCGGCTGGTAGTTGCCGAAGTAGAACCCGGTGAACCAGGACTGCAGATTCGCCGGCGAGAGCGCCGCGATCAGGGGATTGCGGGTGATGTAGAAGACGTCGTCGAAGTTCACGAAGTCGTTGCCGAGCACGCGCAGATGGACGACAACGGCCGCCAGCGCGATCGCCGCGGGGATCAAGCGTGTACTGCTCCCCTGCGGTATCATCCCCACCGGCCCACCTCTCGATGGCGGTCAACCGCGCCGGCGGCGCCCCAAGGTCGCGATCTCGCCGACGGCGGCGAGCGCGGTGTCGATCTGCTCCACCGTGTTCAATGGTCCGATTCCGAAACGGACCGACCCGTGGATCTTGTCGGTTCCGAGGTGTTCGTGGACCATCGGCGCGCAGTGCAGTCCGGTGCGGCAGGCGATGTCGTGGTCGACGTCGAGCATCGTGCCGACGTCGGCCGCCTCCATCCCCTCGACGTTGAACGACAGCACGCTGATGCGGTCCCGCTCCGAGTCCTGGCAGTGCAGGACCACGCCGTCGATCGCGCGCAGCCCGTCGCGCAGACGCAGCCAGAGGGCCATCTCGTGGCGGTGGATCTCGTCGACGCCGCGCTCCAGCACCCACTTGACGCCCGCGTTCAGGCCCGCGATGCCCGGCAGGTTGGGCGTGCCGTACTCCATCCGGTAGGGGTACTCCTCGAGGTGGTGGCGCTGGGCGCTGCGCACCCCGGTGCCGCCGGCGCGCGTCTGGCGCAGTTCGACATCCTCGTGGACGTACATGCCGCCGATGCCCATCGGCCCCAGCAGTGACTTGTGGCCGGTGAAGCAGAGCACGCCGGCGCCGAGTTCCTCGATGTCCAGGGGGATCATGCCGGCGGTCTGCGAGACGTCCACGACCAGCGGGATGCCCCGCGCGCGGCAGGCGGCGCCGATCTCGCGCACCGGCTGCACCGTGCCGATCACGTTCGAACCGTGGTTGATCACCACGGCGCGGGTATGCGGGCGCAGCCGCGAGATCACCTCGCCGGGGTCGACGTAGCCGTGGTCGTCGAAGTCGACCCAGTCCACCTCGACGCCCCGCTGCTGCAGGTCCCAGAGGGGGCGCAGGCTGGAGTTGTGCTCGAGGTGGGTCGTGACCGCGTGGTCGCCCGGGGCGAGCAACCCGTAGATCGCCAGGTTCAGCGCGTCGGTGGCGTTGTAGCTGAAGACGAGCCGCTCGGGGTGCTTCCCGCCGAAGAACCCGCACAGCAGGCGGCGCGTGTCCTCGACGAGTTCTCCCGATTCGATGCACAGGTCGTAGCCCGACCGGCCCGGGTTCACCCCGTAGCGCCGGTAGAAGGCGTCCATGTACCGGTACACCTCTTCCGGCTTCGGGTACGAGGTGGCGCCGTTGTCCAGGTAGATCAGGCCGGGTGCGCCCGCGGTGTCGAGGGTCCGCAGCTGGGCGCGCTCATCGGGCAACGGGGACATGGCTCTCCTCTCGGGGCTGCGCAGGGGCGCGGACCAGGGCGTCGGCTACGACCTCCGCCACGGTCTTGATGACGACGCCGAGCTTGTACTCGCGGTTGAGCTCCATGAGCTGGTCGATGCAGTTGTGGCAGGGGGCCACCACGAGACGGGCGCCGGTCCGGCGGATCTGCTCCGCCTTGACCCCGCCCGACTGCAGCCGCTTCTGCCGGTAGCGGCTCATCGAGAGCTGCCCGCCCCCGCCGCCGCAGCAGAAGTTCTCGGCCCGGTTGGGCGTCATCTCGACGAAATCGGCGAGGCAGCGCCGCAGGATCGCGCGCTGGGGCTCGACGATGCCGCCGTGGCGCACGGTGTTGCAGGGATCGTGCAGCGTGGCCCTCTCGGCGACCTGCGCCGGATCGACGCGCAGGCGGCCCTGCTGGAAGTACTCCTCCATCAGTTCCAGGAAGCTCACGATCCGGAAACCCGGGCGCTGCCGCAACCACTCGGCCGCCTCCCAACGCGCGGCGGCGAAACCGTGGCCGCACTCACCGATGACCAGCGTGCCGCAGCCGAGGCGCTCCATCGAAGCCATGAGGTTGGCGGCGATGGCGCCGCCGTGGGCGGGGCTGGCGCTGAACAGGCCGTAGTTGGTCAGGTCCCAGCCCTCGCTGGCGACGGTCCAGTCCTCCCCGGCCGCGTTGAGCACCGTGGCGCTGGCCTGCAGGCACAGGGGGAAGAACTTCGGTTCGCGGGGGTTGACCGTGAACAGCACGCGCGCGCCCTGCTTGTCGACGGGGATGCGGGCGGCGGGATCGCCGATGTCCTGCTGCATCTCCTCTTCGATCCACTGGACGGTCTCGAGCCAGTCCTCGCGCGAGATCCCCATGTTGTTGCCGGTCTCCAGGCTGGTCGTGACCACCTGCAGAAGGTCGGCCGGAATCAGGCCCATCTCGGTGAGCGTGCCGCGGGCCGCCTTCAGGACTTCCGAGATGTGGATGCCGGTGGTGCAGTTCAGGCTGCAGCGGCCGCAGAGCGAGCAGCGGCCGAAGAGCGCCTCGACCCAGGCGCGGACCATGTCGCGGTCGAAGCGGCGCGCGCCGCCGAGGCCCGGGGCCAGCCGACCGCCGGTCGTGAAGTGCGCGCGGAAGACGGCGGCGACCTGCGCGAGCTTGTGCGCGGGGATCGACGCGAGTTCGTGGTCGCTGCGGTAGTAGTGGCACGCGTCGGCGCAGAGGCCGCAGCGGACGCAGGTCTGCAGGTAGGCGGCCTCGGCCTCGCCCAGCTTCCCGCGGAACAGGGCGAGCCCGCGCGCGAGGTCCTCGTCGGTGAGCGCCTCGAGCCTGGCTTCCAGGGCGTCGGTCTCGGACATCGGTGCGCGCGCCTCCGGGTTCAGTGACGCAGCGGGAACGTGCCCCGCCGGCCGAAGTGCCGGCCGAGATGCCGGCGCGAGACGAAGAAGAAGACGCAGTGCCGGATCTTCCCCAAGGGAACGTAGCACAGCAGGAGCATCGCCGTCGCCAGAAGCGCGGGTTCCAGCGCCGGGGACCACAGCCGCGCGCCGGCCAGCGCGACGAAACCGGTGGTCAGCAGGTTCGCGACGGCGTCGTCGGGCACGCTGAGACCGCGCAGGTGAGCCGTCGTGAAGCGGCGGACGAGCAGCCCCAGGCCGCCGAGCACGCCGGCGAACAGCAGCACGCCGAGCGCGCGTCCGGGGAGCATCGCCGGATCGAGCACGCGCTCTGCGCCGATGAGCAGCAGCAGCAAGTAGCCGAAGGCGGCGAAGACGCCGAGGTGGTACGCCACGCCCAAGGCGTAGGCCCAGGGATGGGTGCGGGTGCTCTCCTTCGCCATCGGCGACATGCCGGGGCCGAAGGCGTAGAACACGCCGCGCGCGGCGCTGCCCGCCGCCGGCGCGTAGAGGGGTCGGCGGCCGAAGGCGCGGGCGCGGGCGACCTGCACGGCCAGGGCGACGGCGGCGCCGAGGCCGCAGACCACCACGCCGATGCGCAGCGCCTCCATCGCGGTCACACGCAGCCGTCCGGCTTGGGCAGCCCGGCCAGCTTGCAGGCGCCCTTGGCGGGGCCCGACGGGAACAGTTCGTAGACGCGTTTGAGCGGCAGGCCGGTGGCCTTGCAGACCGCGCGCACCATGGGCGCGCCCTGCTTCTCCTCGTAGTGGCTGCGGATGAACCTGATCACCGACCAGTGCTCCTCGGTCAGCTGGTCGAGACCCTCCTCGACCCTGGCCAGGTGCTCGGCCAGACCGTCGTCCCACTCCTCGGGATGGAGCAGGAACCCTTCCTCGTTGACTTCCAGCGTCCGCCCAGCGAATTCGATCGTCGGCATGTCCGCCCCCTTCGGGGACCCGTGGCGCGTTGCGCGACCCGGCCGAACAGCCCGGTCGCCATCGACTCCATGATAGGGTGCGGATGCGGAATTTCGAAATGTAAAAGACGATGGGACAAGGGATTCGCGACTAAGGCGCTCCGCTTCATCCCGTCGCGGGGATCCCTCGCCCATCGACTGGGCGGATCCTACCGCAGCAGGGTCAATTTCTCCGTCAAGGTCCGGCCGCCGCCCGTCCACCTGATGAAGTAGACGCCGGGAGCGGCCACCTGGCCGTCATCGTCGCGGCCGTTCCACTCCACGACCGGACCGCCAGCAAAGGCCGCCGGGTCCGGCAGTGCGCGCACCAGACGTCCCCGCAGATCGAAGACGCTCAGCGACGCCTCCGGGACGCCCGCACCGCGGTACGCGACACGCACGCTCTCGCCCCGGAACACCGCCACGGGGTTCGGGCTGACCAGCAGCCCGGCGACGGGTTGCGCCATGGCACCCACGGGGTTCAAGGGGACTGGAGTGTTGAAGGTGAAATTGTCGATCCCCTGCCAGATCTCGTACATACGGATCATGACGACCGTGGGCTCGGGGAAACTGAAGGTCGTGAGATGGCCCGGCCCGCTGTTGAACTCGGAGGCCACGATCTGGCCCTGGGCGTCGTAGGCCGTCATCATGATGCCTTCGCCGCTTCCCCAGCAGTTGTCCTGCGCGGTGCCGACGAAGTCCGTGGCCGCCGGCAGACCGGTCTGCGGGTCGACGAACCAGGCCAGAACCGCGGGATCGCCGCCGACGTGGTTCGGCGCCGAGAGGGAACACAGGTGGGGGACCGCGTAGGCCGCCCTGGCGGAGTCGCCCATCGTGAACACGACCCCCAGCGACCGCCACTGGTCGAAAATCGTATAGCCTTCGGGGACCG
>JAUSBL010000054.1 GCA_030658975.1 Candidatus Latescibacterota bacterium
CTCGAGCGCGAGCGGCAGGAGCTGCTCGCCCGGTTGCCACGGAAGGACTGTGCGGCCTGTGGCGCTCCCGACTGCGCCACGCTGGTGGAAGACACGTTGCGCGACGAGGCGAAAATCGACGACTGCATCTTCCTGCGGCTAGCCCGCTACGAGGAAGCCGCCGCCAAGCGAGGGGAGGGCTCACCATGAGCAAACAGATGCTGATCCTGGACACGAGCTGTCCGCAGTGCGCGGCATTGCTGACGGAAGGCAGCCAGATCCTGCTGAACGCCTTCGTGCACGACACGCACCAGGAAGGCGAGATGCGCCTCAGCGCGCTGTTCGGGGACTACTCCGTCGCGACGGAGCTGGAGCTCCCGCCCGGTTCGGTCGTGGAATTCCGCTGCCCGCGCTGCGAGGCCAGCCTCACCCTGCCCCTGGCCTGCAAGCTCTGCGGAGCGCCCATGACGTCGCTGAACCTCGTCAAGGGCGGCTACGTCGAGTTCTGCTGCCGGCGGGGGTGCCAGGGGCACGCCCTCGGCGGCATCGGCGACATCGACCACATGATGTCGCTCATGAACCGGATGTTCGAGACACCCTACGACTGACCACGCGCGACAAGAATACGAATGAGGAGACGAGGGCGATGTCCGACCACAAGAAAATCGATTTCAAGACCCTGCAGTATGCCGGCCAGGAAGGGCGGCTCATCCCGCTCCTGCAGCAAGCACAGGCGCAGGACGGCTACATCGCGCGCGAGAGGCTCCAGGAGATCAGCGAGCAGACGGGGGCGCCGATCGCGCAGATCTACGGGGTGGCCACCTTCTACGCGCAGTTCCGCTTCCAGCCCGTGGGCAAGCACATCCTGCGGGTCTGCCACGGCACGGCGTGCCATGTCGCGGGCGCCAAGGCGATCAGCGAGGCGCTCGAGTCGCACTTCGGCATCCATGACGGCGAGACGACGCCGGACCGCGAGTACACGCTCGAGACCGTCTCGTGCCTGGGCTGTTGCAGCCTCGCGCCGGTCATCATGATCGACGGCGCGACCTACGGCAACCTGAGCCCCACGGACATCAAGAAGGTCATCAAGCAGCACCGGCAGGCCGGTGAAGAGGTCGTGAAGAAATGAAGATCCTCGTGGGCCTGGGCACCTGCGGCATCGCCGCGGGTTCGGAGACGATCTACCGCTCGCTCGCCGCGCGGGCGGGCAACGGCGGCCCCAAGTTCGAGCTGGGCAAGACCGGCTGTCTCGGCATGTGCTACATCGAGCCGCTGGTCGAGGTCCTGGACGACCTGGGCGCGGTCTGGCAGTACGGCGGCGTCACCGAGGACAAGCTCGACCGCATCCTCGACGAGCACGTCGCGGGCGGCCGGCCGGTGGACGAGTGGCTGGTCTGGAGCGACGAAGGCCGGGGCAACGAGGGCGCGTACCTCGCGCGGCAGAACCGGATCGTGCTGCGCAACTGCGGGCGCATCGACCCGGAAGTCCTGGAGGACTACCTCGCGGTCGGCGGTTACGACGCGCTGCGCAAGGTCCTGCAGGACAAGGATCCCGACGGGCTGATCAACCTGGTCGTGGAGTCGGGGCTGCGCGGTCGCGGCGGCGCGGGCTTCCTGACCGGCATGAAGTGGCGCTTCACGCGTCTGGCGACCGGCGACCACAAGTACATCATCTGCAACGCCGACGAGGGCGATCCGGGCGCGTTCATGGACCGTTCGGTCCTGGAGAGCGATCCCCACTCCGTGCTCGAGGGCATGGCCGTCGCTGGATACGCGATCGGCGCCGACCACGGCTACATCTACGCCCGCGCGGAGTACCCCAAGGCCATCGAACGCCTGAACATCGCGATCGCGCAGGCCGAGGCGCGGGGTTTCCTCGGCGACCGCATCCTGGGCTCCGACTTCAACTTCCACATCCGGTTGAAGGAGGGCGCGGGGGCGTTCGTGTGCGGCGAGGAGACCGCCCTGATCGGCTCGATCGAGGGCCACCGCGGCATGCCGCGCGTGCGCCCGCCGTTCCCCGCGACCAAGGGTCTGTGGGGCTGCCCGACGAGCATCAACAACGTCGAGACGTTCGCGAACGTGCCGTGGATCATCGCCAACGGCGCGGCGGCCTTCAACTGCCTGGGCACCGCCAACAGCAAGGGCACCAAGGTCTTCGCCATGGCCGGCAAGGTGCGCCGCGGCGGTCTGGTCGAGGTGCCGATGGGCATCTCGATCCGCGAGATCGTGTTCGAGATCTGCGGCGGCATCGCGGGCGACCGGAAGTTCAAGGCCGTGCAGATGGGCGGCCCGTCCGGCGGCTGCATCCCGGCCGAACTGTACGACACGGTCATCGACTACGAGTCGATCAACAAGACGGGCGCCATCATGGGATCGGGAGGCCTCGTCGTGATGGTCGAGACCACCTGCATGGTGGACATCGCCAGGTTCTTCCTGGACTTCACGCAGCGCGAGTCCTGCGGCAAGTGCACGTTCTGCCGCGTCGGCACCAAGCGGATGCTGGAGATCCTGACCCGCATCTGCGAGGGCGAGGGCCGCGACGGCGACATCGAGCTGCTCGAGCATCTCGCTCATCTGGTCAAGAACAACTCCCTGTGCGGTCTCGGCCAGACGGCGCCGAACCCGGTGCTGACGACCCTGAAGTACTTCCGCTCGGAGTACGAGGCCCACATCACGAACAAGAAATGCCCGGCGCACCACTGCCAGAAGCTGTTGACCTACACGATCACGGAAGCCTGCACCGGCTGCCTGGCGTGCGGGCGGGTGTGTCCGACGGGCGCGATCACCGGCGAGAAGAAGCAGTTGCACCACCTCGACCAGTCGAAGTGCATCCAGTGCGACGAGTGCCACAAGACCTGCCGATTCCACGCCATCGTGCGTTCATAGCGAGGTTGTCATGGACCTGGTCAAGCTCGAAATCGACGGCAAGCGCGTCATCGCCGACAACCGGCAGACCATCCTGGAGGTGGCGCGCCAGCACGGCACGCATACCATCCCGACCCTCTGCCACGACGGACAACTCGAACCGTTCGCCTCCTGCTTTCTCTGCGTCGTGAAGGTCAAGGGGGCGCGCACCCTGCTGCCCGCCTGCTCGACCAAGGTCCAGGCGGGGATGGTCGTGGAGACCGACACGCCGGAAGTCCGCCGCTCGCGCCGGGCGGCGCTCGAGCTGATCCTGTCGAACCACTATGCCGACTGCGTCGGCCCGTGCCAGCTCAGCTGTCCCGCGGGGATCGACATCCAGGGCTACATCGCCCTGGCGGCCCTCGGCAAGTACCACGACGCCATCAAGCTGATCAAGGAGCGCAACCCGTTGCCGGCGGTGTGCGGGCGCGTCTGCACGCGGCCGTGCGAGGTCACCGGCTGCCGCCGCAACCTGCTGGACGAGGCGGTCGGCATCGACTACATCAAGCGCTACGTCGCCGACCTCGACCTCAGTTCGACGCGGCCGTGGCGCCCGGACGTCGCGCCGGACAACGGCAAGCGCGTGGCGATCATCGGCGGCGGCCCGGCGGGACTCTCCTGCGCCTACTACCTGGCGATCCGCGGCTACGCGGTCCACGTCTTCGAGAGCCTGCCCGAGGCGGGCGGCATGCTGCGCTACGGCATCCCCGAGTACCGGCTGCCGAAGGAGACCCTCGACCTCGAGATCAACCAGATCCTCGAGCTGGGCGTCCAGCTGTCGACCAACATGACCCTCGGCCGCGACTTCACCGTCGCGAGCCTGCGGCAGGACGGATTCGATGCCGTGTTCCTGGGCATCGGCGCCTGGGACACCTCGAAGATGCGGGTGCAGAACGAGGAGACGCCGGGCGTGCTGCCGGGCATCGAGTTCCTGCGCGAGTACGGCCTGCGCCGCGCCCACCAGCTGCCCGGGCGGGTGCTGGTCGTCGGCGGCGGCAACACCGCCATCGATTGCGCGCGCACGTCGCTGCGTCTCGGCGCCGACGAAGTGCGTCTTTTGTACCGGCGCACCCGCGCCGAGATGCCGGCCAACGCGGTGGAGATCGAAGAAGCCGAGCAGGAAGGCGTCCACCTGGATCTGCTCGTCGCGCCGACCCGCGTGCTCGTCAAGGACGGTCGCGCGGCCGGCCTCGAATGCCTGCGCATGGAGCTCGGCGAACCCGACGCGTCGGGCCGTCGCAGCCCGAAGCCCGTGCGCGGCTCCGAGTTCGAGATCGCCGCCGACTGGATCATCGCCGCGATCGGCCAGAGCACCCAGGCGCAGCAGATCTTCGGCGGCCGCCTGCCGAACATGCTGCCCTTCGGCGAAACGCTCAACCTGACCCGCTGGCAGACCGTCCAGGTGAACGAGAAGACCTTCGAGACTTCCGTCGACGGCGTCTTTTCCGGCGGCGACGTCGTCACCGGCGCCGCGACGGCGATCGAGGCCATCGCGGCCGGCCGCAAGGCGGCGCACGCCATCGACACCTACGTCCATACGGGCAAGGCGCAACCCGAGCCCGAGGAATTCGTCAGCCGCAAGGACTCCTTCCGCAAGGTCACCCAGGAGGACCTGCGCGAGGGGCCGCGCCATACCCGCCGCCCGATGCCTCAGCTGCCGATCGAGGACCGCATCCGCAGTTTCGTCGAGGTCGAGACCGGCTACAGCGCCGCCGACCTCAAGGTCGAGTCGGCGCGCTGCCTCGAGTGCGGGTGCACGGCCCTGTTCGACTGCGACCTGCGGCGCTATGCCTCCGAGTACCAGGTCGACATCACCCAGTTCCTCGGCGAGGCAAAGCAGTACAATGTCGACCGCCGCCACCCGCTGATCGAACTGGACCCCAACAAGTGCATCCTCTGCGGGCGCTGCGTGCGCATCTGCAGCGAGCTGGTGGGCGTGGGGGCCTACGGTTTCATCAACCGCGGCTTCAACACGGTCGTCAAGCCGGCGCTGGGCGGATCGCTCCTGGATACCGAATGCGTCTCCTGCGGTCTGTGCATCGGCACCTGTCCCACCGGCGCGATCTCCGAGGTCGTTCAGCTCGCGAAGCCCGGCCCGTGGCCCACCGACAAGTCGCAGACGGTCTGCACCTACTGCGGCATCGGCTGCAAGCTCAACTACGACACCTACGGCGATGCGCTGGTGAAGGCGTCGCGCTGCGACGACGGGGTCGTGACCGCCGGCAACCACTGCCGCAAGGGCCGCTTCGGCTACGGCTACGTCCGCTCGGCCGAACGCCTGCTGAACGCGAGGATCCGCGCCGGCCGCGAGTTGCAGGAGTCGCCGGTCGACGAGACGATCGCCTTCACCGCGATGCGTCTCAAGGAACTGCGGCGCAAGTACAGCGGCGACGAGGTGGCGGTGTTCATCTCGCCGCGCCTGACCAATGAGGAGATCTACCTCGCGCAGAAGTTCGCGCGCATCGCGCTGGGGACGCACCAGGTGTCGTCGCTCGCGCATCTCGTCAACCAGGAACTGGCCTGCCCGGACGTCATCTCGACGGCGACCTACCGCGAGCTGGAGGACGCGCAGGCGATCGTCGTCGCCGGTTCCGATACCTGCGACGAGCACTTCGTGGCCGATCTGTTGATCAAGAAGGCCATCCGCAAGGGCGCTCGTCTCATCTACGTCGGACCGGAGGGCAACCGCACGTCGCGTCATGCCGATGTCTTCCTGCGCTGCGAGGACGGCTCCCAGACCCGGGCCGTGCTCGCGCTGCTGCGCACCTACGGGAACAGCGTGCCGGAAGCGCTCGACGACCGGGAGACCCTGGCGGCGCTCGCGAGCGCGGCGGGGACCGCGAACCTGGACCCCGACGCGCTGGCGGCGGCGGTCGCCATCCTGGCGCGGAGCATCCTGAAGGTCTTCGTGTGCAACCGCGACTACCGCGGCCCCCGCGCGGCCGGCGATCTGCGGCTGTACGCGGACGCCGCCGACGCGTTCGGCTGCACCCTGCTCGCCCTGCACGAGAAGTCCAACATGCAGGGACTCCTGGACCTCGGCGTCAGTCCGCAGTGGTTCCCGGGTTACGCAGCGACCGGCGATGGCGCGGTCGTGGCGGAATTCGAGAAGGAGTGGTGCGTGGCCCTCAGCGGCAACGACGGCGCCGGCGCCGATCTCGCCGCCAGGCTGCGCGACAAGAAGATCAAGGTCGCGATCGTGATCGGGGAGGACCCCGTCGGCGCGCCAGGCTTCCCGCTCGAACTGAGCGAAGGCCTGTGCGCCGCCGACTTCCTGGTCGTGATGGACATGTTCCTGACGCCGACCGCCCGTCTGGCCAATGTCGTGCTGCCGCTGTCGGCGATGGCGGAGACGTCGGGCACGCTCACCAACAGCGAGCGGCGGGTGCAGGCGGTGCGCCGCGCCGTGCCCCCGGCGACCGCGCTCGAAACGTGGCAGGTCCTTTGCCAGCTCGGCGCCCAGATGGGCTACCGCTTCAAGCTGAAGTACGCCAATCCGGCGGAGGTCTTCGCCGAGATCCAGCGCGTCGTGCCGGCCTATGGCATGGTGACGGTCGACAGCGCCGAAGCGGACGGTGTCTGGTCTCCCCCGATGGGTGCGCTGGCGCGGCAGCCCTTCACCGGCGGCGCGTCAGCCACGATCCTGCCGGTCGCCACGCTGGAGCTCGACCACCTCGAACTCCAGTTCGGCCAGTGGTTCGCCGGGATGATGGCCGGCGCGCGGGCGCGGCTCGAAGCCGAGAAGGCGGCGACGGCGGTCTGACCGCCGGCGTCCACCGCGACGATCGGAACAGACCAGGGCGCCGTACGATGCGGCGCCCTGGTTTCGCATCCGGCACGGGGAGTCCACCTTCGACAGGCCGCCGAACCTTTCCGGGCGGTCGCCGTATGCCGCACTACGTCCCGTAGAACGACCCCGCCCCGCCACCGGAAGGGAGATCCCATGGACCGCAAGGAATTCCTGAAGACCGCCTGCGGACTGGGCATGTGCGGCTGCGCCCTGAACCTCTTCGGCACGACCACCCCGCTGCTGGCGGCCGAGCCCCCCGCCGAGGATCAGCGGCTGGCGTTGACCCGGTACCAGCTCGCGAAGCTGATCGGCTTCATGGCCGCCGACGCGTCCGAGGAGACCTGTGCGGGGATCCTCGAGCAGACCGGACGCGAGTGCGCCAAGCTGGGCCGGCTCGGGGCCAGGTTCAAGGGCGACCCCGAAGCCTACTTCGCCGTGGCCAAGCGGAATTGGGGCACCGACTTCACGTGGGACAAGGAGAAGGGGATCATCACCGTCGAGGTGGCCGAAGGGGACTGCGGCTGCCCGCTGGTCGACATGCAGCGCACGCCGTCGGTCTGGTGCAATTGCTCCGTCGGCTACCAGAAGGAGAGCTTCGAGGCCATCTTCGGCCGGCCGGTCCAGGCCCGCCTCAAGGCTTCCAAGCTCGACGGCGCCAAGCGCTGCGTCTTCGAGGTCACGCTGTCGTAGCCGTCACGCCGCCATGGAACTCGAAGAGCGGATGCCGGAACTTTCCGATCGGGAGAAGCGCAACCTGCGCGGGCTGGGCTATGCCCACTGAACTCCCGGCCGCATCCCTCACGCACCCGACGGCGCCTACCTCGCGAACATGATGCCGAAGCCGACCCGGGTGATCGACTCGCGGTAGTCCACCAGGCATTCCCCGTATCCGTGCGACAGCCTCAAAACCAGGAAGCTGTCCGCGGAGCGGGGCACCGGCAGGCTGTAGCTCAGGGCGGCGTTTCCCCGGCCGCAACCCAGGAACCCGCGCACCGTGAGGTGCGCGAGGTGCCCCTTTCCCGGCCGGTAGTACAGGTGGACGTCGCTGTGACCGAGGTAGTCGGTGATGTCGGGATTGTCGTCACCCATGGCGTCTTCGGGGTTCGCCTTGGCGGGCTCGGGGATGCGGTACCTGAGCTTGAGATAGAGCAGCAGGTTGCCGCGCTGGTACCAGGGGGACAGGTAGAGCAGATTCCAACTGCGAGAAAAGGGGACCAGCTGGCCGTTGGACTCGTGCTCGAACCCCGCGTCCGCGCCGACGATGCCCTGCGCATACGCGATCGGTGCGGTACGGTAGAAGATCTCGGGGTTGAAGTCGGTGTCGCGGAAGGGAGAGGAGTTGTGGATATCGTAGGCCTGCCAGAACGAGAGTTGCGAGTAGGCGAGATAGAATCTCGTGCCGAACAGGCGATGCTTCGCGCTCAGCTGGAACACGGCCTCGGTCCGCCGCCCGTGGTACTCCGCGGAGTACGTGTAAGGCAGGACGAAATTCTCCTTGTGGGTCGAGAGGCCCGGTCCGGTCTGGATGATCGGGAAGTCTGCTGCGGGCGTGATGACGGCGCTGGAAGCCGGAGCCGGGGCCGCGAACAGGGGGATGAGCAGCGCCAGGAGAAACGCAGCCGCCGGCGGAGTTCGCAGCATGTTGGCAACTTTCGACAGGCGCTCGATCACATGCGAGTGCGCTCGCGAGCGTCGGTCCGGTGACCGGGCGCTGGGGGAACTTAAGCAGCGCCCGGCGCGGCGTCAATGATGGGCCAAACCGGGCACGATGCGGACAACGGAGCTAGATTGGGCTGAGCGGACTGTTGCGGGGAAGCCGGAGAGATCTCGCCATGGTCGACGGTGGACCTATTCGGGGGAGGCAGGGACATGTGCATGCGCAAGGCTGTCGTAAGTGTGATGGTGGTGCTGGCGGCCATGACGGCGGCGGGGGAGGCGCGGGCCCAGGTTCCACTGGTGCCCAAGCCGGAATTCGGCATCAGAGCCGGGCTCAACCTGTCGTCCATCGACACGGACCAGCTCGGGTCGTCGACCCGGTCCGGCTTCGTGGGCGGCGTCTACCTCGATCTCCCGACCTTCCTGCTGCACGTGCAGGCCGAGGCGCTGATATCCCAGTACGGCTTCAAGGGCGGTACGCCCCTGGGCAGCTACCCGGGCAGCAACGAACTCGAGTATCGCAGCACGTTCCTGCAGGTCCCGGTCCTGCTCGTGATGGCGCTGCCTTTGCCCGTGGCGTCGCCGCGCGTCTACGCCGGCCCGGCCGTCAACATCCCGCTCAAGAGCGAGGTGAAGCTCGACCATGACTGGTCGGACATCAGGGACGACACGAAGAACGCCTGGAGCCTGATCCTGGGCGCCGGCGTGAAGTTCATGAAGATCGGCGTGGACCTGCGTTACGACATCGGCGTGACGGCTCTCAACGATCGCCCGGTGGGCGATATCCTCGATGATGCCCTCGATGAGGTGACCGGCGCCGACCAGTACGACGACATCAAGCAACGCACGTTTTCGGTGACGGTCTCGTTCGCGCTGAACTAGTGAGCGGGGGTCCGGCGTTCTGCCGATTTCGACCACTCGGAATCGAAACCGCCGCGTCCGGGCCTCGGGCACGAAATCGCGAATGTTGACTATCCTGGTGGAATATTGTGCTAGAATGCACGTCTCGCCCTGCTGCCGTTCCATGACGACTGATCGCCTGAAGATCGTCATCCTATTCAACTGGAGGGGGTTGCAACATGCGTAGCTTCATGATCGTGCTCATGCTCATGATGTCCACGGCCGTCTTGGCGCAGGACTGTCTCCTTGGCAACACGCAAAACGTCGTCAGCTTCGAGGCGGGCTGGCTCGGTGGCGGCGTCGCGTACGCGCAGCTGACCGATCCTGTCGCGGCCTGTGCCTGCGATCATGGCTTCACCGTCGACGAAGTCCGCATCTCCCTGGTGCTGGACACGGGAGCGACCGTGCGTCTGATCGCCCAGTTGCTCAAGGTCAACGATGTCGCGGGCTGCGACGTTCCCGGCCAGGTGCTGGCGACTTCCGGCGAGCTGATCGTCGACGGCATCACGGCTCATGGTCTGTACGAGATCGCCATCCCCTGCGACTTCCAGTGCGCCTTGATGGCGGACAGCTACTTCCTGTCGGTGACGATCCAGGAGGCGAGCGGTGGTGTCGAGTTGCCCTTCACCGGCGGCACGACCGGTGTGCCGGAGAAGCAGGTGCCTGGCGACCCCTGCACCTCCTACCGGAATCCGGGGACGGGCTGGGAGGACCTGATCACGGCGGGCTTCGGGGGCGGTTTGCCGATCCTGGCCGCGAGCACCTGCTGCTTCGACCCGATCAGCGATGACGACAATAACTGGGGCCGGGTGAAGCGGATCTACTACTAGCCCGGTCCGGCCGACGCCTCCGACCGTTTCAGCGGCCGCCTCCTCGAGAATCCTGTCGAGGAGGCGGGCTCGGACGTGCCGTGTTACCGACTAGTCCTTCCCGAACGAGATGTCGTCGTTGAGCTCGTTGGTGTCGTCTTCCCGGTAGGGGAAGTGCTCCCGCAGCTTCTCGCCGATCCGCGCGATTCCCGCCTCGATGCCGCCGGCGAAGTCGTCCGTCGCGAACCGCGCGGCCATCAGGGCCGCCACGTCCTGCCAGAAGCCGTCGCCGACCCGCTGGTGCAGTTGCTCGTCGCCGACGATCGCGAAGCGCCGCGCCCGCACCGCCAGGTAGACCAGCACGCCGTTGCGCTCCCCGGTGGCGTGCATCTCCATCCTGCCGAACAGCTCCCGCGCCCGCAGGTAGGGGTCGCCGTCGGACGGCGCGCCCTTCGGCACGTCGCGTTCGACGTGGAAGCGGATCTCGCCGCTGGTGCGCTGTTCGGCCGCGTGGATGGCCGCCACGATCCGCTGCTGCTCGTCGCGGCTGAAGAACTTGCGGGGTACGCTGCTGCGTTGCGCCATGTCACCAACCTCCGCTCGCGCCGCCGCCGCCGCTGAAGCCGCCGCCGCCGCTGAACCCTCCGCCACCGCCGCCGCCGAAACCGCCGCCGCCCCAGCCGCCGCCGCGGCCGCCGCGGCCGCTGGACATCGCCGAGGCGACGATCAGCGGGCCGAGCCAGCGGCTGCGGCCCGCGCCGCCGCCGCCGATCAGCGCGAGCAGGATCAGGGGCAGCAGCAGGCCGCCGAGCCCGCGGTCCCGGCTGCCGCTGGATTCGGGAGGCGTCTGGCCGAACTGTCCCTGCGCGAGCGGGTCGTCCGGAGCCAGGCGCTGGGCGACGCGGACCATGACCAGCGCGAAACGGCGGAAGGCCTGGTCCGAGGGGATCTCCTGCATCTCCCGGATGATGTTGCGCGAGACCGCGTCGGTCAGGCGCTCCTCGTTCTCGTAGGCCACTTCGAGGCGTGAGGCGCGCTGGCGCGGGAACACCGCGAACAGCACGCCGTCGAGCCGCTCGCGGCTGCCGATCTTCCAGTGCTCGAACAGCCGGTTGACGTAGTCCGCGACGTCGCCGTCGAGATCCGGCAGCACGGCGATCACGAACTGGATGCCGGTGCGCCCGTGGAAGGCTTCCAGCTCGTTCGCGAGGACCGACGCCTCCTCGCCCGACACCACGCCGACACCGTCGATGAAGTAGGTCGACGGCGGCGGCGGCAGCTCGGCGGCGGCCGCCGCCGCCAGCAGCATCAGCGCGAGCAGGGGCGGCAACAGGCGCCGCCTCGCGGACGGTACGGCTTTCCCGAATCTCGGCATCACGCCTCCCGGTGCTGCGCCCCGTGCCCGCACCCTAGAACTTGACCTCGGGCGCCTTGGCGGCGCCTTCGCTGGCCTCGAAGTAGGCCCGCTTCTCGAAGCCGAACATCCCGGCGATCACGTTGGCCGGGAAGCGCCGGGTCTGCGTGTTGTAGTTCTGGGCCATCTCGTTGAAGCGGCGGCGCTCGACGGCGATGCGGTTCTCGGTCCCCTCGAGCTGTGACTGCAGCTCCAGGAAGTTCTGGTTGGCCTTGAGGTCGGGGTACCTCTCGACCACGACCATCAGGCGCGACAGGGCGCTGCTGAGACCCTCCTGGGCCGTCTGGAAGCGCTGCAGGAACGCCGGGTCGTTCAGGTTCTCGGGCGTGGCCTCGACCGTGACCTTGGTGGCCTCGGCGCGGGCGCGGATGACGGCCTCGAGCGTCTCGCTCTCGTGGGCGGCGTAGCCCTTGACCGTGTTGACGAGATTCGGGATCAGGTCGGCCCGACGCTGGTACACGTTCTCCACGTTGCCCCACTGGCCGTCGACGCCTTCCTGCAGTCCGACCAGGGAGTTGTACTTTCCGACCAGGGAGAACGCCACCACGGCGATCAGGGCCAGCACACCGACCAGGACGAGTAATCCTCGGGACATGTCAACCTCCTGCAGCGCGGGTCATTCGATGATCGACAGAGTGAATTGATCGTCAGGTTGCACTCTTTCCGCAACCTCCATCCCCTCGACCACGCGGCCGAACACGGTGTAGCGGCCGTCGAGATGGGGTTGCGGCGAAAGACAGACGAAGAACTGGCTGCCCTCGGTGTCCTTGCCGGAGTGGGCGACGCCGACCGTCCCGCGGACGAACGGCAGGCTGCTCCACTCGCTGCGCAGCGTGTAGCCGGGGCCGCCCCAGCCGGTGCCCCCGGGGTCGCCGCCCTGGATGACGAAGTCGGGCACGACCCGGTGGAACGACCCGCCGGCGAAGAAGCCCTCGCGCGTCAGCTGCACGAACGTCGCGCAGGTGCGCGGCGCGGCGCCGGTCTCCAGGGCGATCGTGAACGTGCCGCGGGGCGTCGTGCAGAGCAGTCGCGGCGCCTTGCCTGGCAGCGCGGCCGTGGTCTGCCGGGGATCGCGCGCGGCGGCCGGCATGGTCTCCAGCAGGCTGGCCTCGCTCGGGATCAGGGCCGGCGCGGTCAGCATCAGCGCGGCGGCCGCGGCGCGGGCCTCGCTGCGCACCTGCAGACGGTCGTGGTCGAAGCCCTGCTCCAGCAGCGTGACGGTGCGGGCGCGCAGGGAGTCGGGCACGGTGAAGCTCGTGTCCGCGGCGAAGGTCGTCAGCGCCTGCAGGACGCCGCGCCGGACGTCGACGCCGGCGAGGCCGTCGGCCCGCGCCCAGGCCCGCGTCAGCACGCCGAGGTTGCGTCCCGAGGGGTAGCCGCCCAGCAGCCCGCAGGCCGACGCCGCGGTGTAGGGGTCGTCGCCCAGGGCGGCCCGCCGCAGGGCCGACTCCACGGCCTCGCCGGCGCGGGCCTTCGCGTCGGGCGTATGGGTTTCCTGCCGGATGCGGTCCAGCGCCGCGGGCAGGGCCTCCAGGGCGACCAGCCGCAGGCGCGGCGGGGCGGCGGCCAGATCCCCGCAGCGCGCCGCGACCTGATCGGGATCCAGCGCGTGGCGCACCAGGGCGTCCCAGACCGCTTCCTGCACCAGGGGGTGGGTGTCGGCAGCCAGGGCGGGCCAGAACGGCAGGTCCTGGACGCCGGCGCCCCGCAGCGCGATGCAGGCGCGGGCGGCCGCCGCGCGCACGACCGGTTCGGTGACCGACGGCGCGCAGCCGGCCTGCGCGGCCTGCAGCAGGCGCAGCCGCCAGACCGGCAGCAGGCTGTCGCGCAGGCGCGCCTCGACCGGCAGGGGAGCGTCGCCCGCGATCTGGGCCATCGCTTCCAGCGCCGTGCGGGCCACGTGGGGGTTGGGGCTGCGCGCGCCCTCGCCGAGCTGCCCCACCAGGGGCTGGGCGTCGGCGCTGTCGCGCAGGGCCGCGGCGCCGAGCCGGCCGAAGCCGCGCAGGCGGGCGATGTCGATCCGCGCGCGGTCGCGCTGCGTGAAACGTCCCGGTTCCTCGCCTCCGGCGACCAGGCCCGCGAAGGCGGTCGGGCCGCCGAGCGCGGCCAGGGCGCGGCAGGCGTGCACGCGCACCTGGGCGTCGAGGTGGTGCGCGAAGGGCGCGACGTCGGCCGCGAGGGACGGCACCGGCGCCTTCTCGGCGCAGCGCAGCACGCGCCACAGCACGTCGACCTCGGGACGCTCCAGGCCGCCGCGGATGGCGTCGGCCAGGGCCGTGGTGTCGGCGTCGGCGGCGCGGTCGCGCAGGGCGTTCCAGGCCAGGGCCGCCTCGTCGCGCGTGCCGTCGCGGGCGACGGTCATCAGGGCGGCGCCGTCGTTGCGCACGTGCGCCAGCGCGAACAGCACGGACCGGCGGACCTCGAGGCCGTTGTCCGTGAGGGCACGGATCAGGGGTTCGGCGGCCGACGCGTCGCCGACCAGGCCCAGGGCCTCGGCGGCCGCGGCGCGGATGGTGGGGCTGGCGTCGGTGAGGCCGGCGATCAGTTCGGTCAGGACGCCGGTGCGGCCGATGCGGCCGGCGGCGCGCATCGCGGCCAGGCGGACGTGGGCGTCGCCGTCGCGCAGGAACGCGGACATCGAATCGGCGTCGGCCAGGCGGCGGTCCTCCCAGCGCTGCAGGACGCGCTGCTTGGCGGCGCGGTCGGCCGGCGGCGCGCAGCCGAAGGCGCCCAGCGCGCAGGCCGTCGCGAGCAGCAGGATCGATCTCGGAACCCGTCGCATGCCGTTCCTCCGGTTCGGGGCCGCCCCACCCTAGCATTCCCGCGCGGCGGTGTCCACGCCGCGGCCTTTGACCGCCGGGGTTCCGGTTGCTACACTGCACGCTTCGGGCACGCCTCCGTCCAGGGAATCCGGGAGACCCCCATGCGCACCGCAGTCCTCGGCGCCACCGGCCTGGTGGGCCGCACCATGCTCGCCCTGCTCGAGACCCGCAACTGGGTCGACGAGCCGCCGCTGCTGCTGACCAGCGCCCGCTCGGCGGGCACGAGCCTGACGTTCCGCGGCCGCGCGGTGGACTGCGCCGACGCCGCGTCCGCGGGCCTCGCCGGCGTGGAGATGGCCCTGTTCAGCGCCGGCGGCGCCGCCAGCCGCGCCTACGCGCCGCGCTTCGTGCAGGCCGGTTCGTGGGTCGTGGACAACTCCTCGGCCTGGCGGATGGATCCCGAAGTGCCGCTGGTGGTGCCGGAGATCAACGCCGCGGCACTGCCGGCGCGCCCCGGCATCGTCGCCAACCCGAACTGCTCCACGATCCAGGTGGCCGCTGCGGTGGCGCCCCTGCAGCGGGCCTTCGGGCTGAAGGCCTGCCACGTCACCACGCTGCAGGCGGCCTCCGGCGGTGGCGGCCGCGCCCGCCAGGCGCTGGCGGTCGAGCTGTCGGCCTGCCTGCCCGGCCTGCGCGAGGGGCACGCCTCGCCCGCGATGACCGGCACCGGCGCCTTCCCCCGCCGTCTCGCGCTGAACGCGCTGCCGGAGATCGGCGCCGCCCTGCCCGACGGCAGCTTCGAAGAAGAGGCCAAGGTGGTGCGCGAGCTGCGCAAGATCCTGGGATTGCCGCAGCTCGCGGTGACCTGCCTTGCCACGCGCGTGCCGGTCTGGAACGGGCACGCGGCCGCGGTGCGCTGCGTCTGCGGGCGGTCCGCGCCGCGCGACGAGGTGATCGCCGCCCTGAGCGCCGCTCCCGGGCTGGTCGTGGCCGAGTCGCCGCACGGTTACGCCACGCAACTGGAGGCCGACGGGGCCGACCCGGTCTTCGTCGGGCGCGTGCGCGGGCAGGAGGGCCGCCCCGAGGTGGTCCTGATGTGGGTGGTGGCCGACAACGTGCGCAAGGGCGCGGCCCTGAACGCCGTGCAGATCGCCGACCTGCTGGCTTCGCGCGGGCGGGGCGCCTGAGTTGGACCGCACGGCGCGCATCGACCTGGCCTACGACGGCACGGATTTCCACGGCTGGCAGTGGCAGATCGGGCTGCGCACCGTCCAGGGCCAGCTGGCCGTCATGCTGGAGCGCCTGCTCGGCCGCCCCTGCATGCCGCCGGGCGCCGGCCGCACCGACGCCGGGGTCCACGCCCTGCGGCAGACCTCCCACGCCCGGGGCCTCGGCGCCGACGAGGTCGCGCGCCTGATGCGCGTTTTGCCCCGCTTCGCGCCGCGCGACATGCAGGTGCTGGAGGTGCGCGAGGTGAGCCCGCGCTTCCACGCGCGCTTCTCGGCATGCTGGCGCCGCTACGAGTACCATCTCGACCTGCGGGGCGACCTGTTCCGCCGGCGCTACGCCTGGTGCCCCGGCGAGCCGCTGGACCGCGCCGCCATGGATGCCGCCTGCGCCCTGTTCCTGGGCCGGCGCGACTGCAGCAGCCTGTGCAAGACGGCGTCGCTGAACCCGACCAACGACTGCGACGTGACCGATTGCCGCTTGGAGTGGGCCGCAGGCTCGGCTATCCTGCACGTCCGGGCCGATCGCTTCCTGCACCATATGGTGCGCACGATGACGGACGTGCTGGTGGACGTGGGCGCGGGCAGGCGCCGCCCCGAGGACGTCACGGCGATCCTGGAGGCCCGCGACCGGCGTGTCGCCGGCGGCATGGCCCCGGCCGGCGGCCTGTACCTGGCCGACGTCGGCTACCCGCCCGAGCTCGACGACCCCGACCACGTTGGAGATCCTGCCGAAAAACCGACCCCGGAGGCGACCCCATGAAGTTCTTCATCGACACCGCCGACCTCGACGAGATCCGCGACGCCCTGTCGATGGGCGTGCTGGACGGCGTCACGACCAACCCCAGCCTGATGGCCCGCGCCGGCCGCAAGGACACCGACAAGCTGCTGAAGGAGATCTGCGACCTGGTCGAGGGGCCGGTCTCGGGCGAGGTCGTCGCGCTCGACGCCGCGGGCATGATCAAAGAGGGCAAGCGCCTCGCCGCGCTCAGCGAACACCTCGTGGTGAAGATCCCCCTGACCATCGACGGCCTGAAGGCGACCCGCGCCCTGTCCGACGAGGGCATCCCCGTCAACATGACGCTGTGCTTCTCGGTCAGCCAGGCGCTGCTGGCGGCCAAGGCGGGCGCCGCCTACGTCTCGCCCTTCGTCGGCCGGCTGGACGACATCAGCCAGGACGGCATGGGCCTGATCGAGGACATCGTCGAGGTCTACGAGAACTACGAGATCGGCACCGAGATCATCGTGGCCAGCGTGCGCCACCCCGACCACGTGGTGCGGGCCGCCCTGCTGGGCGCGGACATCGCCACGATCCCGCACAAGGTCATCAAGCAGCTTGTCCAGCACCCGCTGACCGACCAGGGGATCGCCGCCTTCATGAAGGACTGGAACAAGCTGCAGGGCTGACGCGTTGAAAACGGGAACGCGCGCCGCCGCGCGCCCCGGAGGTGAACCGTGCGCAAGGCTCCCGTCTGGACCGGCGTCGTCATCGGCCTGCTGTTCGGCCTGCTGCTGGGGTCGGCCTTCCTGCTGGGCCGCCGGACCGGTGCGCCCGCGACGGTCGGGGGCGGCCGCGACACGGTCGTGGTGCGCGAGGTCCCCGTCGGCTCGCCGGCCGCGATCGAGCAGGGGCGGCGCAACGCCATCGTCACGGCGACCGAGCGGGTCGCGCCCGCCGTGGTCAGCATCAACGCCATCCAGCACCGGACGGTCACGCGCACGCTCGCCCCGCGCGGCTGGGAGTACTTCGAGCGCTTTTACCCCGGCATGTTCCCGCAGCGCGCCTTCCGCCAGGACGTCTCGAACCTGGGCTCGGGCGTCATCGTCTCGCAGCGGGGCCACATCCTGACCAACGTCCATGTGGTCGAGAACGCGGACGAACTGCTCGTCTCGCTCCACGACGGCCGGCAGTACACGGCCCACGTCCTGGAGATGGTCCCGACCTGGGACCTGGCGCTGCTGCAGATCGCCGGCGACGCGCCCCCCAATCTGCCGACGGCGGTCATGGCCGCCGAGGAGACGCGCCTGTTCATCGGGGAGTGGGCCATCGCCATCGGCTCGCCCTTCGGCTACCTGCTGGCCGACACGCAGCCGACGGTGACCGTCGGGGTGGTCAGCGCCGTCAACCGCGACATCAAGCGCACCGGGTCGGACCAGCAGATCTTCCTGGGCATGATCCAGACCGACGCGGCCATCAACCCCGGCAACAGCGGCGGCCCGCTGGTCAACAGCAGCGGCGAGGTCGTCGGCATCAACACCTTCATCTTCTCCGAGAGCGGCGGCAGCATCGGCCTGGGCTTCGCCGTGCCCATCGACCGCGCCCGCTGGATCCTGCGCGAGGTGGACCAGTACGGCTACTTCCGCCGCGCCTACGTCGGCTTCGGCATCCTGCCGGTCAACGACGCCATCGCCAAGGCGCTGGGCATGGACCAGGCCCGCGGCTTCGTCGTGCGCGACGTGACGACGGGCTCGCCGGCGGCCAAGGCGGGGCTGGTCCCGTACGACGTGCTGCTGACGATCAACGGCATCGAGCTGGCCGACGTCGACACCTTCAACCGGCTGGTCTACGAGGCCAAGGTCGGCACGCGGCTGGAGTTCACGGCCATCCGCGAGGGCCGCGCTTTCTCCGGGACGATCATCCTGGAGGAAGACCCGCAGCGGCGGCGCAACGCGGCCTCCTGACCGCCCCGAAACCCGCTTCCCTTCCCCGAAACGATCGGTTATGTTGCGCGGGTCCGGACCCGTCTGCCCGTTCGTCCCCCGTCGAGGTCACGACGGAGAGGGCTGCAAGATGTTGATAACACGTGTTTTGTCTACTCTCGAACCCCGGGAGCGAGGTGGGGCGTGATTTCCCGTTACGAGACCCCGGCCATGCGCGCCATCTGGTCGAACCGCCGCAAGCTCGAGATCTGGCAGGAGGTCGAGGTCGTCGTCTGCGAGGTCCGCGCCGACCGCGGCGAGATCCCCCCCGCGGCGGCCCGGCTCATCCGCGAGCGGGCCGCCTTCGACGAGGCGCGGGTCCTGGAGATCGAGGAAACCGTCCAGCACGACGTCATCGCGTTCCTGACGAACCTCGGCGAGCACATCGGGCCCGAGGCGCGATACGTCCACGAGGGGATGACCAGTTCGGACCTGGTCGACACGGCCTTCGCCGTCCAGCTGCGCGAGTCGGGCCTGGCGCTGCGGGCGGCCCTGGCCGGGCTGATGGACGCGGTCAAGGCCCGCGCGCTCGAGCACCAGGACACCGTGATGGTCGGGCGCAGCCACGGCATCCTCGCCGAGCCCACCACCTTCGGCCTGAAGCTGCTGGTGTACTGGGCGGCCCTGCGGCGCGCGCTGCGGCGGCTGGACGCGGCCATCGAGGAGGTCACCGTCGGGCAGATCTCCGGCGCGGTGGGGACCATGGCGCACCTCGACCCCGAGGTCGAGGCCGAGACCATGCGGCGTCTGGGCCTGGCGGTCGCCCCGGTGGCGACGCAGGTGCTGCAGCGCGACCGCCACGCGGCCTTCCTGACGGCGCTGGCCCTGGCCGGCGCGACGCTGGAGCAGATGGCGGTCGAGATCCGCAACCTGCAGCGCACCGACGTCCACGAGGTCGAAGAGCCGTTCGCCGCGGGCCAGAAGGGCTCCTCGGCGATGCCCCACAAGAAGAACCCCATCGTCAGCGAGCGGATCACCGGCCTGGCCCGGCTGCTGCGCGGCTACGCCCACACCGCGATGGAGAATGTCGCGCTCTGGCACGAGCGCGACATCAGCCACAGCAGCGTCGAGCGGATCATCTTCCCCGACGCCTGCCACGTCCTGCACTACATGCTGCAGAAGATGACCTGGCTGGTCGCGGGGCTCGTGGTCTTCCCCGGGCGCATGCTCGAGAACATGGACCGCGTGCGGGGGATGGTCTACAGCCAGACGGTGCTGCTGGCCCTGGTGCGCGCCGGCGCCTCGCGCGAGGACGCCTACGCCGCGGTGCAGCGCTGCGCGATGCGCGTCTGGGAGCAGGACGCCGACTTCCGCGAGACCCTGGCCCGGGACCCGGCCGTGACGGCCCTGCTGCCGCCCGCCGAGCTGGACCGTTGCTTCGATCCCGCCTGGCACCGGCGCCACGTCGGTCAGCTGTTCGCCAGGACCCTGGAACAAGCGTAGGATCGATAGGAGCAGGCATGACCCGCGACCCCTCCTTCGACGTCGTCGCCGTCGCCGCCCTCGGCGACGCGGCGCTCGTCGGGGCGCTGCGCGCCCACGCCCTGACCCTCAGCGCCTCCGAAGCCCGCCGCGTCCGGGAACTGCTCGGCCGCGACCCTACGCTCACCGAGCTGACCCTGTTCGACACCATGTGGAGCGAGCACTGCTCCTACAAGAGCAGCCGGCCCACGCTCAAGGAATTCCTGCCGACCACCGGCAGCAACGTCATCGTGGGCCCGGTCGAGGATGCGGGCATCGTGGACTTCGGCACCGTCGACGGCGTGCGCTGGGGCGTCATCATCGCCCACGAGAGCCACAACCACCCCAGCCAGGTCATGCCCGTCGAGGGGGCGGCCACCGGCATCGGCGGCATCGTGCGCGACGTCTACTGCATGGGCGGCGAAGTGATCGGCGTGCTGGACCCGCTGCGCTTCGGCTGGCCGCTGGGGGAGGGCGGGGCGCACCGCCTGGACATCGCGCGCGAAGTGGTCACCGGGATCTGGGAGTACGGCAACGCCCTGGGCGTGCCGAACCTGGGCGGCGACGTCTACTTCCATCCTTCCTTCGACGACAACTGCCTGGTGAACGTGGTGGCCCTGGGTCTGGTGCCGGCCGACCACATCACCCACTCCGCGGTGCCGCCGCAGGCCCGCGAGGAACCCTACGACCTGATCCTGGTCGGCAAGCCCACCGACTGGAGCGGCATGGGCGGCGCCGCCTTCGCCTCGGCGACCCTGGACGCCGGCGCGGCCGTGGAGAACAAGGGCTCGGTGCAGGTGCCCGACCCGTTCCTGAAGCGCGTGCTGACCGTCGCCAACCGCGAGGTGCTGCGCCTGGCGCGCGAGCGCGGGATCGTCGTCGGCTTCAAGGACCTCGGCGCGGGCGGCGTCAGCTGCGTCACCAGCGAGCTGGCCGACGCCGGCGGCTTCGGCTGCGACGTCGACCTGGCCCTGGTGCACACCTCCGGCGTGGACGTGCCCGCGCGCGTGATCGCCTGCTCCGAGACGCAGGAACGCTACGGCCTGGCCGTGCCGGCCCGCTTCACGGCCGAGGTGCTGAAGGTCTACAACGAGGACTTCGCCCTGCCGGACCTCTACGAGGGGGCCTGCGCGCGGCGCATCGGCAGCGCCACCACCGACGGGATCTACCGGCTGCGCCACGGCGACCGCGTGCTCTGCGAGGCGCCGGTCGCGACGGTCACCTGCGGCATCGCCTACGCCCGCGCGGAGGCGCCGGCGCCGCCGCCGGAGCCCGCGCCCGCCCGCGCGGCCGAGGCCCCCGACGCGCAGATCGCCGGCGAGTGGGTGCGCCTGATGGGGCACCTCAACGCCGCCTCGCGCGAGCACCTCTACCGGCACTACGATCCCGAGGTGCGCGGCTGCACCGTCCTGCGCCCCGGCGAGGCCGACGCGGGCGTGGTGGCCCCGGTGCCGGGCAGCGTCCTGGGCGTGGCGGTCAGCGTCGACGGCAACCCCCTGGTAGGCCTGCGCGATCCCTACCAGGCCGGCGTGCGCGCCGTGGGCGGGGCGGCGCGCAACGTGGCCTGCGGCGGCGGCCGGCCCGCC
>JAUSBL010000058.1 GCA_030658975.1 Candidatus Latescibacterota bacterium
CGCCCGTCGACGGAGGCGCGGAAACCGCGTCCCGGCCCCGCCGACGCGGCCGCCGCGGCGGGCGGCGCCGGTCGACCCGGGGCGCGGGCGACGCCGGGTCCGGGGGCGAGGCAGGTTCCTCCGGCGGCGGCGCCGGTGAAGGCGGCGCCGCGTACTTGACGATCATCACGCCGGGTTAGGGCTCAGCGGGGCGGCGTCGGCGCGACGTCGCCCCGCAACTGCAGGCGGGCCTGGCGCAGGAAGATGTCGGCGAGGGCCGCGTTCCGGGCGCGCCCCGGGCCCGGACGCAGCGCCAGCAGGCGGCGGGCCGCGCCCTTCAGCCCGTATTCCAGGAACATCACCGCGCGGAACAGCGGCACCTGCCGGGCGCCGCGGTGCTTCGCCACGAACAGCCGGTAGGAGTGCTGGAACTGCGCCAGCGCGAAGTCGCCGGCGCGGGCGGCGGCGCGTCCCTCCAGGTGGACGACCTCGACGCCGGCGACGTGGTAGACGTCCCATCCCAGTCCCGCGGCGCGGGCGCACCAATCCGTCTCCTCGAAGTACAGGAAGAACCGCTCGTCGAGCGTGCCCACGTCCCGCAGCGCGTCGGCCGCGATCATCATGCAGGCGCCGGCGACGTAGCCGACCTTGCGCGTCCCGTCGCCGACGTCCGGGACCCGGGTGAACGTCACCCGCCGCAGGCACGGCGGCCAGCGGCGCCGGTAGGGTCCCAGCAGTTCCAGCAGGTGGTAGCGCGGCGAGGGCAGGTTGCCGTAGGTGATCGTGGGCGCACCGTCGGTGTCGGTCAGCGTGGGCCCCACCGCTCCCGCCCGCGGCGTGGCGGCGAGGAAGGCGTGCAGCGCGGCGAGCGACCCGGGCCGGCAGACCGTGTCCGGGTTCAGCAGCAGGACCGTCGAGCCGGCCGCCCGACCGAGCACGAGGTTGTTGGCGGCCGCGAAGCCCAGGTTGCGGCCGGCGTCCACGAGTTCCACCCAGGGGAATTCGCGCCGGACGAAAGCGGCCGAACCGTCCGACGATCCGTTGTCCACGACGTAGGTCTGCGCGGGCAGGCCGGCCAGGGCGGCGTCCAGGGAAGCCAGGCACGGGCCGAGCAGGTCGCGCGTGTTCCAGTTGACGATGATGATCGACAGCGCCGGCTTCATGTCCCGCACCCGATCCGCCCGAGGTCGCGCTCGCCCATGGCTCCCCTCACCGCGGTTTGACGGCGCGGGCGATCAGGAACAGCCCGGGTCCGTCCGGCGGGCAGGCCGCCTCTTCCCGGAAGAAGCGCCGCGTCAGGCCGGCCGTGCGCAGCCGGCCGAAGTTGAAGCCGTGTTCGATCCCCCGGCGGAACAGCGCCACGGCGAACGGGCTCCTGAAGACGGGCTCCACCACGACGTCCCGGAACCCGATGGACAGCAGGAGGTCGCGCAGTTCGTCGCGACGGTAGTAGTGCTGCACGGCGTGCTCGCGCCGGTGCCGCTCGACGAGGGCGGCGTCGGTGATCGCCTCGAGCGAATCCACCGAGAAGACCATCTCGCCGCCCGGCTTGAGGATGCGGTGGGCGTGCCGCAGGACGCCCACGTGGTCCGGGATGTGCTCGAGCACGCAGATGCTGAAGACGCGGTCGAAGCTGTCGTCCGCGAACCCCGCCTGCTCGAGGGGGACGTCGAGGAAGTCCGCCCGGACGCGTCCCGGCATGTGGCGCGCGAACCAGCGCGCCCGCGCGACGAAGCCGGAATCGACGTCCAGGCCCGTGACGTGTCCGCAGCGCCGGCCGAGCAGCAGGGTGTGGTTGCCGGTCCCGCAGCCGATGTCCAGGACCCGCTCGTCGCCCCGCCAGGCGAGGCCGCGCGTGAGCTCGGCGAACTCGTAGATCTTGAACGGGCTGTAGGTGAAGTAGATGTGCGGGTAGAGGCGCAGCTTCAGCAGCAGCAGCCACAGCAGGTTCTTCACGCGGCACCTCGGCGGTCGGCGGTGTTCGTCAGTTCTTGCGGCTGGCCCGGCGCAGCGTCTCGCGCTCCTGCTCGGTGAGACTGGCGAGGCCCTCGCGGGAGATCTTCTCCAGCAGGCGGTCGATCTCGTCGCGGGGCTCGGGCCCGGGGGCGGTTCCGGACGCCGGCGGCGGCGCGTCGTCCAGGACGTGGAAGCGGCCGCGGGCCCGGTTGCGGCGGCGCGCGCGGGTGAACCGCCGCCAGAGACGGTCGCCGACCTTGAGGTAGAGCACGCCGAACAGGATGCCCCCGAGGTGGGCGAGGTGTCCCACGCTCGACGGGGTCCTGGTCGCCAGCAGTTCGAAGATCCCCAGGCCGATCACGAACCACTTCACCTTGATCGGGATCAGGAACCACAGCAGCACGCGGCGCTCGGGGTAGAGCAGGCCGTAGGCGGTCAGGATGCCGTAGCCGGCGCCCGAGGCGCCGATCAGCGGGATGGCCGCGGTGGCCGGCTCGATACGCGGCATCAGCAGCACGTAGACCAGGCCCGCGCCGATCCCGGTGAACAGGTAGTAGCGCAGGAAGGCGCGCTTGCCCCACTGGGAGTCGATCTCCGAGCCGAACATCCAGAGCAGGAACATGTTGAAGAAGAGGTGCCAGAAGTTCTGGTGCAGGAACATGTAGGTCACGAACTGCCACAGGTGCAGCCGGTCCAGGGCCTCGCGGGGCACCAGCCCGAAGAAGTGGTCGAACGAGTAGCGGGTCGCGCCGTCGCCCAGCAGCCAGCGCAGCACGAACACCGAGATGTTGGCGGCCAGCAGCGCCCGGACCGTGGGGGTCAGCGCAGGGCCGAAGCTCAGGCCGCTCGATTGTCCCGTCCCGTAGGATCGCACGTGTGGGTCTCCCTTGGTCGTCCGCCGGCACCCAAGCTACAACATCGCCGGTCCGCTGGCACGGGAAATGACCCCCCCGCCCGTGCCGAAATGAACAGGGCGGGGGCTCGCGTCCCCGCCCTGCGCCGTCGCGGGATGATCCCCGCTAGCGGAAGATGGCGTCCATGGCCCTGGCCGCCTCGGGGCTCAGGCCGGCGGCCGCCTTCTCGTTCATGGGGACCCCGTAGGTCGGGTCCCAGGTCAGGCCGGCCAGGTCGATGCTCGGGATCGAGGCGTCCAGCGCCTCGTTGATCGTGGCGATGAATCCGTTGGCCACGTAGCCGTAGCCGCGGTTGTTCGGGTGGATGCCGTCCAGGGAGAAGTAGGTCGTCGCTGCGGCAGAGGCCGGCGGCAGACCCGAACCCACGAGGGCCAGGAAGTGCGTGGCCTGGCCCGGAGTCAGGGCCGCCAGGGCGGCGTGCGCGTCGTAGAGGTGGACATGGTCGCGCTCGTCCACGGCCGTGGCGATGGCCGCGTTGAAGCCCGTGACCGCGTCCTGCACGACCGCGGTTTCGGCGATGTCCAGGGTGTACTCCTCGGGAATGGGCAGGCTGCCGTTGATCGGAGGCGAGAGGTAGCTCAAGGTCGGGAAGCGCACGTAGACAACGTCCGCTTCCCCGAACAGATTGGCGTCCGGGAGCGTGTCGGGCCCCGGCAGGCCGGCCATGGCCCGGAACGTCGCCTTGGGCATGAAGTAGGGCGTGCTGGCGATGTCCGGCACGTTGGCCGTGATGATGACCGGCTCGAAGCCGGTACGGGCGAACACCTTGTCGGTGATGCGGTCGAGCAGCGCCTCGTACATCACGGCGAAGGCCGCCGGCGGCGTCACGTTCACGCCCAGGACCGGCTCGCCGCTCATGGCGCCGCCGAGGGCGTCGTTGTTGCCCAGCCAGCAGGTGACCAGGGTCGGCTCCAGCGACGCGGCCTGGTCGCACATGACCACGCCGCCGAAGACGCTGTTGCGCAGGACGAAGTCGAAGTACGAGTTGCCCGGCGACTGGCTGTTGGCCGAGCTGGTGGCGTTCAGGCCGTCGGACAGCGTCGCGCCCGGCACGCCCAGGTTCTGGTAGGCCACCGGCCACCGGGCGGTCAGCAACAACGTGCTCGGGATGTCCGTGCGCAGCGTCGAGTCGACCACCGCGATCCCTGCGCCGTCGGAGTGCAGCACGCCGGCCGCGTAGTTGGCGTCCACGAGGGTCGTGCTGCCGATGCCGGGCATCGCGATCAGCGGCTGCATGAACGAGCCCGCGGGGTAGCCCAGCGCCGAGGCGATGAGCTGCGGGTAGGAGTTGACCTGCCCGTTCATGACCAGGCCGCCGTCCATGAAACCGGCGGTGAGGCTGTTGCCGATGGCCACGTAGTTGGAGAAGATCGCCTCGCCGGTCGGCTGCACGTAGGTCAGTTCCACCGGCTCAGGGGTCTCGACGCCGCAGCCCGCGGCCAGGAGGGCCAGCAGGACGACGGCGGTCGCCGTGATCTTCGCCCGGGTCGTGGTGTGCTTGTTCATCGCGGTCCTCCTTTCCTAGAAGCGGTAGCCGATGCCGACGCCGAAGATGTGGGCGTAGGAATCGTAGCTGCCGGCGGGGTTGAATTCGGTCTCGAACGACTGCTGGACGCCGTTTTCGACGTTCGAGCGTTCCTCGAAGTTCACGCCCATGTAGGTGCCGGTCAGCGTGACCCGCTCGGTGGCGCGCAGCTGCAGGCCGAACGAGTAGTCGTTGCGGCTGGCGTCCGGCAGCAGGGGGCTCATCGAGCCGACAGGCTGCGGGCTCTCGTCGCGCACGTAGCCGGCCATGGCCAGCAGCTTCGGCGTGACCTGGTACTGGGCGCCGAAGCGCAGCTGCAGCACGTCCTCGTAGTCCTCGCGGATCGTCTGGTCGAGCGCGACGCCTTCGAAGTCCAGGACCAGCTCGTCGAAGTAGCCCCAGCCGAAGTGCACGGCGTCGAACTCGACGCGGGCCTTCTCGGTGGCCTGGTAGGCCACGCCCACGGCGAGGATGTGGGGCAGCTTCAGGTCGGCGACACCGTCGTGCTCCGCGCCGCCGAGCGCGGCGATCTGGGCGTCGACGGTGGCGGTGAGCGCGGCGGGCGCGACGTTGGTCAGCGTCAGCTTGCCGTTGCGGACTTCCATCTTCTTCTGGTGGTGGTACATCACGCCGAAGGTGACCTTGGGGCTGGCCTTGATCATCAGGCCCATCATGGGCGTCACGTTGATGCGGCTGGTGCCCTCGATGCTGGCGTCCAGCACGTCGACGTTGGGGTCGTTCTCGGGGTTGGCGCCGAAGAGGGTCGCCGAGCGCTTGTTCAGCTGGATGTCGGCGTGGGCGATGTCCAGGCCGAACGCGATGCCGACCGTCTCCTCGACCTTCCAGCTCAGCGCCGGGGTGACGTAGACTGTCGCCAGGTCGACGTCGTAGCTCGCGCGGCGGCCGACCCAGGCCTCGGGGTCCGCCCACTCGACGCCCAGGCCGAAGGGCGCCGACAGGCCGATGCCGAAGGTCAGGTCGCCCGTGTTGCGGTACCAGTAGGCTCCCGGGATGGGGAAGGACTGGTCGACCGTCTTGCCGGTGGCGTAGCTGCCGTCGGGGCGCAGCGCGCCGGTGAACTCCGACGACGGGATGACCGGCATGAGGTTGAGGTCCAAGGCCATCCCGTCCAGGAAGGCCAGGCCCGCGGGGTTGTAGAAGATGGCCGAGCCGTCGTCCGCCGTGGCGGTGAACGCGCCACCCAGAGCGGTGGCCCGGGCGCCGGCCTCGTAGATGTTGAAACCGCCAGCCGCGGCCGGGCCGGCCAGCAGCAGGGTCGCCGCGCCGGCGAACAGGATCGCCGCTCGGGTCCTTGTCATCGCGCCTCCTTCAGGTGCAGGGGGGGCGCCGCACGCCCCGGGTGACACTCGGCTTGGGCGTGCAACCTACCACACGTTTGCGCAGCATTGAAATCGTGTTTTCCAGTGCCGCTGCAATGTCCGGATCTCGATGAGTATTTATTGTCTTATGATAAATGCCAGGCCATGGCCACGAAATTATCCCTGCCTCATCTTCCTGCTGCTCTTGAACTTGGATCTGCACAACGAGCGGTGACAGGGGTGTCTTGAAGGCCCTGAAGCCAGGATGGCGGAAGGGCCGGAAAGCCAAGCGCTCCGGGCACACGATGTGCCCGGAGCGCGTCCCCTGTCACCGCTCGTTGTGCTACTCCCAGCGGCGGAAACGGTCGCTCAAGTACGAGGCCACGATCAGCCCCAGCATCAGCAGCGTCCCGATGTAGACCCAGCTCGGCACCGCGATCGCATCGCCCTGCGCGTAGCTGTGCAGGCCCGACAGGAAGTAGTTCACGCCGAAGTAGGTCATCACGACCGAGGCGACGCCTGCGAAGCCCCCGGTGGCCAGCACCCAGGGCCGGTTCATGGCCGGGATCCAGCGGAAGTGCAGGACCGTGGCGTAGACCAGGATCGTCACCAGAGACCAGGTTTCCTTCGGGTCCCAGCCCCAGTAGCGGCCCCAGGACTCGTTGGCCCACACGCCGCCCAGCAGCGTGCCGACGCTGAGCAGGCCCACGCCGGTCACCAGCACGCGGAACAGCAGGCGGTCCAGCTTGATGATGGCTTCGCGCACCTGCGGGCGGCGCGGGCTCTTCAGCAGGAAGAGGACCAGGCTCAGCCCGCCCAGCAGCGAGCCCAGGCCCAGGAAGCCGTAGCTGCCCGTGATGATGGTGACGTGGATGTTCAACCAGTAGGAGGCGAGCACCGGCACCAGCGGCCCGATGGCCGGGTCGAAGGTCGAGAGCATGGCCACCGCGAGGATCACCGCGGTCAGCAGCGCCGATACGCCCGCCGACGAGCCGCGCCGGTCACGCAGTTCGAAGATCAGGCCGGCGATGGCGGTGGCCAGCGCGATGAAGATGAGCGACTCGTAGCCGTTGCTCAGGGGGGCGCGGTCCGAAGCGATCCAGCGCAGCACGTACGCGTACAGGTGGAACAGCAGGGACCCGACGAACAGGATCATGCCCGT
Organism: Candidatus Latescibacterota bacterium; assembly: GCA_030658975.1. Classification (GTDB taxonomy): domain Bacteria; phylum Krumholzibacteriota; class Krumholzibacteriia; order LZORAL124-64-63; family LZORAL124-64-63; genus PNOJ01. The sequence goes on from JAUSBL010000058.1 coordinate 6,856, forward strand.
CAGGTACAGGGGGTGGCGTCGGTGATAGGGCTGGCCGCCGCGGCGCGCCAGGCTCCAGAAGAAGGCGAACAGCAGCACGGCGAAGGCCGCCAGGTAGGGCATCGTCACGTTGCGGAACGGGTGGGTCTTGTTCAGCCACAACTCCGCCTTCAGGGCGCCGGCGCTCGGCAGCACGTCGGCCCCGTACTGGTGCTGCAGCGCGGAGGTGGCCTCCAGGCCGGCGCGGATGCGCTGCTGGTCGCCCGACCGCAGGCCCGACAGCAGGCGGTCCATGGCCTCGCGGCTGCGGTCGGCCCACTCGGAGCGGGGCTGCTCGAGCAGCCCGGTGAAGTCGGTCCAGGTGTGCGCGGGATCGCCGGCGATGGGGTAGAGGCGCAGGCTGCCGCCGTTGAGCACGTCCCAGAAGATGTTGAAGCGCTCGTCGAACAGCAGCAGTTGGCGCTGCAGCTTCGTGCGTTCGCGGTCCGGCGTGCGCAGGGCTTCGCGCACCGGTTCGCCCAGCACGTACTGGTTGCCGTTCAGCAGGCTGCTGGCGCTGACCCAGCGCGTCTCCGGCGCGACTCCCAGCAGCGACTTCAGCCCGGGGAAGCGCACCGCCAGCACGGGGTATTCGAACCAGAACTCCGGGTTGGCCAGCCAGGACATGTAGAGGTCCATGGGCTCCCAGCCCTCGAAGCTCTCCCGCTTGGTGATCTTCATCGAGAGCTCGCGGGCCTGGGTGTCCAGCGGCTTCATGCGGCCGCGGAAGTCCTGCATGATCAGCGACTCGCACAGGGCGCGGTTCTCGTCGCCCAGGAAGTTCAGCTGCGGCGCCGCGGCCGGGGCGTGGTCGTGTTCATGATCGTGATCGTGATCGTGCTGCTGCGCCCGGGCAGCGGGGACCGTGCAGGCCAGGGCGAGCAGGGCGGCGCAAAGGGCAAGGTGACGCCGGGTCATCGCGTCCTCCTGGTGTCGTCGGCTTCGGATTTCTGGGGCCAGATGAGGTCCCGGGCGAAGATCAGCACGAATCCCAGCGAGATCAGGATGTAGCCGAGGTAGGTCGGCCACTTGCCGGGATCGTAGTTCACCGACAGCACGGTGCCCCTCTCGTCCGTGTCGTACGAGGACTGGAAGTGCTTGCGCCCGCGGTGGGTCAGGGGGTTGTTCATGTAGATGCGCACCGGGCGGCCGTTGATCCCCTTCTCCTGGTCGATGAGCCGCACGTGGCTCTCGTAGCTGGCGGGGTTGCGGCTGCCCGGGTAGTTCACCAGCAGGAAGTCGTCCAGGTGGAGGCTGTAGGGCAGGGGCATCTTGACCGAGCCCAGCGCGACGCGGGCCGGCCGGCCGCCGAGGTCGATCTCTTCGCCGCGGCCGTCGTCCTTGTAGACCACGGTCTCGGTCGCGACGCCCTGGGGGCCGGTCACGGCGATGCGCGCGGCCGCGGGATCGTGCTCGTCCTGGCTCGGGGCCGGCTTCAGCTGGATGTGCGGGATGACCTCCTGCAGCACGAACTGGAAGCCGCCGCCCACCACGCGGTAGAGCTCGAGCTCCTCGACCGGGAAGTTCTCGCCGGCGGGCAGTTCGGCTTCGATCTCGCCGCTGGCCATGTCCATGCGCTGCATGGGCTGCGACGGGCGCGCGGTGACGGCGCCGTCGGGGGCGCGGGTGAAGACCAGGCCGGCTCCGCCGGACCCGGGCTCGCCCTCGACCAGTTGCAGGGTCGTGCCGGCGACCCGCTGCGGCTTGCCGGCCACGAGCACGAGCGCCTCGGGGCCCGACTCGCCCACGGTCGTCATCTTGAGGGCGGCGGGCCCGGTGTCGGCGGGCTGGTAGGTGTGAGAGAAGTGGGGCCAGTATTCCTGCACCGACAGCCGGTACTTCTGTCCGCCCAGCTTGACCGTGTGCGCGATGTCCTGCTTGCCGGGCGCGTACAGCTGCACCGGAAACTTCGCCGTCTCGCCGCCGCTTTCGAGCTGCAGGTAGGTCTCGCGCGACCAGATGAAGTCGGTGGACGAGCCCTCGCGGATCGGCATGACGCCCTCGTGCCCGAAGTAGCGCGTGATGCCCGCGCTGATCAGGATCCAGATCATCGAGATGTGGACGAGCACGAAGCCGGTCTGGCGCGGCCGGTAGGGCAGGTTCTTGAACAGCACCAGCAGCAGGTTCAGGCAGAGCAGCACGAGCACCAGTTCGAACCAGCGCGTGCCGTAGACCAGAGCCCGGGCGCCGATGGCCCCGTAGCTGGATTCCAGGAAGGTGGCTTTGCCGATGGCCACGGCGAAGATCACCAGCAGCGCGATGCTCAACTTGAGCGAGGCGAGCACGCGGATGAGCGGGAACTTGAAGAAGCGGGTCACGGTCACCGTCCGGGTTGGAGGGTGCGGCCGGATAGGCCGCCGTGATGACGTGAACGAGCGTTTCGGGGCGCGGATGTGCGGTCGGTCGCCACGGGGCGGCGACCGACATGATAACCACCGATGACACGGGGAACAAGCAACACCAAGGGGATCGGTCGGGTTTCCGGAACTTGACCGCCGGCCCTCAAATGATTATCAATTGGTATGGAATACGCCCGCACCGGAGGTCGCCCGTGTTCAAACTCGAGACCCGCTACGCCCTGCACGCCGCCGTCGTCCTTGCGGAACACGACACCCTGGTGCCCAACGCCAAGCTCGCCGAACGCCTCGGCGTGTCCCTGCCGATGGTGGCCAAGATCATGAACCGCCTCGTTCAGGCCGACGTCGTGGTGAGCCGGCCGGGTCCCGGCGGCGGCTACGCGCTGGCCCGTCCGGCCGCGCAGATCCGCCTGCTGGAGGTCGTCGCCCCGACCGAAGGTTCCGACTGGGGCCAGAACTGCCTGCTCGGACTGGCTGCCTGCGACGACGCGCATCCCTGCGCCCTGCACGGCGCCTGGGGCCGCCTGCGCGAGCACATCCAGACCATGCTGCGCGAGCGTTCGGTGGCCGAGATGGCCGCCGGCGTCGTGGACCTCGATCTGAAAGTGGTGTCCGGAGATGCCCCACCGGCCTGACGTCGACCCCGCAGTCACGCGCCGCTCGCGTTCCCGGATGGTGCTGCGCGGCAGGCCCCGCCGCCCCTTCCTGCTGCGCACCGGTGTGCAACTGTTGACCCTGCTGGTGATCGTCGTCATCGGCGTGCAGTTCGCGAACTGGGTCGCGAACCTCGAGGCGGGCCGGATCGCCGGCGCGCGGCCGCCCGGCGTCGAGGGCTTCCTGCCCATCTCGGCCCTGTTGAGCCTGCGCCAGTGGCTGGCGGGCGGTGGCTTCTCGATGGTCCATCCCGCGGGTCTGGTGCTGCTGGGCCTGATCTGCCTGTCGGCGCTCCTGCTGAAGAAGTCCTTCTGTTCCTGGCTGTGCCCCGTGGGCACGCTCAGCGAGGCCCTGGCGCGCGCTTCCCACCTCGTCCTGCGGCGGCGCGTCAAGCTGCCGCGCTGGCTGGACCTGGGCCTGATGAGCCTCAAGTACGTCCTGATCGCGTACTTCCTGTTCGCCGTGTTCCTGCAGATGACGCTGGCGTCGGTCGCGCTGTTCATCGACTCGCCCTACAACCGGATCGCCGACATCAAGATGCTGCACTTCTTCACCCGGATGTCGCCGACCACCGCCTGGGTGCTGGGCGGTCTGGCCCTGCTCTCGTTCCTGGTGCCGTACTTCTGGTGCCGGTACCTCTGCCCCTACGGCGCGCTGCTCGGCGTGCTGTCCCGCTTCTCGCCGCTGAAGGTCGTGCGCTCGGCGCCGGACTGCACCAATTGCGGGCGTTGCGCCGCCGTCTGCCCGTCCTACCTCGCAGTGGACCTCGGCCGCACGGTCACTTCGCCCGAATGCACCGGCTGCCTCGAGTGCGTGACGAACTGCCCCGCACCCGGCGCGCTGGAGGTGCGCGGGCCGGCCCCCTGGCGCCGCCGCGTGCGGCCCGCGGTCTTCGCCGCGGCGGTCCTGCTGGTGTTCTTCGGGGGGATCGGCGCGGCGAAACTGGCCGGGCGCTGGCGCACGGAGATCACCGACCAGGAGTATCTGCGGCGGGTGCAGGAGATCGACTCGCCCAAGTACCACCACGCCCGGGGGCAGGTGCCCGAGTACGGCCCGCAGGACTGAGCGCCGGCCGGCGGGGGCTCACCAGTACTTTTCGACGAAGATGCTGCCCGGCTGCTTGCGGGTGTGCTCGCGGAACCCCTTGCCCTCGAGCATCCGGATCATGCCGGTGATCATGTCGGGATTACCGCACAGGAACACGCTGACCCGAGCGGGGTCCAGCGGCGCGCCCAGGATCACCTCGGCCGTATCGTCCTCGAAGAAGGCGGTCACGCGGCCGGTCAGGCCGGTCCACTCGTCCGTCTCTTCGTCGGGGCTGCTGATCGCCGGCACGTAGGTGAAATTGTCGTGGTGGGCGGCCAGGGACTCCATGTCGCCGCGGTAGCCGAGGTCCCAGCTGTGGCGCGCGCCGTGGAAGACCACGGTGCGGTGGCCGGCGTGGAAGGCGTAGTTCGAGCGCAGCATCGAGACGTAGGGCGCCAGACCGGTGCCGGTCGCCACGAAGATCACATCGTTGCCGGCCGGCACGTCCGAGAGCGTGAACATCCCCACGACGCGGTCGCCCACGAACACGCGGTCGCCTTCCTGCAGCGCGTAGAGGCGCGGGGTCAGGGCGCCGCCGGAGACGAACGCGACGTAGAACTCCAGGAAATCCTTCTCGATGCTGCCCGAGGCGATCGAATAGGCGCGGCGGATCATCTTGTCCGGATCGGCCGGCGGGTCCTCGGGGTCGGCGAACGGCACGCGCGGCGCGGAGCCCGGCAGCCCGAGCACCGCGTACTGGCCCGCCTTGAAGTCCGGCACGCCGGCGTCGGGCCGCACGCGGACGATGAACAGGCCGTGGGTGACCTCGCTGCGGTGGATCACGGTCGCGTTGACGGCGAGCGGCATGTCGACTCCTGCTGGCTTCGGGACGGCCGGGGTGGACTTCGCGCGCTATGGGCGCCGCTCCATGATAGGGACTTTGCCTGCCCAGGCAAGGCGGACCTCCCGGGTTCCCTTCCGTTCGGCGACGCCGCAGCCCGTGCGGTCCCTCGGAGCCCTTCCGAGAAACATTCCGCCATAATCTTGACAAAAAGAGATTTGTATTTATCCTGGGGAGGCGAGAATCAGCTCCATTCACGGAAAGTGCTGTCAGTCATGAAGATATCAAAAGCGGAAGACCAGTCCCTGCGCCTGGTGACCTGCCTGGCCCGCGCCGCCGGGCAGTTGACGCTGGCCGATCTCGCGGCGCGGGAGCACCTGCCGGAGCCGACGGTCGCCAAGCTGCTGGCCCGCCTGCGGCGGGGTGACGTGGTCGTGGCCGCCCGCGGGCGGCACGGCGGCTATGAATTGGCGCGTCCCGCGGCGCAGATCAGCGTGGCGGCCGTTCTGAAGGCCCTGGGCCGTCCGCTGCTGGACGGCGGCGACTGCACGCCGGCCCGTCCGAACGATCCCGGCTGTCCCCACCTCGGGGATTGCGGCGTCCGTTCGGTGTGGCGGCACCTCGAAGCGCGGGTTTCGCACGTGCTGGAAGAAACCAGCATGGACGACCTGTGCCGCACGGAACAGCAGGTCACGCGTCAGATGACCGCCCTGTGGCCGGAAAACGTGGTTCACCCGGACACCGGACGCGGGGGAACGACCCCGCTGCCGGTGCTGGCCGCCTGCGCGGCCGAGAGGAGCTGACGACGATGAACAGCAACGGCGACGCGGTCTTTTCCTGCCGCGGCCTGCGGGTCTTCGTGGGAGACAAGGAGATCGTCAAGGGCGTGGACCTCGAGGTCCGCGCCGGTGAGAAGCACGCCCTGATGGGTCCGAACGGCTCAGGCAAGTCCACGCTGGCGGCCGCGCTGATGGGCCACCCCAGCTACCGCGTCGAGGGGGAGATCCTCCTGCGCGGCGAGCGGGTGGACCACCTGCCGCCGCACGAGCGGGCCCGCCGCGGCATGTTCCTGGGCTTCCAGTACCCCGTCGCGGTGCCCGGGGTGTCAGTGGCGAACTTCCTGCGCGCGGCCGTCTCGGCCCGCCGGGGCGCCGACGTGCCCGTGCGCGAGTTCCGCCAGCAGATGCAGGCGGCCTTCGCCGAGCTGCAGGTGCCGAAGGATTTCGTGTCGCGCTACCTGAACGACGGTTTCAGCGGCGGCGAGAAGAAGCGGCTGGAGATCCTGCAGATGCTCATGCTGGAGCCGACCTTCGCCCTGCTGGACGAGACCGACTCGGGACTGGACATCGACGCCCTGAAGGTCGTCGCCGAGGGCGTCAACAAGGCGGCCGGCTCCGCGACCGGCGTGCTGATGGTCACGCACTACCAGCGCATCCTGAACTACATGAAGCCCGACCGCGTGCACGTCTTCATGGACGGGCGCATCGTGCGCGCCGGCGGCCCCGAGCTGGCCCACGAACTCGAGGCCCGCGGCTACGACTGGATCGCCAGGGAAGTCGGGCTCGAGACCGGGGCCGGCATCGCCGAGGGGAGCCGCACATGAGCACCGGCACCCAGCACCGCATCGCCGACATCAACCAGAACTACGCCGAGCGCTACGGCTTCCACGACCCCGAGGACTACTTCCTCAAGGCGCCGAAGGGGATCAGCCACGAGCTGGTGGAGATGATCTCGCGCAAGAAGAGCGAGCCGCAGTGGATGAGCGACATCCGCCACCAGGCGCTCGACATCTTCCTGGCGAAGCCGATGCCGACGTGGGGCGACACCGCCATGCTCGGCGAGATCGACTTCGACAACATCCACTACTACATCAAGCCCAAGGGCGAGCAGACCTCCGACTGGAACGAGGTCCCGGAGCAGATCAAGAAGACCTTCGACCGCCTGGGCATCCCCGAGGCCGAGCGCAAGTTCCTGGCCGGGGTCACCGCGCAGTACGAGAGCGAGGTCGTCTACCACTCGATCCGAGCCGACCTCGAGAAGCTGGGCGTACTCTTCATGGACATGGACTCGGGCCTGCGCGAGCACCCCGAGATCGTCCGCAAGTACTTCGGCACCGTGATCCCGACGCGGGACAACAAGTTCTCCGCGCTGAACACGGCGGCCTGGTCGGGCGGGTCGTTCATCTACGTACCCAAGGGCGTGAAGGTGGACGTGCCGCTGCAGGCCTACTTCCGCATCAACGCCGAGAACATGGGCCAGTTCGAGCGCACCCTGATCATCGCCGACGAGGGCTCGAGCGTGCACTACATCGAGGGCTGCACCGCGCCGACCTACTCGTCGGACTCGCTGCACTCGGCCGTGGTGGAGCTGATCGCCATGAAGGGCGCCCGCATCCGCTACACGACCATCCAGAACTGGTCGACCAACGTCTTCAACCTGGTGACCAAGCGGGCCCACGCCCACGAGGACGCCGTGGTGGAGTGGGTCGACGGGAACCTGGGCAGCAAGCTGACCATGAAGTACCCGGCCATCGTGCTCAAGGGCGAGCGGGCCCACGGCGAGGTGCTGTCGATCGCCTTCGCCGGCCACGGCCAGCACCAGGACGCCGGGGCCAAGATGATCCACGCGGCGCCCAACACCACGTCGCGCATCGTGAGCAAGAGCATCAGCAAGGACGAGGGCCGCTCGTCGTACCGCGGCCTGGTGAAGGTCGTCAAGGGCGCCCGCGGCTGCCGCACGAGCGTCGAGTGCGACGCCCTGCTCATCGGGGAGCACGCCCGTTCGGACACCTACCCGACCATGGACATCGCCGAGAGCGACGTCAAAGTGGAGCACGAGGCCCGCGTCT